>CAZOOY010000070.1:0-9587 GCA_964581555.1 uncultured Staphylococcus sp.
CGTCTTCACTCCCGGTAGCGTTTCATTCCAACCTACACCCAAGGTAGAGGTTGCCGACACCGTCGGAGCCGGTGACTCATTTACCGCCGCTTTCATCGCCAGCATCCTTAAAGGGAAGAGCGTTGCCGAGGCTCACAACATCGCCGTGCAGACCTCAGCCTACGTCTGCACCAAGAAAGGCGCCATGCCCATCCTCCCCGAGGAACTCACCAAGGCATAAGACCCATCCAATCAATAAAATTTCCGGGCTTGAATCGTGAGTGATTCGAGCCCGGATTTCTTTTGGGTACCGATTTAGATTCCTAATTAATATTCCTAATTAATATTCCTCGGGGCTCCAGCCGGAGAGAACCCAGGCGGGATTGCGGTATAGGGATATGAGGGCTTTGTCTTTATCAGGGTCAAGGACACGGGAGCCTGCGGCCCGACGGGAGACATCGGCAGGAGAGCCGTCGGAGTTATTGACCGTACCGGCTTCCCAGTATCTCACATACGTGCTGTCACCACGATCGAGCCCACCCCATCCTTCCGACGGGATGTTTTCAGTGCGACAATCGATCAGCACAAACTCGGCGTGAGGATAGGTCCCATTTGTGCGGGCGAAGTAAGCATGAGGTCCTCTGCCAATGAGCGTGCAGTCTACAAGTACATCTCCATGATTGGCCGACCCGTTACGGATCCAAGCAAAAGGTCCGGAGGAGATGAGCGTGCAATCCTTGAAGAAGACAGGGCCACGGCCCAGGATAGTGTCACCATCTCCCTCGATACGGCAGTTTTTCACGTATGTAGGACCGTTGACCTGAAGGGCATCACCCGAACCGAGTATGTTCAGATCCTCAAGACGGATGCGAGTGCCATTGATCAACAGTGCCTCGGCCTGACCTCGCAGAGTGGTTGCGACAGTGAAATTCCTGAGAGTAATATCAGTGCAATGATCTACCATAAAGGGAGCGCGACGCGAAGGAAATGTACCGGCCCATTCATTTGTACTCACGTCCGCAGGGTGAGGATTGAACACCTCATTCTGAGCGTAGTGAATGCGGACGCCGTCACGGCTCTCACCTTCGATAGTGATGCCTGTCTTGTTGCGGAAATAGACTATCTCCTCGTAGTCTCCATCCTTAACGAAAATATGCCAGGGATCTTTGTTGAAATCGGGAATATAGTCAAGCGCACCCTGAAGGGTGAGAAAATCGCCCGAGCCGTCACGTGCAACAGTGATTTCTCGCACGAGAGAATCAGGGGAGGACCCACGGGTAGAGAAACGCCATCCGTCTTTCGGGGAGATACCTTTGAATTTCCCTTTCTCAAGTTTAAAAGCTGAAGCAGGCACCGTCACATAGTATTCCTTACCATATTCAAGAAGATTATTGTGAGGATAAATTTCCGCCTTGTTACCGTTGACAATGACAGGGTGGAAATGGAATCCATCCGTGAATCCCCCAATGATGGTGAGCTGATAGCGGGAAGTGTCACGTGCGGCTGTACCCGATGGGGTTCCCGGGGTGCAGGTGGCATTAGTGAGACGAGGAGTAAAATAATTATATGGTTCGAGGGTGTATGGAGCTTTGGGCAACTTGGTAGGCTCAGTCGGACCGGCTGGAATTGAGAGATCAAGCGAGTCGACTTGCACTCCGGATTCAGCATCGAAGATGCGTATGACACCACTTTCTCCAACAACCGGTGCGGAAGGGAATGTGATGGTCAGTCGGGTATCCGGAGACACAAAGGAACCGGGAACCGGCCAGACTTCAGGCAGACCTGCTTGTAAATGTAAGACTGACGACCAGAGAAAAAGACCCGTCAGCACCATTAAGCGCCGAAGGGGATTACGAAAGTTGATCATGGCAGAAATAGATATTGATGAGTCAGGGCAAAGATACAAAAAAATCACTTATAGTCTCACAACCTGTCAATCTCAGCTTGAAGCAGGTGAAGGAATCGGGCAGCGTGCGCACCATCCATCTGGGTGTGATGAAACTGGAAGGACACCGTCAAGGTAACTTTCAGAAATTTCTTCCTGTAACTGCCCCAGATAAGAAAGGGGTTGTTGAAGACACCGGAGTACATCCCAACGGCACCGTCAATTTCATAACCCGCAAGGGCTGATGTCCCGATGACCATACGATCGACAATGTCGTGATTCTCACAAGTCTCGGCGACCTGACGGGTGAGTCGGAGATAATCAGCATTAAATGTCGAGTGATCATCACTGAAAGGAATGTCACATGAGCTGACCTCTCCCCTGCTATCAGCTACAATCGTGTTGACAGCAAGCGAATCATAGCGGATAAGCTTGTCGCCGACGGGAAGAGTGAAGAACTCCTTAACCTGTGAAGCAGCCCGCCCGATACACCAACACATAAGCATGTTGAATTTCAGTCCCTTTCTACGGCTTAAGCGATAAAGGCGTGTGACATCGAGAGTCTTAAAAAATGTCACCATAGGCATAGGAGCGTTCATCCACATCTCAAACGCATAGCTCCTCGTGGTTTCACGCGGGTCAACTTCTCTCATCATAGCTCTCATAGGGTTTTATTGATTACTTCCTTGTCCAAAGTATTTTCCTGATACAAAATTAGTGAAAGCGAAGGACTTTTCCAATTAAGGAGAGAAGATCAGCCCCCTACGAGGCTATGATCCGGATTCATCAATTTTTTTTAACAGATCTGTCTTTGTATTTACTTCTAAGTTCCACCATTAAATTATAGAGGCCCGGTGAAAATCTTCACCGGATTTCCACGGGTGAGGGCAGAATGGTGAGACCACTGTTCCGTTCGTGACCGGTCAAGCTCCATCCGTTGTTGCTCGAATAGTTTTAAAATAAGTCGTTCACGTGCACGTGATTTGTTCTGCTGCTGGGAACGCTCGTCAGAACATTTCACTCTCAATCCGCTTGGGCGATGGATGGCTCGTACAGCCGTCTCAACCTTGTTGACATTCTGACCTCCCTTTCCACCCGACCGACAGGTCTCATAGACAATATCAGATTCTGAAATCGAAGGAAGATAGAGAGGAGAAATGAAATGGACACCGACAAACCAATTCTTGCGCTTATGAGAGGGTCGAAAACGATTGGATGTAGAGCGCCACAGGATTGTCCCTTCCCATTCGGAGATCAACGAGTCCGGTATCGCCTCCCGTGAGCCAAATGTAATGGACATAAGGCAGTCAGAAGCGGTGTTATGAGGTTCTGAATCCACTATCTCGAGTCCGGGTATAGCTTGGCAAACTTCACGAGCCACAAGTGTAACTACCCGTGCGCACTCCACGGGGCCACGGCCGGCTGTGATCTGAATATATTTTTTCATACTCCTGAGTCTTTGATGTTCAACTTTGGTTTTATCATAGCAAGAATATCTAATGTAGGTGAAATGAGCGATAGGATTTCCTCAGTGGGTTTGTAAGCGGCGGGAGACTCATCAATCGTTCCTACACACACCGATGTAGAATAAATCCCCTCCATACTTTGCTCGAAGTCTTTGAGGGAAAGCTCTTTGCGCGCACGGGCACGCGACATGCTCCGACCGGCTCCGTGAGGGGCGGTGTTCAGCCACTGTTCGTTTCCCTTCCCCACACAGATCGCTATCCCGTCACGCATATTTAGTGGCAGACAAACTTTCTTTCCTGCAGATGCCTCTATGGCACCTTTGCGCAACATGGATTGCTGTTCCGTTACCGATATATAATTATGGGTAGTAAAGATGGACTCCACACACTTCGTCTTGCAAAGTTTATGAAGTATGTTAAAGATCCTATCCCTTATGACGGAATGGTTATACAAGGCATAAGCCAGGGCAATCACCATGTCGGAGAGATAGCCGCAAAGAGCATCTCCCCATAGAAATCCCAGCATCTCCGCCCGCTTGGGATTGGAAGCGATATTGTGCCAGTGAGCGGCGACTTTAGTCCCCAGACTACGCGACCCGCAATGAATAGTGAGCCAACCCTCACCGCTTTTCGCATCCTCACCATATTCTATAAAGTGATTTCCACCCCCGAGCGACCCGAGACTCTTATAGAATGTTCCCTCCTGTAGCTTGATGCGGCGACAGAGAGCGGAAATGAAGCGTGCGTCAATCCTGGGAGTCTCTACAATAATATCAGGAGAAGCAGAGCGCGCCTTACCATATTGAGCGGTAAGAAACTTGAAGAGCTCCTTCTCATTCAATGAATTCTTTGGGCAGATATCGGCTCCTGACGGGATCACCTCTCTTATACGATGATCGATCAAAGCGATGTCATCTTTCTTAACCGGAACTGACAGACGGTGCATTGACACGGTGCACCCGATATCAACTCCTACATGATCAGGATTGACGTAAGCGCCAATTGGATAGGCCGTTCCAACGTTACAGCTTGTTCCGGCATGGACATCGGGCATCTGCACAATTTTCACGCCGGCAAAAGCCGGATGATCACATAGCGCTCTTACCCATTCCAATGCGGGCGTCTCTATATCCTCCGTGAAGATCTCCGCCCGAGTTATTTTTCCTTCAATTATCATCTTTTTTGAATTTTGAAACAAAGGTCCTGACTCACTGCGCAACATATTTGCGCAGATACATTTATTTTTACTATTTTTGTAAAAAAACTGAAATTATGCCGCTGAACCGATCTACTCTAATACGAATTTCCACCATAGACCGCTGCCTGCAGAATCACTTCCGACGCTGGACAATCGATGACCTCATCGAGGAATGCACTAACGCGCTCGCCGAGTTTGAAGGTAGGAGTAATCCAGTCAGTCGCCGTACTTTCCAGAATGATCTTGCCCTTATGCGAAGCGACCGTCTCGGATATAACGCTCCTATCGTAGTGAGAGAGAAAAAATATTACGAATATGAAGATCCCGAGTATAGCATCACGCATCTGCCGCTCAATGATGAGGGTCTTGACGCGCTAAATTCAGCTCTCGATGTGCTCCGTCAGCTACAAGGATTTCCTCAGCTTGCATCATCGATAGACATAATCAGCAAACTCAACGAGCAGATCTCACGCCACACGGCCGGAAGCGCTCCGGCAATGGATTTGGAACGTGTCCCTGACTACACCGGCACCCGGTTTATCGGTATCATTTATGAAGCAGTAAGAAAGCGGCATACTCTCACCATTGAGTATCAGTCATTCAAGGCGCGCTGCCCGGACACTATCATCGTCTATCCCTATCTTCTCAAGGAGTACCGTAACCGCTGGTTTCTGATCTGCGAGAAGTCCACCAATCATAATCCGCAGGTCAATATCTTCGCTCTTGACCGTATGCTTTCAGTCAAGGAGGTGAAGGACTACCCGTTCCGCGAGTGTGCGAATTTCAATCCCGAACATTATTTTGACGACACTATAGGTGTAACCCGGCAGATAGGAGACAAACCTCGACGTGTCGTCCTGAGAATAGATCGCGATCAAGCACCATACGTGGAAACAAAGCCGTTCCACCACTCTCAGAAAGTGGAACAGCGGCTGCGCGACGGTAGTATCCGTATTTCGCTGAAAGTAGTGATCAACAATGAGTTGATACGTCTGATACTCGGCTACGGCGGACACGCAGAGGTCATCGCTCCCCCAGAGCTGCGCATGAAAGTGGCCGAAAGCGTCTTTAAAGCAGCCGCCCATTACAAATAGGACAGGGATTATTCACAAGGTGACTCAATTTGTAATACAGGTGTTATTTCTTCATCCTGTATCGCAAATTGAGTCACCTTGAGAGTAATTTTGTCATCGGTTTGAGGAGTATGAAAATATTTTTCATCTGCGCAAGTTAGTTGCGCAGTGAGGTTTTACCTTTGCAACCGAACAAAAAGGATAATATGAAAACGATCAAAGGATACGACGTAAAGATTTTCACGGACAACATAGAGGAGAGCGCCATTGAACAGATCAGAACTCTACTCTCAATAGACGTGTTTTCGGACAAGAAAATCCGTATCATGCCCGACGTACACGCCGGCGCTGGATGCGTGATCGGGTTCACGGGTGATCTCGGTGACAAAGTAATACCTAATATAGTCGGAGTCGACATAGGTTGCGGAATGAAAGTGGTGAATCTCGGAAAGATCGGGACAGTGGATTTTCATGCTTTCAATGAACACATCAAGAGCTGTATCCCTTCAGGAAAAATCGTGCGCGAGGATAAATTCGGCTTCCGACCACTCATAAATGAAGAGATGGATATATATCGGGAGGCCAAACAGATGGTTATGGAGTTGTTCTGTTATCGGGAATTGAAAAATGCCGACCGACTCTATAAGGCCATCGGATCGCTCGGGGGAGGCAATCATTTCATTGAATTGGACAGGGATGAGGAGGGAAACGTCTATCTCGTTATCCATACCGGCTCGAGGAATCTTGGGAAACAGGTGGCCGAGATATATCAGGCTCGGGCGGTGAAACATCTCACTGAGGGTGCTGATGAATTTGAAGAAACTATCCGAAGGACTATCGAAGAGTACAAAGCTGCCGGGCGACGATCAGAGCTCCAGAATGTCATCAGAAAGATGCGCAGAGCGCAACCGGAAGCCGCCCCGAGGCTGCCCCGCGATCTCTGCTATCTTGAGGCAGTAGCGAGGGAGGAGTATCTTCATGACATGCGTATCTGTCAGAGATGGGCTGTGCTCAACCGCAAACTCATATCACTGTTGCTCCTGAAGTTTTTTCCCGAGGTGACAGTCCTGGAGGAATTCGAGTCGATCCACAATTATATCAGCGATGACAATGTGATACGCAAGGGTGCGATCTCTGCTTCGCTTGGAGAACGGTGTATCATCCCTCTCAACATGCGCGACGGCTCACTGATCTGCACCGGTAAGGGAAATCCGGACTGGAATCGATCAGCACCACATGGAGCAGGACGTGTGCTGAGCCGCACCCAGGCCTACGAGCAGATTACGCTGAGCGACTTTGAGAACTCTATGAAGGGCATCTACTCCGAGAGTATAAACGACTTCACTCGCGATGAGTCTCCCATGGTATACAAACCTGCCGGGGAAATTATGGCAAACATTAGCGACACCGTGAGTATTGATTCAATAATCCGGCCCATATTCAACTTCAAGGCATTCAAGTAAATATGTTTTACCAATATCCATCTATTACTACAATGTAATTTTCTCCGCGCTTTTACCTAAATTTTCCAATCCTGTGTCACGAAATGATACAGGATTGGTGTAACTTTGTGGCAACATACCTCCAACCGTTATGACGCAACTACAGAAATACACCTGGATGATTGATACGATCCGCCGCGCCGGAAAGATTACTCATCGCGACCTGTCCGACCGCTGGGAGCGATGTAAGGAACTGAGCGACGGGAATCCCCTACCACGAGCCACTTTCAACCGCTGGCGTGAGGCGATCTTTGACCAGTTCAGCATCTTCATCGACTGCCAGAAAAAAGGCGGATACCTCTATTTTATCACCAATCCGGAGGATATCGACGACGACAAACTTAAGAAATGGATGCTTGACTCTTTTGCCGTCGGGAACCTGATAGGTGACAACCTGGCCCTGAAAGGAAGAATTCTTGTCGATGAGATTCCTTCCGGACGGGAGCATCTCACCACTCTTCTTGCGGCCATGAAGGAGAACCGGGTGGTTAGGATAACATACCGACCTTTCAAAAAGGAACACAGCTCGACTTTCCCGATTCATCCCTACTGCGTGAAACTTTTTCAGAACCGCTGGTATGTTGTGGCCTACAATGATCATTTCGGGGATATCAGGATTTACGGGCTTGACCGGCTCGAGGAGCTGGAGGTGACGGAGGAGATATTTAAGATGCCTGCGGATTTCGACGCCTCGGAGTATTTCACCAACTATTTCGGAATCGTGAATGACGAGAGGGTAAAACCTGAGCGTATCGTCTTGCGGGCCAATGAAGATCATAAGTATTATCTCAATTCTCTCCCGCTGCATCACAGCCAGCGGTTGATTGAGGATTGCGGTGATTATGCCGACTATGAGCTCTATCTCGCGCCTACCTATGATTTCATCATGAAATTGCTCCACGCCGGAGCTATGGTTGAAGTGATGAGTCCCTCATCTCTAAGACGGACGATGAAGGGGTGGATCACAGAAATGTATGACCATTACATAGATGACTGAGCTCCACCCCGACTGATGGAAACTATTCCCGGGGAGTATAACGACAATTTTCACATTCAAATATGTACGATTCTAAATTAATAAATCCTCACTACAGAGTTGTAGGTCTCGGTCAGGAAATGATGCCTGTCATTGCCGAGCTCAATCGGTTGAACAATGAATATCTGAGCTGCACAATGATCGACGGGAGCGGTGATCTGACACCCTCCGGGGAAGATAAAATGATTGTGTTTCTGACTGACGGGGAGTCTCAGCAACTCGTGAAACTGACGAAGTGTTTCCACGAAGCGGGAGTGCTCACACTGGTTGTCTCCACCCGGAGATTTGTTCGCAGTGAGTACATTGATGCCATGACGGTCACTCCGATTGGAGACATGAGTAAGGTCGTCAGAGGATTACTTGACCCAATCCTCCTTAATGGCCCGACTAATGTCGCGTTTCATGACATTCATTCCATCCTGCATGACGCATGTTATTTCAGGATAACGGCCACCTCAAGCCATCTCAAGGATAACAGGATCTCTGACGCCCTTGACAAGCAGAAACAGGAACTTGGCGAAGAGATACTCAATGAAGTTGATGGCATGATGCTTGTGATCTATACCAACGAGAATCTCGAGCCGAAACTAATGATGAACGAGCTCCAACCCTTAATGGACCATCTCAACCGAATTCCGGAAAACACCGGAGTCATTTGGGGGCTGCACTACGACAACAACATGTCCACGGATGAAGTCCGGATCTCCACAATTATGTCAGCAAAGAATCCGGGATTTTGATAGAGTGGATGTCACAGGGTGTCTATGAGAAAGACCGGATTATCGCTGTGCCACTACTCTGCGCCGTGGCAGGGAAAATCTGTTTTGACTCGCGCCTCACCGGTGGCAACGGAGAGGAAAGCCTACGACCCAATCCTTGATAAAAAGTGGAATGCATGAAACTACATTACATATCCGACAGTGACCACTATGACATTGTGATAAACCAGATCCGCACAGCCAAAAGCTTACTGTGGCTCGGCACTGCGGACATAAAGGATCTCCATATCGCCAAAGGGAAAGACTCAGAACCTTTTCTCGGATTACTTTCACGCCTGATTAAGGCCGGAGTTGAAACTCGCCTCATCCATGCCAAAGAGCCCGGCCCGGCTTTCCGTAAAGACTTTGACCGTTACCCCAACCTTTTCTCCGGACTGGAGCGAGTGCTTTGTCCGAGGGTTCACTTCAAAATCTTCATCATTGACAGCAAATGGGTATATATAGGCTCGGCCAATCTCACGGGCGCAGGAATTGGTATGAAGAGCTCGCTCCGACGTAATTTCGAAACGGGTATCTTTACTGATGATCCGGATATGGTGGAGGCGGCAATGGAACAGTTTGACAGCGTATGGCGCGGTGACCACTGCAGCCGATGCGGTCGTCGCAACATCTGTCCCGACCCGATAAAATAACTTTCATTAGCCCGTTTCTTCGTTAGTAAGATCTTTT
>CAZOOY010000071.1:0-9556 GCA_964581555.1 uncultured Staphylococcus sp.
GCCGAGACATTCAAGGTGCGCATCGAGATGAAACAGATCGGAGCCCGCCAGGAGGCCGGACGCATAGGCGGCATCGGCTCATGCGGACGCCCGCTCTGTTGCGCGAGCTGGATGACCAATTTTGTCTCCGTCGGCACGAGTGCCGCCCGCTATCAGGACATCTCGCTCAACCCTCAGAAACTCGCAGGCCAGTGCGCCAAGCTCAAATGCTGTCTCAACTTCGAGGTCGATACCTACGTAGAGAGTGCCCGTCAGCTCCCCGAGAAATCCATCCGTCTCGAAACGGCCGACAATACCTATTTCCACTTCAAGACCGACATCTTCAAGAAGGAGATCACCTACTCCACCGACAAGTCGATGGCGGCGAATCTCGTTACCATTGATGCCGCACGCGCTTTTGAAGTGATCGAGATGAACAAGAGAGGCGAGAAACCTATCTCGCTGATGCGCGAGGGGGAGGAGAAAGCCAAGGCCAAGCCCACACCTATCGACCTTGCATCGCAGGATGATCTCACCCGTTTCGACAAGGCCAAGAAGAAAAAGAAGAAGAAAAAGAAACCCTCCGGCGAGGGACAGCCCCAGAATAAAGAACCCAAGGATAATCCGAAGCCCCAGAAACAACAGAGCGAGAGAAGCGAAAAACCGGTTCAGGAGAAACCTCAGGCACAACAGCAGGGGCAGAAGGGCGGTGGCAATAAGTCCCGCAAGCCCAATCGTCCGCAGCGCCCGCGTCAGGAGGATCAGGGGAAACCGGCTCAGGAGCCTCAACAGCCCCGTCCGAACCGTGAGCCTAAAGCATTCCGCCAATCCGAGGAATCAAAATGATGCGTTCACTTCCGGCTATACTCCTCAGCGTTATTATCACGTTCGTCATGACCTCATGCGGTCATGGCGAACGTGACTATACACGTTGGAAATCCATCCCGCCCGAAGGATGGGCTTATGGTGACACTATCTTTCTGCTCCCGGTTGATACCGCTCTGCCCGACAATGACACTCTCGTGAGACGCCGCCTGCACATCGGCCTTACCCACGATAATGATTATCCCTACTCCAACGTGTGGCTCGAGGTGACATGCAAGGGTGCTGACAAGCGTTATCGTTATACCGTCAACATTCCACTCGCCGACGTCTACGGCCGATGGCTGGGAAGCGGGTTCGGAGGAGAATATCAGCGTGAGGTTATCATTACCACTGACGCCGAACTTGACCTTACAGTGCCTGTGGAGGTGCGCCACAAGATGCGCCTCGACACCCTGCGTGGTATTGACAAGATAGGCATTCTCGCAGACTGAAACAAAAGAAACTGAAGCATGAAAAGGATCACCATTCTGGTTCCGGCTTATAATGAGTCGGCCAATATCCCGCTTCTGATCCGTCGGCTCGATGAGATCACCCGTCGTCAGGATCTTGAAGTGAAGGGTACTGATGGGAAAAAGGCCACCGTGGATCTCACTCACTTCGGATGGGAATACCTTTTTGTCAATGACGGAAGCCGCGATAACACCCTTGCTGTCCTCTCGGAGTGCCGACTCCGGAACAAGAGGGTCAATTATCTCAATCTTTCAAGAAACTTCGGGAAGGAGAGCGCCTTGCTGGCAGGAATGGACTTCACGGAGGCTGATGCGGTCATCATAATGGATGCCGATCTACAGCACCCTGTGGAGAAGATACCGGAGCTCGTGTACTGGTGGCAGGAAGGGTTTGATGACGTCTATTGCCGGCGTGAAGAGCGAGGCAATGAGCCTTGGCTGCGGAAGAAACTCTCGCTCGCCTTCTATTCACTCCTCCAGCGCACCACCGACATCGACATTCTCCCTAACGCCGGAGATTTCCGGCTTCTCTCCGCGAGGGTCATCAGAGCGCTCAGATCTTTGCGTGAGACAGGACGCTACACCAAAGGGCTCTACTCTTGGGTAGGATTCAACAAGAAGGAGATAACATTTGCGGTGGCCGACCGTAACGCCGGGAAGAGCACGTTCAACATCAGAAGCCTGTTTGAACTCGCCATCAATGGCATCACAAGTTTCACTACCGCCCCGCTTAGATTTTCATCGGTAATGGGCATAATTGTCTCTCTTATCTCTCTGCTTTACCTTGTCTGGATAGTCGTAAAGACTCTCTGTTTCGGTGAACCTATCCGTGGGTTTCCCACCATTATGTGCACCATCCTTCTACTCGGAGGCGTGCAGCTCATCGTACTCGGGATTGTCGGAGAATATATCGCCAGGATATACAATGAATCCAAGCGCAGGCCTGTCTATATAGCCGAGTCGTTCAACGGAGAGGAGCCTGAGAGAATCAGCGGGAATGATCGTAAAGAATCACATCCTCAATCGTCAGAGAAGGATCAAGCACCTTCACGTGAGGAGTGATCAGGATGTACTCTTTCCCATCGGCCGCCTTGAAATAATCACGTCGGAATCTTGTGGCAATATCCGTGCCTCCCTCACTCAGCACATGAATACGCTTGAACGAATCAACTCCTGTAGTATCCGGAAGCACTATCCAGCCATTGTAGATCATCGCGCCGGGAGTGTGAGCCGATGGGCTTGACTTTTCGGGTGAGAAGCCTCGCATAGCCGACGGCAGGATGACGAGATCCTTCTCCGAGCCACCGTAGTAAACCTTCCAGAATAGCTTGGGGGTCTTTTCATGGAACACTCTCACAGAAGTCTTGAAGAGGCTGGGATCCGCAACAGGATAGCTCACATCGTAATAGAACGTGCCGTCGGGCGATGACTCGAACAGCCTCACAATATCATCATATTCCTTTTGCAACTTCTTCTGCAAGGCGCATGCATAGCTCAGATTGACCAGCATCGCCACAGACACCAATAGTCCGGAAACCGCTGCCACTATGGGACGCGATCTCCGACCTCCCGATAAAGAGAACGTCATGGCACAACCAAGTGCGCTGAACAACAGGAGCGGAGCACCGGTGCGCGGCCCATTGTAGTATTTAAGAAAAACCGCCGTCGAGACCAGTACGAAGCCCGTGATGGCCGGCAAGGCGGATCTGATCGACAGCAGCTTACGATACCTGCGCTGACTCACCACCCAAAGCAAAGAGATCAGGAAGACCACTGCAAAAAGCAGAGCCGGCCCAAGCTGCATCAATGCCTCCTTGAAGGTAAACTTAAATATGAAATCCGTCTCCTCCTCGGCGCGTACCCAAAAGGCCGGAAACATGGCGGTCATGCAAGTACCAATCCCCGCAGCAAGCACTCCGAGCACTTCACGTCCATCTCTTTTCTTCCAGTTGAGAAGAAGCCACAGCACGAGACCGCCGGTGAGCGGTGCGCCGAATCCCTCGTGCATCCATCCGGCCACAAAGAGAAGTATCAGAGTCCCGATAAATCCCAAGGGCCCGAACTGACGGATATTCATGAACCCCCACATGGCGATTACACACAGGGTACCGGCCCAAAGATAGTTAATCCCGTAGGTGACGAGGAAAAGATAGTCATACCATGGATAGGCGAACACTACGGTAGCCACTATCAACCAACTGACTACTGAGCCGGGACGTACCCCTGTCAGTCGACAGGAAAAGATGAGCAAAAGGACTATAACACCTCCGCTCAACACTCCGAACACCCAGCGGGGAAAGAGATAGAGGAAGGGCATGGCAAGGATATTACCCAACCGCCCTGACTGTGAGGACAAAATATAGGGGAAGAACTCCACCATCTCCTTCCAGAGGCCGAAACCACGATCCATCCCTTTGGAAGGGAGCATGAATAGAAGATCGTCGGTACTGGCCGGAGTAAGTGAAAAAAGGATTGCAAAGAGAACCCCTGCAAGGATCGAAACCGTAATGTAGGCTCCCCGCAGGATTCTCTCACTCTTTTTCAGTTCACTCATTGCCGACTATTCAGTTTATTTCACCCGATCTTTGAGCCAGGTATAGTGACCCTTTTCGGTGGTGTCCGATGTCCAGTGCTCGTTGATAGGGGTAATAAGTGCCTCCTTTGGTGCAGTAATGACATTGTAGACCTCATAGGAGGTAGTGGGAGGACATGTGTTGTCATTGTAGCCCCACGTCATCCTGACGGGACATTTCAGGCGTTTGGCGAAGTTGATGACGTCATACATCTCGAGAGTACGGATAGCCTCCGGAGTTGCGCCGGAGCGATCCTTACGGAAATGATGGGGATAACCGCCGCACTTGTCGCTCAGATATCCGGTCATATCGCTTAGAGCCGGATGGTTCGCGACACATGCTGTCACACGGGGATCAAGCGCAGCCGTGGTGATAGCAAGAGCTCCTCCCTGACTGCCTCCCTGGGTAAAGAGATTCTTCCCGTCCCATTGCGGCAGACTCGTGAGCAGATCAAGGAATCGTCGGCAACCGAGATAGACATCTTTCATATAATATTTGTCCGGATCCTCCAGCCCGAAGTCAAGATAAGCTCCTTTTTCCTTTCGCAGGCGTGCAAACTCCTCCTCGCTCAGATCGGGATGACACCCGTGTATCTCGGCCTCGATCCTGATCATTCCACCCTCTCCGTAGTAGCGGTGAAGCAGAGGTTCCTTGATCGTCTTGACACCCGCTCCCGGCGGACAGAACACAGCGGGAAAAGGTCCCTCACCCTTGGGGATAAACAAGTAGGCATACATGTGGCGACCGAGCGAGTCAAGCTGAAGATCTACAAGACTGCATGTCATCTTGTCGGTGGTGTACTTCTCCACAGGCTCTATTGTATAGGTGAGAGGAAAACGGGCGTCCTCCTCGAGAGCATTCTGCCAGAAGCTGTCAAAGTCAGCCGGCTCTCCGGTGAAATGTTTGAGTCGCTCGGGTGAGAAGCCCACCTTTACATGATGGGATGACACAAACCCGTCGGCAAACTTGGTGCTGAGCCGCAAGTCGCGAAATCCGGGCTTGGTCATTGTCCCCATGGATATGGTGGCACGGCCGGCACCGTCAAGCATCACAGACCCCTTCGCGTCGTCCGGCAGGTTGTCGTCACCGAGAGTGTAATTGACAGTCACCCCCGATGCCGGTACTCCATAACGGTAGAGTTGAATATCTATTACAGCCGAGTCCCCCGTCTCGTAAAGCCAATCGTCATGATCAGGCAATGTGATCCAGAGAGCATCATCGCGATAGGGATAATTCTCTGCAAAAATTGCTGCCGTTAGCCCGATGGCAACGGCAGCAATTGCGATAAATCTTTTTAAACTCATATTCGCTTTAGCCGATCTTTATGCCTGAGAAACCCATGAATGCCATGGCGAGAAGGCCTGCGCAGATGAGGGCGATGGGCACACCGCGCATAGCCTTGGGCACGTTGGCCAGAGCAAGCTGCTCGCGGATTCCGGCGAAGATACCGATAGCCATTGTGAAGCCGATGGCGATCGCAAAGGCATAGACCACGCTCTCGCCGAGATTATAACCCTTGCGGGTAACCTCGATAGCCACGCCAAGCACGGCGCAGTTAGTGGTGATGAGCGGGAGGAAAACACCAAGCGCACTGTAGAGCACGGGGGCGATCTTCTTGAGGATGATCTCGAGCATCTGCACGAGAGCAGCGATGACGAGGATGAAGACGATGGTCTGCATGAAACCGAGCCCGAAAGGATTCAGCACGAGATCCTGGAGGAGCCAGGTGACGGCGGTGGCCATTACCATGACGAATGCCACGGCTGCACCCATGCCGACAGCCGATGACAGCTTGCGCGACACGCCGAGGAACGGACAGATACCGAGGAACTGGGCGAAGACGATATTGTTGACGAATATCGCCGTGATGATTATGGAGATATATTCGAGCATGGCTTAGGCGTTTTTAGTGCGGATTTTGGTGAAAAGAGCAATCAGCAGACCCAGAGCGATGAAAGCGCCCGGGGCGAGCACGAAGAGAAGCGAGCCGTAGGTCTCGGGGTAAATGTGAGCGCCGAAGATACAGCCTGTACCGAGAAACTCACGCATGGCGCCGAGGATAGTGAGGGCGATGGTGAAGCCCAGACCGATACCGATACCGTCAAGCAGCGAGTCAAAGACTCCGTGGCGTGAGGCGAACGACTCGGCTCGTCCGAGGAGAATACAGTTAACCACGATAAGAGGGATGAAGATGCCCAGCGTTGCATAGAGTGCGGGGAGATAAGCCTGCATCACGAGCTGGAGCACCGACACGAAGGTAGCGATGACCACGATATAGGCGGGAATGTGCACCTTGGCGGGCACGAGATTCTTGATCATGGAGATCACGACGTTGGAGCAGATGAGCACGCCCATGGTGGCGAGACCCATGCTCATACCGTTGATGGCGCTGCCGGTTGTACCGAGCGTGGGACACATACCCAGCAGCAGCACGAAAGTGGGATTTTCGGCGACGATGCCGTTATAAAGTATTCTGAGTTTTGAATTCATGGCCGGAGGGTATTATTGGTTTTGAGCCGCAAGCTGGCGGTAGGCAGCCGAGGCACGGTTGAGCGCATCGAGGAAAGCACGCGAGGTGATGGTAGCGGCTGTGATAGCGTCGACATCGCCGCCATCCTTGCTGACGGTGAGATTGGAGGTATCGGGATTGAGACCGATCACACTGCGCTTCCCTTCGGGAGAGCGGAACCACTCGTCCATCTTTGCGCCGAGGCCGGGGGTCTCGGCATGTTCCATAACGGCATAGCCGGTGATGGTGCCCTCCGCATCAAAGCCGTAGATGAGGCGGATCTCACCGGAGAAGCCCTGGGTGGAATAGCTCTCGACAGCTGCACCGACAAGCTCGCCACCTTTACGTGCGGGGAATACCTTGAGCGCCTGAGTCTCACCCACGGGGATGATCTCCACGGCCTCGCTGACGGGATCATTGTCAAAGTCAGGAGTAACAGCCTTGACTGCTTCAACCTGCTTCTGAAGCTTGGCCACTTCGATGGGCTCCTCGGTCACGGAATAGACACCGGCCAGAAGAGCTGCGGCCACGATAGTGATGATGCCGAGTGAAAGCACCATGTTTACGAGCGACGATTTCATGCGGCTACCCTCCTTTCTCCGAATTTACGGGGTTTCATGTAACGGTTGATAAGCGGGGTGACGCCGTTCATGATGAGGATGGCGAACGACATACCCTCGGGATATGCACCCCACTGGCGGATGATGATGGTGATGAGTCCGATCATAATGCCGTAGACAATCATACCGGAGTGACACATGGGAGATGTGACATAGTCGGTTGCCATGAAGATGGCGCCGAGGAGCAGACCTCCCGAGAGGAGCTCGACACCGACGGGAGCACCGATGATCCACGAGAAGATAGCTGCTGTGGCTATGATGGATACGGGGATATGCCAACTGATCACGCGGAAGCAGAGCAGATAGATGAATCCGAGGAGAAGGGCGATGGCACCGACCTCGCCGAGCGAGCCGCCCATATTGCCGAGCAGTGAGTTCATGAGATTCACGTCACCGGCATCAATGACACCCATCTTGATCTGGCTGAGCACTGTAGCGCCTGTGGTAGCGTCCGTATAGGCCATGCGGTTCACGAGAGGCTCGGGCCAGGTGGTCATTGCGACAGGGAATGAGAGCAGAAGGAACACACGGCCGACGAGAGCGGGATTGAAGATGTTGGCTCCCAGACCGCCGAAAGTCATCTTGCCGATGCCGATGGCCACGACGCAGCCGATCAGCACCATCCATACCGGAAGATTGCTGGGAAGATTGAGCGCGAGAAGCAGGCCGGTCAGTACGGCGGAAAGGTTCCCAATCGATGGCTTCTCGCCGAGCATGTAACGGGTGATGAGATACTCGACTGCCACACATCCGATGATGGAGGTGACGATTACGATAGCCGCGCCAAGCCCGAAATAGTAAAGTGCGACGAGCACGGCCGGCACGAGCGCTATTATCACGTGGAGCATGAGCCGTGTCACTGTCGTCGGGGTCTGCGCATGTGGCGACGGTGAGATGGTAATTAGATTGTTCATTATATAAGGTATGTTTTACTTTTCCTTGATGATTTTCCCGGTACAGATGTGAGGGCAAAAGTAGTAAAAAATACTTAATCCGTCAAAAAAATTATCAAAGGGAGCGTCAAAATAATAAATGCCGCTAAAAAAATCATCTTCTGCCCCTCTCTAAACTTGCAAGCTTGACGATTAACATGTAACTTTGCAAAACTCAACGAACCCTGCCGTCACTCTGAAAATGACGGTCTTCTTAGGAATTCAAACAACAAATATTTCATAAACCAATCATCCCCATGAAGAAATCAACCGGGCTCACGCTGCTCGTCGGCAGCGCTCTTATGCTCACGGGCTGCGGCAAGAAGATGAATCAGTTTGCCGCTGACTATTTCTCGACCAATCCCAACCCCCTCGAGGTTGTGGGTACCCACGTTCCCGCCACCGTCACCGGCCGTATTCCTGCCAAGTTCTTCCAGAAGAATGCCGTCGTGACCGTCACCCCCGTCCTCGCCTACAACGGCCAGCGTCAGGAGTCGGCCGCCATGACTTTCCAGGGAGAGAAGGTGCGCGGCAATAACCCCGTCATCTCATTTGACAACGGTGGAACCGTCACCATCCCCGTCAACTATGTCTACGAGCCCGCCATGCAGCGCTCGGAGCTCTTCCTCGACTTCGCCGTCGATCAGAAGGGTAAGAAATATGTCCTCCCCTCCGTCAAGGTTGCCAATGGCGTCGTAGCCACTGCCGCTCTCGCCGATGCAGCCACTGTCAACCCCGCGCTCGCTCAGGACAAGTTCCAGCGCATCATCAACGAGAAGTACTCCGCTGACATCCACTTCCTCATCAATCAGGCCAACCTCCGCAAGAGCGAGCTTGAGAGTGACGAAGTGCTCCGTCTCAACCGCGACCTCCGCGCCGCCGCCGGTGATGACCGCCGCCAGATCGAAGAGATCAACATCTCCAGCTACGCCTCGCCCGACGGTACACTTGCTTTCAACACCCAGCTTGCTGAAAACCGCGAGGGTAACACCAAGAAGTATATGGAGAATCAGCTCAAGAAGGACAAGGTGACCGAGTTCGGCGAACTCACCGCTCAGTTCACTCCCGAGGACTGGGAAGGCTTCAAGGAGCTCGTTGCAGCCAGCAACATCCAGGACAAGGACCTCATCCTCAGCGTCCTCTCCATGTATAAGGATCCTGAGATCCGCGAGCGTGAGATCCGTAATCTCTCCAGCGTCTTTGACGAACTCGCTGACCAGATCCTCCCCCAGCTCCGCTACTCGCGCATCACAGCCAGCGTCAACGTCATCGGCAAGAGCGACGAGGAACTCGTGAAGGCCTACGATACCGACCCCTCCACCCTCACCGTGGATGAGCTTCTCTACACCGCCACCCTCACTCCCGATCTCAACCGCAAGAAGGATATCTACACCACCACATCGCGTCTCTATCCCAACGACTACCGTTCATTCAACAACATCGGTCTCGTAGAGTATGAGCAGGGTGACTATGACGCCGCCATGGCCAACTTCAAGAAGGCTGCCCGTCTCAACGCCAACGCTCCCGAGGCTCAGATGAACCAGGGTCTCGTGGCTCTCGTCAACGATGACGTCCGCGCCGCCAACACCTCTTTCGGCAAGGCTGCCGG
>CAZOOY010000072.1:0-9462 GCA_964581555.1 uncultured Staphylococcus sp.
TGGAAGAGATCGACAAGGTACGTCCTCATGCCCTTGCCTGGAAAATGACCGGTGCCGGAGGTGGAGGCTACCTATGCTGCGTCACAGACGGTGTCAATCTCCCAGCCAACGCCAAGCCCATCAAAATCCGCCGCAAAGACTCCTTCTGACAATTTCCTCTCTAAGAAAATTTCGTCCCGACCTCAAAAGACTGCGAGGCCGGGACAAAATATTTTTAGAAACTACTCACTTAAGCGAGAAAAATTGCTAAAAAAGGAAACAGAAAACCGTTCAAATCCTCGGATCTGAACGGTTTTTCTATGCGGAGTGACCGAGATTCGAACTCGGGATACGCTTTTGGCGTATACACGCTTTCCAGGCGTGCCTCTTCAGCCACTCGAGCATCACTCCTCTTATGGTTTGCGAGTGCAAAGGTAGGATTTTTAGTCGTTTATATAAAATTATTAGCGTTAATATGTGTTAACCAAATATCTTTCCTCACTCTCGTTCCCTCTCATTAAATAATAATTCCGGACCGCATGTCTACCATTCAGTCCGGAATCATATACTAATCTAAACTCTATAACTTTCTATTACATAAAATCTGCGCTACCGACGATTCTCTTCGCACCGATAAAACGCTGAGAGAAATATCCGTTGTCAGGGAAATTCTGATAAACCACTCCCCTTTTCGCCGACGAAGCATGTATGAATCGGCATGATCCATCGGGATTCACATCTACGACGATCGCTACGTGGCCCACACGGCCCTTACCGCTCGAACGGCTTGAGAAGAAGAGGAGATCACCGGGACGAAGATCGGAACGATCCACCTTCTCACCCTGAAGGAACTGGCTGCGGGAATCGCGGCTGAGATTATAGCCGAACTTACGGAAAACGTATCCCACGAAACCGGAGCAGTCAAACTGCGAGGGACCACTTGCTCCAAGTCTGTATCGACGTCCGAGGAACTCAGCAGCATAATCGGTGATCGCTTTTAACTCACCGGCCTCCTGAACAGCAGCCTTGGCTGTCGACATCTCCATCGCAAACGGAGAATTGTCGCGGAGCGCCTTGCAGGCATCCTCAACGATCTTATTAGAAGTCTTAATATTGGCTGCATAATGTTTTGCCGGAAGCTGGCGCACAGGGCTGACTGAACCTGCCGTCACGTGGGCAAAACACATGATTAATATAGGGAGAATATATTTACTTGCTTTCATATTTTCTTAAAGGTATCTAAAGGCAGATTGCACTGTTTTTTCGTTTTCTGCACTACAAAGTTAACAATTGACGAAGGCAAATACAAATGACAAAACTGTGACAATTCAGTAGTTACGTTAAATTCAGCTTTCCCTTTCTCCCTATAACTCTATTTCACACAATATGTGCCAATTGTTAATAAAAACCTACAATTTATGCAAACCAAATACAATATTTAACCTTCATTAACACACAATCAACAAATAGTCTAACTTTTCGTGGCCAAAATATATTAAAGAAAATAGAGTTTGCAATAACATACGTTAAATTTATTTTGGCAAATTACGCCATAACAAATTATCAATCAAAGCAATCACTCAAAATCGAGTTCTCTTCTTATTTACAATATTTTTCTTACTTTAACACTCTATTTTCACCCGAATAAACCTCTTGACATGCTTTTTTCAGCGTGAAGCTGCATAGGAACGCCACTTTTCTATCAGCGCCGTCATGTCAGCAGGCAGTGGGGCAGTAAAAAACATCTCCTCCCCTGTCTTAGGGTGTACGAAACCAAGCGTGCGGGCATGCAGGGCCTGCCGCGGGCACAGCTCAAAGCAATTATTGATAAACTTCTGGTAACTCCCCGATCGCTCACCTCTAAGAATCTTGTCCCCACCGTACCTGCTGTCGGCAAAAAGCGGATGTCCTATATGAGTCATATGCACTCTGATCTGATGCGTACGTCCCGTCTCGAGCACACACTTAACGAGTGCCACATGTCCGAAATTCTCTATCGTCTCATAGTGCGTCACCGCATGCTTCCCCGTCGGATCCTCCGGTGGCAACACCGTCATCTGCAGTCGATCCTTAGGATTTCTACCGATATTTCCCTCGATTCTACCTGCCGGGGGATTGGGTGTACCCCAGACAAGAGCATAATATTCCCTCTTAGTCGTCTTGTTGAAAAACTGTCTCCCGAGATGAGTCTTAGCATCGGGAGTCTTGGCCACGACAAGAAGACCGGAAGTATCCTTATCAATCCTATGGACCAACCCAAGACGCGGATCATTCACGTCATAGTCGGGAGTGTCACGAAAATGCCATGCGAGCGCATTCACAAGCGTGCCGGAATAATTCCCATGCCCGGGATGCACTACGAGACCTGCCGGCTTATTGACCACAAGAACCGTATCATCCTCATAAACGATATCAAGAGGGATATCCTCAGGAATAATCTCCAACTCATATCGAGGCCGGTCCATCACCACCTGCACCACATCAAGAGGTTTCACCCGGTAATTTGACTTCACCGGCTTACCGTTTACCAGAATGCATCCGGCCTCAGCCGCTTGCTGCACACGGTTACGTGATGACTTCTGCAATCTGAGCACCAGAAACTTATCCACTCGCAGCAATTCCTGACCCTTATCGGCCACGAATCTGAAATGTTCATATAATCCCGGAGCCGCCCCAGTGTCAATGTCGGAAAGCGTCTCGGTGTCCTCTATCTCAAGCTCTTCCGGATCAAGTCTCTCTTCCATGCTCACATCTGTCATCAAAAAAGATCAAGTTGATCCGCTCCCTGCCCTTCGTCAACCGAGAGAGTATCAACTCCTATAAGATCAGGCAAACCCTCTCCCACTTCAATCTCTATTCGGGCATTCACGGGAACTCTTGCACCCGGCTGAATGCGGCTACCCTTGTATCTTACACCGAGAACAAGATCCTTGAAGTCGCTCGGCACACGCCTCTCCACCACATTCTTTATCTCGAGACCCTCAAGAATTGACCGTGCCTGTCGCACCGATATATCTGTCAGGGCCGGGAGCGTCACCATCTTGGGCGAGAAAGCCACAATGGTCATGAAGACCTCGCGTCCCTCCTTGACCACAGTGCCAGACTTCGGATTTTGCTCTATCACAGTTCCCGGAGCCGCGTTGTTGTCATAGACCGAGTCGCTGACTATACCCTTCAGACCCTCCGATTCCAGAGCATGCATGGCCCTGTCATATGGCATGGATTTGACCAGCGGCACCTCTATCGTGTCGCCGTGGCGGGTCCAGAAACGGAGGAATATCATGGAGAGCCAGCCGAGGACGATCACCACGGCTATCATGGCCAGAATGTTGAGTGCAATCTTTTTCATTGAAGAGCTATTTCAAAAACTTCATCCACATTTGAAACATAATGGAAAGTCAGGCCATCCAGATAGGCCGGACGGATATCCTCAATATCTTTCCTGTTATCCTTGCAGAGCACGATATCCGTAAGCCCCGCGCGCTTGGCAGCAAGAATCTTCTCCTTGATGCCACCCACAGGTAGCACCTTACCTCTCAAGGTGATCTCACCCGTCATGGCAAGATGTGGCGCCACCGGTCGTCCCGTAGCCGCCGATATGATGGAAGTACACATCGTGATACCGGCCGATGGGCCATCTTTGGGAATAGCACCTTCAGGGACATGTATGTGAAGCTGACGGGTATCAAACCAGTCTGCCGGAATGCCATATCTCTCAGCTCGCGCCTTTACGACCTGACAGGCTATGACCGCCGACTCCTTCATCACATCTCCGAGATTGCCTGTGAGTGTAAGCTTATCCCCTTTTCCGGCTATAAACGAAGACTCGATGAAGAGAATTTCTCCGCCCACCGCCGTCCAGGCCAGACCGACGGCCACACCGGGCATATCGCTCACTTCATAACGGTCAGGAGTGAAACGCTCCACTCCGAGATAGTCACGCAGGTCGCTTGCCTCTACTTTGAGAGAATAATCCTGTCCCCGCATTTTCCTGAGGACAATCTTACGGATCACCTTGGCCAACTGCTTTTCAAGCTGTCGCACACCGCTCTCGCTCGTATATCCTTCCACTATCCCGGTGATAGCTTCCGGAGTAAAAACGACTTCAGCCGGGTCAAATCCATTCTCGCGAGCCAGGCGCGGGATGAGATGGCGGCGGGCTATCTCGATTTTCTCCTCCATTAGATAACCTGAGATATCTATTATCTCCATTCGGTCCAGCAGTGGGCCGGGAATGGTCGATAGCGTATTGGCAGTGGTGATGAAGAGCACACGTGAAAGGTCGAAATCCACATCCACGTAATTGTCATGGAAATGGCTGTTCTGCTCGGGGTCAAGCACCTCGAGGAGAGCCGACGAAGGGTCCCCCTTATAGTCCGAGCCTGTCTTGTCGATCTCATCCAGAAGAAGCACCGGATTCATTGACCCGGCCCGCTTCACGGCATCGATAATTCGTCCCGGCATAGCGCCGATATATGTGCGGCGATGTCCTCTGATCTCCGCCTCGTCATGCAGACCGCCAAGTGATACACGCTGGTACCCTCTTCCGAGAGCGCGGGCTATGGACTGACCGAGTGACGTTTTGCCCACACCGGGAGCACCGACAAGACAGAGGATAGGCGAGCGTCCCGTAGGCGTATTCATCATCACCGCAAGCTGCTCGAGTATTCTCTCCTTCACCTTCTCCAGTCCGTAGTGTTCGGAGTCAAGTATCTGCTCGGCCTTAACGAAATCATGATCCGTGTCAGCCTCCTTGCCCCACGGAAGATCCGTCAACAGGTTCAGATAGGAATATTCCACCGAGTAGTCCGGACTCTGAGGATTAAGTCTGCGCAATTTTTCGAGCGACTTATTGAATTGTTCCCTTGCTTCCTTGGGCATCTTGATTTTCTCCGCTTTCTGTTCCAGCGCACGGCAGTCGTCATCATCGCCGTAGAGCTCCTCGCGCAGAGTGTCAAACTGCTGTTGGAGAAAATGAGTGCGTTGCTGGCGGTCGATGTTATGACGCGTTTTCCTCTCGATCTCCGCCTTGAGGTCAGCTATCTCCTCACTGTACGCAAGAAGAGTGAGAAGTAGTGTTGCACGGTCTTTCAGACGTCTCTTCATCAGCATCCTCATCTTGTCAGCGACATCGAAGGGAGCATGTGTAGCCACCATATTAATAAGAGTCTCCGTGTCCGGGACATTCTCTATATTGAACGACAGATCACCTGGTGTGGACTCCCCATCCTTCTTGAGTATCTCAAGAGTGGTGCGCCGGATATCCGTGCACATCAGCAGAAACTCCTTGTCGGTTGCCCTCGGACGTTGTTCGCTCACATTGACCACAGAGAGAGCCATTGCGCCGGGAATTGTCTCCCCCGCTCCGGCTCCGGTTTTCTTAACTTTTCCGCGTGCGGCTATGATGGCGGTATGCGTGCCGTCAGGCAGATCGAATATCTTAAGCACATCCGCCAGGACGCCGTAGTCATAGACATCCTCCGGGCCGGGATTCTCAACAGCGGCATTCTTCTGGCAGAAGACGCCAACGACCACCGACCTTTCGGCAGCCTCTTTCACCAGCCTGCGCGTGGCTTCCCGCCCCAGAGTGATGGGGAACGTAACACCCGGGAAAACCACAAGATCCCTCATGGGAATGACGGGAAGATCGTTAAGCACAGGCTCGCTCTTTCGGGCAGCCGCCGAGAGGTCTATCTGACCTATTGACACTATCTTGGTTTCTTCTGTTTCCATACTTTTGCGCAAAAAGCGACCCCAAAGTTAACAAATTTCTCTGAATTAACGAAAAGCAGAGGCCACTCCTCCACTTTTTACAGTTTTTATATAACATTTCATCCCGTTTTTATTAATTTTGCAAATTAAAATTCAAACGAAACAACGAAATCATGTCAATAGACAATATTATAGCAGAGGCTGTCTCCCGTGCCGTAAAACAACTCTACGGCATCGACACGCCCTCCGACAAGATCGTTCCCCAGGCTACACGTAAGGAATTCGAGGGAAATCTCACTGTGGTTGTATTCCCCTGGGTCAAAGCTGCTCATAAGTCCCCCGAGGCTGTCGGCGCTGAGATCGGCGAATGGCTTGTGGCCAACGAACCCGCCGTCGAGAAATTCAACGTCGTGAAGGGATTTCTTAATCTCACCATCTCACCCCGCTTCTGGAACTCTGTGCTCAGTCACATTGCCGAGACACCGGATTATGGCACAGTAAAGGCTACCCCCGAGTCCCCCCTCTACATGGTGGAGTATTCCTCACCCAACACCAACAAGCCACTTCACCTCGGCCATGTCCGCAACAATCTTCTCGGCTTCTCTCTTGCCGAGATCCTGAAAGCATGTGGCAACCGCGTTGTGAAGACCAATATTGTCAACGATCGCGGCATCCACATCTGTAAATCCATGCTCGCATGGCAGAAATGGGGCGACGGCATCACTCCCGAGAGCTCCGGAAAGAAAGGTGATCATCTCATCGGCGATTTCTACGTCCTCTTTGACAAGCATTTCAAGGAAGAAGTTAAGGCTCTCATGGATCAGGGCATGAGCGAAGATGAAGCCAAGGCCGCCTCTCCTCTCATGAAAGAGGCTCGTGAGATGCTCGTGAAATGGGAACGGAAAGATCCCGAGGTGCGCCGTCTCTGGGAGACCATGAACTCATGGGTTTATGCCGGTTTTGACGAGACATACAAGCGCATGGGCGTAGACTTCGATAAGATCTACTATGAGAGTCAGACCTACCTTGAAGGTAAGGACAAGGTGCTCGAAGGGCTTGCAGCAGGAAAAATGTACCGAAAGGAGGATGGTTCTGTCTGGGCCGATCTCACTCCTGAAGGACTCGATCACAAGCTTCTTCTCCGTGCTGACGGCACATCTGTCTACATGACCCAGGATATTGGCACCGCCAAGCTCCGCTATGAGGACTACCCCATCGACAAAATGATTTATGTCGTTGGCAATGAGCAGAACTATCACTTCCAGGTTCTCTCAATCCTCCTTGATCGTCTCGGATTCAAATGGGGCAAGGATCTCGTCCATTTCTCCTACGGACTGGTAGAATTACCCGAAGGAAAGATGAAATCGCGCGAAGGCACCGTGGTCGATGACGATGATCTCATGGACGACATGGTGGCCACTGCGCGCACCGTCTCAGCTGAACTGGGCAAACTCGATGGTCTCACTGAGGAAGAGACCGAGTCCATCTGCGAAATGGTAGGTCTCGGTGCCCTCAAATATTTCCTCCTGAAAGTCGATCCCCGCAAGAACATGACTTTCAATCCCAAGGAAAGCATTGATTTCAACGGCAACACCGGACCGTTCATCCAGTACACTTACGCCCGCATCTGCTCTGTGCTACGCAAAGCCGCTGAAGAGAATCTTGCCACCGTCAGCTATGCTGATGTTATTCCCGGCGAACGTGAGATTGCACTAATCCAAGCGCTTGCCGATTTCCCGACGGTAGTCCAGAATGCCGGTGCATCCTATAGTCCTGCTCTCATAGCCAACTACGTCTATGATCTCGTGAAGATCTACAATCAGTTCTACCACGACTGTTCTATCCTCAAGGAATCCGATGCGGCCGTCCGCTCTCTTCGTCTCGAACTGAGTCGCCAGACAGCGCGAGTCATAGCTACCGGCATGTCCCTCCTCGGTATCCGCGTCCCTGAGCGCATGTGATCTCATCAGCAGTTAAACTATTACTGATTTCGGTTGTCTAACATTACGGAAAATAAAATAAACTAAAATATCAGAACAATGTACACTGAACAGACTCCTCCTCCCTACAGAGGCTACACCGGGGAAGCCCGCGTCGTAGCTACCACTTCAAGCGTGATGAAGAGAGTTTATCTCAAGATGACCCTCGGTCTGCTCGTCACAGCTTTCATCTCCATGTTCTGTGCAGGCTCGCACGGTTACATGTCTTTCATGTTCACCAATTCCTGGTTCTACTGGGCCCTCTTCATCGCTGAGCTCGTGCTCGTCTTCACCATTACGGGTGCCATCAACAAGCTTTCCTCGGGAGTGGCCTCCCTTCTATTCTATGCCTTTGCGGTGGTCAACGGTCTTGCTCTCGCGCCGATTTTCATCGTCTATACAATGACTTCCATAGCCAAGACATTCTTCATATGCGCAGGCACTTTCGGTGCAATGTCCATCTATGGCTATTTCACCACCCAGGATCTCACCAAGTGGGGCAATTATCTTTTCTATGCTCTTCTCGGTCTCATCATCGCAAGTGTTGTCAATGTCTTCACCAAGAGCTCGACAATGGAATGGATCATATCCATCGCCGGCGTTCTCATCTTCGTTGGCCTCACCGCATGGGACACCCAGAAGATCAAGACAATGGTTCAATACACTCCCAATGACCGTATCGGCCATCTGGCTACTATCGGAGCGCTGAGTCTTTATCTTGACTTCATCAACCTCTTCCTCTATCTTCTTCGTTTCTTCGGCAATCAGAGAGACTAATCCACTCAACAACTCAATATGGCAAAAGTAGTAATCATAGGAGCCGGCGGTGTGGGCACCGTGGTGGCTCACAAATGCGCCCAGCATCCCGATGTATTCACCGAAGTTGTCATCGCTTCGCGTACCCGAAAGAAGTGTGAAGACATCGTCGAGAAAATCGGTAAGCCCAATTTCTCGGCTGACGTCGTGGATGCCGACAGCGTGCCTCAGCTCGTTGAGCTTTTCAACCGCCATAAGCCCTCACTCGTGATCAATGTCGCCCTCCCCTATCAGGATCTCACCATTATGGATGCCTGCCTGATCTGCGGAGTCAACTATCTCGACACCGCCAACTATGAGCCCAAGGATGTGGCTCATTTCGAATACTCCTGGCAGTGGGCTTATAAGAAACGCTTCGAGGACGCAGGTCTCACTGCTATCCTTGGTTGTGGTTTCGATCCGGGTGTATCGGGTGTCTTCACCGCCTATGCTGCCAAGCATTACTTCTCTGACATGGAGTATCTCGACATCGTCGATTGCAACGGCGGTGATCATGGAAAAGCTTTCGCCACCAACTTCAACCCCGAGATCAACATCCGCGAGATCACTCAGAACGGACGTTACTATCAGGATGGCGAGTGGATCACCACCGGACCTCTCGAGATCCACAAGACCCTCACTTATCCCAATATCGGTGAACGTGAGAGCTACCTCCTCTACCACGAGGAACTTGAGTCGCTCGTCAAGAACTATCCGTCCATCAAGCGCGCCCGCTTCTGGATGACCTTCGGTCAGGAATATCTCACTCATCTCCGCGTAATACAGAATATCGGCATGGCCCGCATCGACGAGGTGGACTACAATGGTCAGAAGATCGTACCCCTCCAGTTCCTCAAGGCTGTTCTCCCCAATCCTCAGGATCTCGGCGAGAACTATCACGGCGAGACCTCTATCGGTTGCCGCATCGAAGGTTATGACAAGGAAGGCAAGCACCTCACATATTACATCTGGAACAACTGCTCGCATGAGGAGGCCT
>CAZOOY010000073.1:0-9458 GCA_964581555.1 uncultured Staphylococcus sp.
ACCCGATTCCTTCACTTCGTGAGTCTTTCCGTCATAGATAACGATGCCGAAGGGGGTGGCCACATAAATCTTTCCCCCGTGGAATTTCACGTCATTGATGGTTTTGGCCGAGAGGACCGAAGAATCCTTGATGTCAGGGAGATTCACCTTGGATCCATCCGGATATATTATATCCATGTTCCCGTCGGCGAAAGCCACGAGAAGGTATTTGTCATCGAAATTATAGAAGATCTTATCCACGGCATAGCCCGAGAGATCCGAGAGGGCCTCGAAATGGCGGGTCTCATCCTCGGTTTTGTCGTAGGAGTACAGCGAACCGGCCGTGACATAATACACCTTGTCGGGAGTGTCAATCATGTCACTGAAGGTTCCGAAAGACGGAAACTGTCTCCAGCTTCCGGTGGCCAGTTGAGCATTGGCCCCCAGAATGACGCCGATAAAGGAGAGAAAGATGTACAGACGTTTTAACATAGGGGTGAATAAAAGTGGGGTGGGGAGAGGTTGAGTCATAATCATTTGGAAAGGAGGAATGACAGCAGGGCGGCCGTGGCGCGTCCGCGGTGACTGATGGCATTCTTCTCCTCGGGAGTCATAAGCGCGAAACTACGGTCGGATTCCACCGGGCGGAAGATGGGGTCGTAGCCGAATCCGCCGTCACCTTCCGGAGCGGTGAGTATCTCGCCTTCCACGCGGCCCTCGAAGATATGCTCCTCGCCGTTGAGAATAAGACAAATGACAGTGATGAAGCGAGCCGTGCGGGTGCTGACACCGTCCAGATTGGAGAGAAGCAGTGCGGTATTGGCCCGACTGTCGTGACCCGGGCCTGCATAACGGGCGGAGTAGACACCGGGCGCTCCACCGAGGGCATCCACCATCAGACCCGTATCATCGGCGAAGCAGTCATAACCGTAATGCTCCTTGACGTAACGGGCTTTCTGGCGGGCATTTCCTTCAAGGGTCTCAGCCGTCTCGGGGATATCGTCATGACAACCTATATCACTGAGGGATAGGATTCTGAAGCGGTCACCGACTATCCGGCGCAGTTCTTCAAGTTTATGAGCGTTGTTTGTAGCGAATACTATTTCCTGCATATCTATATAATAACGGAAAAGGGTGGGTTTTATTGAATCCGGCGTCCTGAAAATTTCCACAATAGCTTCAGGGCGCGTCTTGTCCAATTGTTATAATATGCCGGCCTGACTATGGAATTAATATACCGGTGTACACCTGTCCTCCCGAACGGAACGACATGACGCTTACCTTCCATCACGATGTGATCAAGAAAAGCAGCGAGAGAGTCGTCATATCTCTCCCTGAGATTTGTCTTTAGTTTGGGGGCTCGAAGCATTCTCAAATACTCGTCCGGATCAGTGTCAATCCGCTTTATGGCTTCGACGAGATTCTCCGTAGAGAGGTAATCGGAGGCATTGATATATGCTTCGGGATTGAAATCCCTTGCGGCGTAATCGCTTCCCCAGTAGATGGGTATGGTCGCGGCTGCAAAAGGCTCGAAGATTTTTTCGGTGACATATCCTTCTACGAGAGAATTTTCCAGAGCAAGATTGAACTTGTATTTGGAAATAAAATCAAGTTTATTATCCACGGGGCCGCCGACATTGTTACGGAAAGGTCCCCCGTAGGCTATGGGTTTATATGACTCCACGGCGTCGATTATTTCCAGGCGACGGGGATCGCAGGCAGTGGTGTTGCGGAGAAGAGCCGTACAGAAATTCCTCCCGAGAGCTTCCTCGTCCGTGAGGAGCGGAGCTTGGGCGATAGCGTCAGTACCCCCGTAAAGCATGAAGAGCGGGTAGCGAAGATGGCGGTCAGCGAAAGTGATGGGATGGAATGAAATCGCATAATCACATTCATTGAAGTCCGGCACATCATTCTCTCCGGTATAATAGACCTTCAGGCAGTCATAGGAATAATGTTCCGGAGAGCCGAACATCGAATAGAAGAGTACGTCGGGTTGGGAGTTATCTCCGGGCGGTATGACCGTGACGTCGTGACGACTGCGCAAAATATCGATAAAATGATTATTGCTACAGTCGAAACCGTTCCAGAAATTAACGAATTTAATCGAAATTGAAGCCATTCAGCTCTGTGAGGTAAGTTTCAGGAAACAAAGGTAATGATATTTATTCTGACTGACAATCTTTTTGATTGCCGAAGAAGAACAGAGACCTGATTAATTGAGCGATAACGGATATTCGGACCCATGCTCTCAAAATAAGGGATAATGCTTAAAGTTGAAACATAGATTTACATTTGTAAATTTAATAAATGTTGATTGTTAGACGTTTAACGGTGTGTTGAAAAAATTTTTTCAAGATTGGTTGTTTGGGCTGTTTGGATTTGCAAATTATTTATTAACTTTGAGGCCCGAAAGCCCAATCCTATCTTTTAGCACTCCCGATGACGATGGAAAATGAAGTTTACCATATACCGGCGCTCCTCCCCGAGACACTTGATGCACTTGACGTGCGTCCGGGTGGAATCTATGTCGATGCCACGTATGGAGGCGGTGGTCATTCACGTGCTATAGCTGAGCTCCTCGATGCCGGCGAGGGTGGACATCTCTATTCTTTCGATCAGGATCTTGACGCTGTGGAGCGGGCTCCTAAGGATGACGACCGTTTCACTATGGTCTACTCCAACTTCCGATTCATCACCAACTTCATGCGCTATTATGATGTTGATGCGGTGGACGGTGTGCTCGCCGATCTCGGTGTCTCGTTTCATCACTTTGATTCTCCCGAGCGAGGATTCTCGTTCCGCGCCGACGGCCCTCTTGACATGCGCATGAACCGTGGAGCCGGTCGCCCCGCCTCTACCCTCCTCCGCGAAGCGAGCGAGGATGACCTTGCCGACATATTCAAGATCTACGGCGAACTCCCGCAGGCCCGTCGTCTGGCTCGCGTTATCGTCAAAGCGCGCGAGAGTGGCGAGGAGTTCCGTTCGGTCAATTCGCTGCTCGACGTGATCCGTCCGCTCATAGATCCCCGCAAGGAGAAGAAGGAGCTCGCACAGGTGTTCCAGGCGTTGCGCATCGAAGTCAACGATGAGATGGGAGCCCTCAAGGATTTGCTTGAAGGCGCGCTCAAGGTGCTCCGTCCGGGAGGTCGCCTCGCCGTGATCACCTATCACTCGCTTGAGGATCGTATGGTCAAGAATTTTTTCAAGACCGGTGACTTTGCCGGCAAGCAGGAGAAGGACTTCTTCGGGCGTGTCAACGCTCCACTCAAGCCCATAGGTAACCGTCCCGTCACACCATCGGCCGAGGAGGTGGACCGCAATCCACGCTCGAGAAGTGCCAAGCTTCGCGTGGCCGTGAAATTATGAACTCTCTTTCCCCTCCAATGCAAATTAATGGCCAAGGCTAATAAGAAATCCAAGAAAGAATCAACCCGCAAGCCATCGTTCATCTACAGGCTTTTCCACGGGACGCTGCTGTCGAGCGACTTCTTCGCCCGATATTGGCTCCCCACCCTCCTCTTTATCCTCGTGATGATGGTCTATATCACCACCAAATACACCTGCAAGACCAATATGGAGAAGATAGCGGCGCTTGAGAAGAAGCTCGAGATCGTGGAGAACGAGCGAGCCCGCGAGCGTTCGGCTTTCATGAGCCGTATCCGCGAGACCTCCATGCAGCAGCTTGTCGACTCCATGCACCTTAATCTGAGAGTGCAACCCCAGCCCCCCTACAAGATACCCCGTAAGTAATCTCCCGCTATGGCCACCAAAAACGATAACCGCAGCAATATCCTCTTCCGATATGCCATAATAGTGTTAGCTATTCTGGGATTGTCGGCTGCTATCATCGTCAAGCTCAGCGAAACGACGGTGGTGAACGCGGACAAGTGGAACGAGAAGGCCAACGAGACTCTGCTTAAGATAAGCAAGATCAATCCTCCGCGCGGAAATATACTTGCGGCAGACGGGAGTGTTCTCGCCACCAACCTTAACTTCTACACGGCGCGTATCGACTACCGTGCCGAGAAGTTCAATGCCTCCCATCTGCGTGAGGATATCGACGAGCTTTCCCGCCAGCTTGCAGCCAATTTCCCGGTGCGCAATGCGGCGGAGTGGCGTCGGTATATTCTCGCACCTCTCGACAAGGTGCCCGAAAAACGCCCCCGTGCCTACAAGCTTCTATCCGGCCTTTCCCACTCCGACATGGAGCTCATCAAGACGATGCCCTACTTCAACCGCGGCAACCGCAACCGCACGGGTCTCACCTTCGAGCAGTACATGAAGCGCTTCAACCCCTACGGCAATATGGCGCGCCGTTCCATCGGAGGTGTCGGCGAAACGAGCGAGAGCAATGAGATTCACGGAATCTCGGGTCTTGAGAAAGCTCTCGACTCCCTCCTTTACGGTCGTGCCGGCACCGCACGCAAGATAGCCCTCACGAAGAAGATCACGGATTCACCACTTGTCCCCGCCGTCCCCGGCTGTGATATCGTCACCACCATAGATATAAACATGCAGGATATTGTGGAGAATGAACTCAACAATGTGCTGGACCTCTGTGGAGCCGAGTGGGGCGTGGCTGTGCTTATGGATGTGAAGAGCGGTGACATAAAGGCCATCTCCAATCTTGAGCTCAATCCTTATGGACCTGGCTACATCGAGGCGCGTAATCGTGCCGTGATGGGCTATGAGCCGGGCTCGGTGGTCAAGACTCTCTCCATGATGATAGCTGTGGAAGACGGGATCGTGACTGACTTTGACGAGGTGCTCCCCACCGGCAACGGCTGGGCCTACGCAGGAGGGCGTGCCATCACCGACTCCCACTATAACCCCTCCATCCGCGTGGGCGATGTGATAGAGCAATCGTCCAACATAGGTATGGCCCGTATCATCACCCGAAAATACGACTCCAATCCCGGCGGATTCTATTCCCGCGTGAAGCAGCTCGGATTCCTGGATCCGCTCAACACCGGTATAGCCGGCGAGGTGCCCCCGCGAATCGACTCCGTCCCCAACAACCGCGGAGGCCGCATCGCTCTCTCACGCCAGTGTTACGGATATGCCACGGAGATTCCCCCGCTCTATACGCTCGCTATCTACAACGCCATCGCCAATGACGGCGTGTTCGTTAAGCCCCGTCTGGTCAAGGAGCTTCAAGGGACGGTTGACTCCATCCTCGAACCCTCCTACATGGGCAACGGACGTGCATGTTCCCCGAAGACGGCCGGAATAATGCGCGAGATGCTCACGAGAGTTGTCTGGGGTGACCACGGCACAGGTCGATTCCTGCGCAACGATGTGGTCAAAATAGCCGGGAAGACGGGAACTTGCTACATGATCGAGAACGGAGCCTACAATACGGGTAAGAAACGTCTCGCGTTCTGTGGATTCTTCCCCGCCGATAATCCTGTTTACTCCTGCATCGTACTCACCTGTCATCCCACCCGCAATTACTTTGGCGCGGCCACCACTTCCGGACAGGTAGTGAGAAATATCGCCATGAAGCTCTATTCCCGCGGTATGCTCGGAAATTCCTCTGAATACTCGGGTACACTCGCTTCCACCGACGGCCCTACTTTCTTCGCTACCCGCGGCGAGGATCCTTTCGGGAAACTCCGGGCTCCGCTCGCCATACCTACAGGGAAAGCCTTGAAGAAACCCGTTGCGGTCAGCTCGGGCATTCCCGATGTCCGGGGTCTCGGTCTGCGTGAGGCGGTTGTCACGCTCGAGAGTGCGGGCTATGATGTAAAATATACAGGATCGGGATTCGTCCATCGTCAAAGTCCTTCTCCGGGTACGAGAGCCGGACGTGGAGCAGTGGTGACTCTCGCGCTTGCAAGATAGGAGATAAAAAAGAAGATTCAATACAAGTCAATACAACTATAGATTATGCTGCTTGAAAAGTTGCTTTCCCCCCTCGCCACAGAGGAGATCATAGGCTCAACCGGGATTGAGATCTCATCAGTCACTGCCGACTCGCGCCGGGTGCGTGAGGGCTCGCTCTTCGTGGCAGTGCCAGGAGTCAGCGTCGACGGTCATGATTTCATCGAAAAGGCAGTGGCGGCAGGTGCAGCGGCCGTGGTGTGTGAGCATTTCCCGGCACGTCTCGAGACCACCGTGACATATGTAAAGGTTGTCTCCGGAGCTGTTGCTCTCGGCTATATCGCAGCCGAGTGGTGGGGCAACCCTTCGCGCAAGCTCCATCTCGTGGGAGTGACAGGAACAAACGGCAAGACCACCACCGCCACCCTCATCTATGAGATGGCACGCCTTATGGGTCACAAGGCCGGACTCCTCTCCACCGTCTGCAACTATGTGGAAGAGACCCCCTACCCTACGGATCACACCACTCCCGATCCCCTCACCATCAACGAGCTCCTTCACCGCATGGTGGAAGCCGGATGTGACTACTGTGCCATGGAGGTCAGCAGCCATGCAGCCCATCAGCACCGTATAGCAGGCTTGAACTTCGCCGGTGGTATCTTCACCAATCTCACCCGCGACCATCTTGACTATCACAAGACATTCGAGGCTTATCTCGCAGCCAAGAAATCGTTCTTCGATTATCTCCCCGCATCAGCTTTCGCCCTGACAAATGCTGACGATAAAGTGGGCGAGGTAATGATCCAGAACACCGCTGCCCTGCGTCGCACCTATTCCCTCCGTTCAGAGGCCGACTTCATGGGCCGTATCATCGAGCAGCGCCTCGACGGCACTCTTCTCAGTCTCAACGGAACGGAAGTGCAGACACTTTTCACCGGAAAATTCAACGCCTATAACCTCACCGCAGTCTATGGTGCCTGCATTCTGCTGGGCTGGGACCGCGAGGAGGTGCTCCGCAATATCTCCGCTCTCGTTCCTGTGGCAGGGCGTTTCCAGGCATTCCACTCCCCCAAGGGTTATACCGCCATAGTGGACTATGCCCACACTCCCGATGCCGTGGTCAATGTCCTCGCAGCCATCCGGGAGGTTGTCGGTCCGACAGGAGAGATCATCACTGTGGTTGGAGCCGGCGGTAACCGTGACAAGGGCAAGCGCCCCATCATGGCCCGCGAGGCAGCCGCCCGGAGCGAGCGTCTTATCCTCACTTCCGACAATCCCCGTTTCGAGGAACCCGAGGATATCCTGGCCGACATGGAGGCAGGGCTTGATGACGAAGCCCGTGCACGCACGCTCCATATCACCGACCGTCGCCAGGCCATCCGCACAGCCGCCGCGCTCGCAGGAAAGGGGACCGTTATCCTCATCGCCGGTAAAGGACATGAGGATTATCAGGAGATAAAGGGTGTGAAACACCATTTTGACGACCGCGAGGAGGTGAGAAATATTATTGCACAAGAAAAAGCTTGATCCAAGATGCTTTACACGCTTTTTGAATTCCTCAGGGAAGATAATGTTCCGGGTTCGCGCCTGATGGGTTACATCACCGTCCGTTCGGTGGTGGCTCTTCTGCTTTCCCTCTTCTTCGCCACAATCATCGGACGCCGCATCATCGACCGGCTGCAGCTCATGCAGGTGGGCGAGATGGTGAGAAACCTCGGTCTCGAGGGGCAGATGAAGAAGACGGGTACTCCCACGATGGGAGGTATCATCATTATTGTATCCATTGTGGTGCCCTGTCTGCTGGTAGGTGATCTCTCCAACATCTATATGATACTGCTGCTCATCTCCACCCTGTGGCTCGGGACGATAGGTTTCCTCGATGATTACCTCAAGATCCGCCGTCACAACAAGGATGGTATGAAGGGTAAGTTCAAGATCATCGGTCAGGTAGGTCTCGGTCTTCTCGTGGGTCTCACCATGTGCTTCAGTCCCGACATCACCCAGCGTCAGGTGAGCGAGAGCTCCGTGACGGTAGATGCGATGCAGGAGGAGGTCGTTACCGCTACCATCGACAGCGAGAGCCGTAATATCAAGTCCACCCAGACCACCATTCCCTTTGTCAAGAATAATAACTTCGACTATGCCTCGCTGACGGGGTGGATGGGTAAATATGCACAGACGGGAGGATGGATAGTGTTCGTCCTCGTCGTTATCGTGGCCGTTGCCGCCACGAGCAATGGTGCTAATCTCACGGACGGTCTCGACGGTCTCTGCGCCGGCACCTCGGCCATCATCTGCGTGGCGCTTGCCATCATGGCCTATCTCGGAGGGAACGTGATATACTCCACATATCTTGATATCATGTACATCCCCGACTCCTCCGAGCTCGTGGTGTTCATGTCGGCATTTATCGGCGCGCTGATAGGGTTCCTATGGTATAATGCTTTCCCGGCTCAGGTGTTCATGGGCGATACAGGCTCACTCACCATCGGCGGAATCATCGCTGTCTTCGCCATCCTCATCCACAAGGAACTCCTTATCCCCCTGCTCTGCGCCATCTTCTTCGTCGAGGATATCTCGGTGATGGTGCAGGTGGCTTATTTCAAATACACCAAGCGTAAGTACGGCGAAGGGAGGAGGGTCTTCAAGATGACCCCTCTACATCATCATTTCCAGAAGGAAGGGATCGAATCGCTCATCAAGTCGCCCGTCCGGGCCATCCCGGAGTCCAAGATCGTGATCCGCTTCTGGATCATCGGCATTTTCCTTGCCGTGCTTACATTCATAACTCTTAAAATCAGATAACGTAAATGAAACGTCTCGTCATACTGGGCGGAGGTGAGAGCGGCGTCGGAGCCGCCATCCTCGGCAAGGAAAAAGGAATGGAAGTTTTCCTCAGCGACTCGGGCTCCATCCCCGAGCGCTACCGCAAGGTGCTTGATGAAGAGGGTATCCCCTACGAGCAGGGCGGACACACCCCCGAGCTCATTCTCAATGCCACTGAGGTTGTGAAGAGTCCCGGCATTCCGCCCACAGCTCCGATGGTCAAGGAAATTGTGGCCCGCGGCATTCCCGTCATCTCCGAGATCGAGCTGGCCGGCCGTTACACCGATGCACGCATGGTTTGCATCACCGGTTCAAACGGCAAGACCACCACTACCCTTCTGACCTATCATATCCTCAGCGAAGCTGGTATTGATGTCGGGCTGGCCGGAAACGTAGGGCAGAGCCTTGCCCTCCAGGTGGCGCGCCATGACCATGAGGTTTACGTGATAGAGCTGTCGAGCTTCCAGCTTGAAAACATGTATGACTTCCATGCCAATATTGCAGTGATCCTCAACATCACCCCCGACCACCTTGACCGCTACGACTACGAAATGCAAAACTATATCAACGCCAAGTTCCGCATACTCAACAATCTCACTCCTCAGGATGCCTTCATCTTCTGGCAGGACGATCCCGTGATACGCCGCCAGCTCGAACAGATCACCACCGAGGCCACCCTCCTCCCCTTCGCTGAGCAACGCGAGGAGGGGAGCGCCGCCTGGATCGACAGCGAAGGGGAGATGTGTGTGGAGACTCCGGTCGAGAACTTCCGCATGCCACGCGCTGATCTCTCGCTCAACGGCCTTCACAATCTCTACAACTCCATGGCC
>CAZOOY010000074.1:0-9424 GCA_964581555.1 uncultured Staphylococcus sp.
CTTCCACAAAATATTCCGGGCCTTTCTGCATGGTTATGCGGCCAAGGAAGGTCACGACCTTTTCCTTAGGCTTGTTTGCAGTGACGTTGAGCAACTCCTGGCTCAAGGGCACCACGGCGTTGTGCACGGTGGTGACCTTGGCGGGGTCGATGCCGTATTTCTCTATTACTGTCTGGCGTGTGAGGTTTGACACGGTGATGATGTGGTCGGCATGAATCATGCCGTCGCGCTCGATGTTGAACACGGTGGGATTGACGTTGCCGCGTGAGCGGTCATAGTCGGTAGCGTGGACGTGTATGACGAGAGGCTTTCCGGTGACCTGTTTTGCGTGAATACCGGCAGGATAAGTCAGCCAGTCGTGAGAGTGGATTATGTCAAACTGCTCCGTGCGGGCTATGACGCCGGCGACGATAGAGTAGTTGTTGATTTCTTCAAGGAGGTTGTCGGGATACCGACCTGAGAACTCAATGCAGCCGAGGTCGTTGAGACGCATGTAGTTGAAGTCGGCATAAATGTGGTCGCGGAGACGGAAATACTCGTCGGGATCCATCAGTTTACCGATGCGGCTTTCAACGTATTCGCGGCTCACGTCACGCCAGGCGACGGGTACCTGAGAGGCACCGATTATCTTGGCAAAACTCTTGTCTTCGTCGCCGAATGGCTTGGGTATTACAAATGTTATTTCCATGTCGCCACACTCCCACATGCCTTTAGTGAGACCGTAGCTGGCAGTGCCGAGACCGCCGAGGATGTGAGGTGGAAATTCCCACCCGAACATTAATGCTTTCATGGGTGTGAGTGTGGTATTTTAGTCCATTGTGAATTTTTTCAGCGTTGTGAGTGTACGAAGCACCTCGGCCACATTGGTGACATGGCTGATGGCACCTCGACCCACATAGGGAGGATTCCCGTCATAGAGCTGTGAGAGGGATCCGATGCAGCCTTGAGTCATTTCGTCCTCAAAACCGATGAGCATACGGTCAACGTAACTTACACCGCTCATGCCGAACACCTTGAGATAAGCATCTGAATAGAATCCGATAAGCCAAGGACGGGCTGGACCATTATGGAGCGCCATCTCGCGATCCTCGGGAGATCCAAGATAGTTGGGTCGATAACCGAAGCTCTTGGGCGAGAGGGTACGGAGACCCTTCGGAGTGAGAAGCTCGCGAGTCACGATGTCAAGTACGCGCTTGCGCTGACGGCGATCGAGGGGTGAGTAATCAAGTCCGATTGCGATTGCCATATTGGGACGGACTGAGGGGTCAGCATACGTTCCGGCCACATAATCGTAGAGATAACCGTAATCGTTAAGGAATGTCTGCACGAAAGGCTGTGCCATCTTATCGGCAGCTGCCTGATACTTCTCCTGCTCGGCTCCTGTGGTGAGACGGGTAGCGAATATAAGCGCGTTATACCACAGGGCGTTAAACTCCACGAGATAGCCGGTACGAGGAACGATGGGACGCCCTCCGAGCGAAGCATTCATCCAGGACATTGGTTTGTCTGAACCATGAGTATAGACCATTCCGCTCTGAGGTTCTACCTTCAGATAAGGATGCTTGTCCTCAAGAATGAAGTCGAGTATGCGTTTGATATCTCCGAGATAACGCTCGGCAGCTTCCTCCCGTGAATATGCCTTGGCATACTGCTGGAGTGCCCAGACGGCCCAGAGAGGAATATCCGGAAGATCGATACCCTGAATGCGCTCATCCAGATTGCCGGTCTCCATGAAATGGTCAAGGGCTGCAAGACCAGTTCTGGCTATTTTCTCGAAATCTTCACGATGATTGATGGCGATTGTAGCGCCGGGGAGAGCCATAAATGTGTTTCGGGCAAGAATTTTTCCCCAAGGATATCCCGAGATGAGGAACATGTCGTCACCATCTTTGAGATAACACTGCTTGACAGCATTCTTGAGACAGTTGAAGAAGGATGTGCGGCATGTGCGCTGCGCGATTTCCTTCTCATACATTTTGCTGAGCGAACGAGGTGAGACCTCGCTGAGACCTGCCGAGAAAATGATGCTTTCACCCTTCTTGATGGGGACGTCAAAGTATCCGGGCACCCAGAGATCCTCAGTGTAGGGGACACCGCGCTCAAGATCCTTGACATATTCAAATCCATTATACCAGTGGGGATCGTAGGTCCACTGAGGTTTGTGGGAGAACTGCATGAAAAGGCGGGGATATCCGTTATAAAGACATGCCGAGACTCCGTTATCGATCTCCGGTATTTCAGTATTAAGTGCATCATTGGCGATGCAAAGTTCATTGGCATCGCGGAATGCAAGCACAGGGCGGAAACGCAGTGTTGTAGGAGAGTGGGCCTCTACGAGAGTGTAGCGAATGAGGATACGATTCTCGTTGGAGATAAATATTTTCTCTTTTGTCAGAATCACACCTCCTACTCGATAGGTGGTACGGGGTACACTTTCGCAGTCGAACTCGCGGATATATTTGTGGCCGTTGGGGTTCATGACTCCTCCGCTATAGCGGTGGAGGGCGAGATTAAAGGGGGCGCCGTGCTGATAGACAGTAACATCGAGCGAAGATAGGAGAACATGCCACGAATTGCCGAATTCAGGGACGGGCACCACGAGCAGACCGTGCTGCTTGCGTGTGTTGCAGTCAACTATCGTTGTGCAATGATAGGCCCCCGACTGATTGGTCCTGAGCATCTCCTTGGGGAGCGACTGCTCGAGGTTGATCATGAGGTTCTTATCAAATTTAAGATAGCTCATTATATTTATTAATTTATTATTTAGATTCCGTAATTAGTTTAGACGATATATTCGGTAAGAAGAGATTGATAGGGTGAGATTTCGAATTGGAATCAGGTAACCCTGTGATTTTTAAATTCACGAATTTAGAGCTTTTCATTGAAAAAAGCAAATCAACGGTCGTAAAAGTTCCAATGTTTAAAAACCGAGTCCGTAAAGTATGTTTTTGAACATAAAAAATCCGTCTTTCCTGATGGGAAAAGACGGATTGAATTTTTTGCTTAACCTCCGAAATTGTCATAGTGGACGGACGTCGGGTCAACTCCGAGATCGTCAAGCATCTTGTTGACTGCCGAACTCATCGGGCCGGGACCACACATGTAGTACTCGATATCTTCGGGGTCGGGGTGATCTTTAAGATAAGTCTCATAGATCACCTGATGGACGAAACCGGGAGTATATTTGATACCGGCCGCATCAGCAGCGGGATCCGGGCGATCCAAAGCAAGATGAAAGTGGAAATTGGAGAATTCTTTCTCGAGCTGCAGGAAATCATTGAGATAGAAGACCTCGTTAAGCGCTCTGGCTCCATAGAAGTAATTCATCACGCGATCCCTGATTCCAAGAGTCTTTGTGAGATGCATGATCTGAGCACGTAACGGAGCCATTCCGGCACCTCCACCTATCCACATCATCTCAGCCTTAGAGTCAAGGATGGGATGGAAATCTCCATAGGGGCCGCTCATCCTCACTTTATCACCGGGTTTGAGTGTGAAGATATAGCTCGATGCGATACCGGGCATTACATCCTGAAATCCAACCTGAGGTTTAGGTTTGAACGGAGGAGTGGCAATGCGGACCGTAAGCATGATCCTGTCACCCTCGGCCGGATAGTTGGCCATAGAGTAGGCGCGCACTGTATTCTCGGTATTTTTGCATTTGAGAGTGAAGAGACCGAATTTTTCCCAGGAAGGCAGGTACTCCTCGCCGATGGAAGCCTTGTCGATATCTTTGTCATAGTCCATCTCAAATTCGGGGATCTTGATTTGGGCGTATGATCCGGGGATGAAATCCATGTGAGCGCCCGGAGGGAGAGCCACTATGAATTCCTTGATGAATGTCGCGACATTGTTGTTGGATATGACCTCGCATTCCCATTCTTTCACGTCGAGAGCGGACGCCGGAATACCTATGTTGCAATCCTCCTTGATCTTGACCTGACATCCGAGACGCCAATGATCTTGCTGTTCCTTGCGGGAAAAGTGGACTTTCTCTGTGGGAAGAATGTCGCCACCTCCTGTGAAAACCTGACATTTACACTGTCCGCAGCTACCCTTACCGCCACAAGCGGAGGGGAGGAATATGTTCTGATCTGCCAGTGTGGAGAGGAGTGATTTTCCCGAGTCTGCCTCCACGACGGTATCGGAATTGATTGTGATTTTCACCTTACCTGAATGTACGAGGTATTTTTTGGCGATGAGCAGGATGATCACAAGCAAGAGAGTGATCAGTAGAAAAATACACACGCCTGTTATTATCGTCAGCATTACTGATTATAATTTAAGAGGTTTGGGAAGATTCTGTTATAACTTTATGCCGAGGAAGCTCATGAATGCAATCCCCATGAGTGCGGTGAGAATGAATGTGATTCCGACACCGCGGAGTGGCTTGGGAATATTGGAATAAGTAGCGAGACGCTCGCGGATCGCAGCGATAGCCGTGATAGCGAGCAGCCATCCGAGTCCCCATCCGCCACCTGCGCAGACGGCTGTCCATATGCTCGGGAAGTCACGTTGTTGCATGAACAGTGAACCACCGAGAATGGCACAGTTTACAGCGATGAGCGGCAGGAAAATTCCCAGCGAGGAGTAAAGGGCGGGGGAGTACTTTTCCACGGCCATCTCGACAAGTTGAGTCATGGAAGCGATCACTGCGATGAACATGATGAGGGAGAGGAAGCTCAGATCAACGTCAGCATATTCCTCTCCGAGCCATGAGAGGGCGCCCGGACGCAGAACATAATTCTCAAGAAGATAGTTGACAGGTAGGGTGACTACAAGCATGAATGTCACTGCAATGCCGAGACCAAAGGCTGTCTTTACATTCTTCGACACGGCGATAAATGAGCACATGCCGAGGAAGTAAGCGAATATCATGTTGTCGACAAAGATCGACCGGATGAATATGTTGAAATTTTCCATATTGTCAGAGGTTGTCGATTAGTGTTACTGTTCCTGTAGATCTTTGTTGATTGAACGCTGAACCCAGATGATGCATGCCACAACGATGAGAGCCATGGGGGGTAGGATCATGAGTCCGTTGTTGACATATCCCGCTTCATAGAAACTCTCAGGGATGACCTGATAGCCGAGGAGGGTGCCGCTACCGAGGAGTTCACGGAAGAATCCCACGATTACCAGAATGAGGGCATACCCGAGACCGTTACCAATTCCGTCGAGAAATGAGGGCCATGGTTTGTTGCCCATCGCAAATGCTTCCAGACGGCCCATCAGAATACAGTTGGTAATAATCAGTCCGATGAACACGGAGAGCTGCTTGGAGGCATCGTAGGCGAAAGCTTTAAGAACCTGATCCACAATTACCACAAGTCCCGCCACTACTACGAGCTGGACGATGATACGTATATTTGTGGGAATAGTGTTACGTATGAGGGAAATGATCACGTTGGCGAATGCGAGCACCGCGATTACAGAGATACCCATCACTATTGCCGGCTCGAGCTTGGCGGTGACTGCAAGAACTGAGCAGATGCCGAGTATCTGCACAACCACAGGATTGTTCTTGGAAAGAGGGTTGAAGAGCACCTCTTTATTTTTTATCTTTTCTGCCATTTTAGCTGTTGATTAGACTTTGGAGATTGAGGTGACTTATTCAGCAAGTTTTTGAAGGAAACGGCGGTAAGGTGAAAGACAATTGTCAAGCATAGTGCCTACACCTTTTGATGTTATGGTGCCTCCGGAGATACCGTCGACATAGTCCTCGCCGTTTAACGGAAGTTGTCCGGCTTTTACGACTGCAATTGGGTGGAAACGACCATCCTTGAAGACACGTTTTCCCTTAAACTGGTCGCTGAACGCGGGTTTCTCTATTTCCGCGCCGAGTCCGGGAGTTTCTCCCTGATGGGCGAAATAAGCTCCATAGACTGTTGTGCCGTTCTTGTCGAATGCCACATAGCCCCAGATTGGGCCCCAGAGACCGGCTCCATACACCGGTAGGATGTATTTGGTCTCTCCGTCAGGTGTATTGCAGACGTAGACCGGAAGTTCGCGCTTGTCCGCCGCGAGTTTGCTTTGGGCCGAAACGTTTACATCAAAAGCATTCACTCCATTCAAGGTGTCACCCTGTTCGTTGACTACAAACTGCTCCTTGATATACTTGTTGAAATCGGCAACGACCTCACCTTTCTGAGGGGTGATCAGGGCTGCCGCAAGGATCTGACTCATCTTATCGGCATTGATATTCTCTTGCTGTCGTCCTTTGAACGAAAGGGAGGTTGCAGCCAATGCTGTTCCGACAAGCACGACGAGTACGATTATATAGATAATCGTGTATGTATTGCTTTGCTTATTCATGATTCAGTGAAAGTGTCGACGTGATTAAATCCGGGCTTGCAGACGACGCTTGCGACGCGAGACATTGGTCTGCACAACACAATAGTCAATGAGGGGTGCGAGCGCGTTGGCCAACAGGACAGCGAGCATTGCGCCTTCCGGATACCCGTTGTTATAAGTGCGAATAAGTACCGCCACGATACCCACAAGAAAACCGTAGATATATTTGCCTGTGCCTGTCCTTGCTGCGGTTACCGGATCAGTTGCCATGAAAACGGCTGCGAATGCAAAACCGCCGTAGAGGAGCTGGTCAAGTGGCGAAAGGAAAGACGCGGGATAGGTGGGTGTGTGAAAAACATTGGCTATCCATCCCATCAGGAGGCCACCGGCAACGACACTGAGCATTATGCGCCATGATGCAATGCCGGTTACAAGCAGAAGTAAAGCTCCGAGGATTATGCAGAGAGTGGAGGTCTCTCCAAATGAACCGGGGATAAGCCCGAGAAATGCATCCCAGGTGGAGATCACGTCGCCCCTGAGGTTAAGTAGCTCAAGCTTATCACCTGTGAATGAGGCGATCTGACCCAGAGGAGTCGCTCCCGTGAATGCATCCGGGAGATTGTGGCCGAGCCCGAGTATCTTCTGTGACGACACGAAAACTTTGTCGCCGCTCATTTGGGCCGGATAGGCAAAGAAAAGGAATGCACGTGTAACGAGTGCGACATTGAATACATTGTAGCCTGTGCCGCCGAACACCTCCTTGACAAAGATAACGGAGAAAGCGGTTGCAACCGCAAGCATCCAGAGCGGTGTCTCCACCGGACAGATGAGGGGAATGAGGATGCCTGTGACAAGGAATCCTTCCTGAATTTCCTCATGGCGCCATTGGGCGACAGCGAATTCAATACCGAGACCGACGACATAAGCGACAAGGATGCGAGGAAGAACAGCGAGAAAGCCGTAAGCCATAATTTGCCAGAACGGAAATTCGGTTGCTCCTGCTGCGAGCCAGTTCTGATAGCCCGTGTTGTACATTCCGAAAAGTAGACATGGCATTAACGCAAGAACCACGATGATCATGATTCGTTTGGAGTCGAGACTGTCATGAATGTTGACCTCTCCGGGATCTGAAGTGGTATTCGGGGTATAGAGGAACGTTTCAAAGCCGTCAAAGACACTCTGGAAACTGTGGAGTTTTCCTCCCGGTTCAAAATGCGGTTTGACGCTGTCGAGATATTTTCTTAAACTTTTCATTTTTCTTTAGCGGTTGAAGTGGGGGAGAGGTGGTTAAACTTCGCTGCGCAAATAATCGAGCCCCTCTCTGACTATACGCTGGAGTTCAATCTTGGAGGGGTCGGCATACTCTGCCAAGGCAAAATCCTCAGGAGCGACCTCATATATTCCGAGCGCTTCCATCTGGTCGATATCCTTGGCGATAATAGCTTTGATAAGATATTCCGGCAAGATATCCATCGGAACATATTTGTCGTAGACGCCCGACATGATCATCGCTCTGCGGCCACCGAGCAGGCGTGCGTCAGGATTGAATTTCTTTCCGAAGAATTTTCCGAGGAAGGAGGGGTTGACACTCAATTTAGATGGGTTCATTGAAGCCCAACCCATGAATTCATCAGCATGATCACCCTCCGGTATCACGGTGACCTGACGATAGGGGAAGCGAAGGAAGCCATCCAATCCCACGGGAATACCTGTCAGTACGTTACCGGAAATTATTCGGTGGGTCTGTCCGTCATCCTTGATGTCATCCTTTAGGAGATCGGCGATATCCGCTCCGGGTACCGTCTCCACAACCTTCGGATTCTTAAGCTCACTTCCTGTGAGAGCAACTCTCACAGAGAAATCAACTGATTTTTCCATGACAAGGCTGCCAATCATCGCCAGAGTGGCGACGTCGAGAGTCCAGATGCTTTCTCCCTTGTTTACGGGAGCAATATTGGCGGCTTGTACTCCGGCATTTCCGGCGGGATGAAGAGGAGTGAATTCAACAACCTCTGCTCCTTGTATGTCAGGAAGCGTTGAGCCGGCTTTTACACCTATATATATATGTCCTTTTGTAAGCATGGCCAACGCCTTTACGCCTGCCTCAAGAAGATTTATACGGGTAGCGGCCCGTTCTTCCGGATCAAGGGCAAGTGGAGCAGTGTCCATCGCTGTGACGAAAATATCACGAGGCTCAGTTCCATCTGTTGGCACGATGTCATAGGGCCTCTGGCGGATCATCGCCCATAGACCGGAAATTTTGAGAAGCCTCTTCATACTTTCGGTATCGGAGTGGCTATCGTCAAAGCATATTTTATTGTTTGCTTCAGATGTGCGGATGACGATGCGCTCAATCTTTCTACGTGCTCCTCTCACAATACTTTCCACGACACCTGCCACCGGAGTGACAAGTTTCACGTCGTTGTCGGTCTTATCACGGAGGAGAGGTTGGCCGGCTGCCACACTGTCTCCTTCAGCCACTTCAAGCTTGGGCTGAAAGCCGGGAAAGTCATCTGGAATGACGGCGACAGAGGCCGGGATGACCACGGAAGATACCGCCGTGGTGGGCAACCCTCCCGTAAGGTTCAGATTCAAGCCTTTCTTCAGTCTGATGGTCTTTCTCATCTTGATTTATTGTACCTTTAGAATTATAACAGTCAAAAATAAATTGCAGGTACGGCTGTTTATGGCGTGCCGCAACCCTATGAAGTCACAAAGATAAGGATTATCTTTAAAATAGTTTTAAAATTGTTAAGTAAAAAAACTGAAACAGGTAAAAAAAAGAACTATCCCCGTCAGGACCTCTCATCTTTTAAATCTTTTAGACGAAAAAAAGACATCAATCTTTTGGAAACATGGAAATATAATTTTAATTTTGCATATCGTTTTGAAGTAAATCCACGAAGGATTGAGATTAAATCGATACCATGTGAATATCTAACCCCTATTATTAACCATCAAAAACTATCTTCCAAGACAGATCTCGTCAACGCTATCATTTTCCTGACCCCTTTCAGGTATTGAACCGTAACTATGTCTGTGGTAATAAAGCTTGCCCGGAATGACGGGATTCCCAAGATGCGATCATCAAACTAATTAATCACAAACTAATAAACCTCTAAAAAAAGTA
>CAZOOY010000075.1:0-9311 GCA_964581555.1 uncultured Staphylococcus sp.
TATTGATTGTAGAGATTACTATATCAAGTATACGAGCACGAACCTGTTTAGCTTTATCGCTTTCGGTCAGGAGCATACCCAAGTTAAGGACTGCCCTAAAATTGAAAAGTCCGAGTTGAGTGGTTTTGGTCATCTCATTTATGACATGACCAAATTGCAACTTCAATTCTTTCAACAGTTTACCCCTACATAAAAAATAACCATTATATTTAAGTTCATCCTCGTACTGGGCTATATATCGATTTATCGTTGATAAGTCCACATCATAGAAATCAGCTACCATTTTCTTTGTGAAACGGTATTCTCCCTCGAAGAACATCCCGGTGAGACCAAGGTTCTCCTGAAGTGCATCCACAGCATAACGGTTGTTCAAAACGTTCTGCCTCTCAATATTTGAAACTGTCAAGTCCTTCATACCACAAATTTACTAAAAATTTCTTGTATACCAGGCATATATACAACAATCGTCAGTAAATTGTCCGGCTTCCAGTCCGATTTAAGATCAAAACATGCTCCGCTATTTCATATTTACCGATAATTTCTTAACTTTGCGGAAGATATACATGTATTTACCTTGAATCATTTATCCACTAAACATGCGCAAATTTTTACTTTCTCTACCTCTGTTGACTTCTCTGGCACTTTCAGCTCAGAATATCGACTTCGATTTTCCCGGCCGTAATACGACCGAAGTAACGGAACCAAATTATATAGCGTGGCCTGTCAACCGTGTCGAGACCGACAGCAAGACTCTTGAAAACGGTGTGACTCTCACTTTATCGGCCGAAGGGAAGGCCGACGGACTTGGCTCAAACTGGAACAAGCAGACTGTCCAGGCCGGCATGAAGCTTTTCGGCGATGGCGTCCTCGCATGCAATCTCGTGGACAATAATCTCGTGAAAGTCACCGAAGGTTCGACTGTATTTGTCCTCACCATAGAGGGCCTATCACCGGGTGCTCACTCCCTGATAGCATATCACCACAACACGGACAAAAACCAGATCCTTCCACCGGTCAATGTGGAAGTTGATGGTGTCATGAAAGTGAAAGGTGCCCTCTATTCCACCAACAAGGATGATCTCAAAGCCTCAGATGTGGGAAGATCCTACGTAGAGTTTGAGGCCAAGGACGGAAAGCCGGTAGTTATCAAATATATCACAGACCCTCAGCCCGGCAAGGAGTACTCCACCACCAGCATCCAGATGTGTGGTCTGGAGTTTGATGCGAGTCCCTTCGGTATCGAGGACGAAATTCCTACCAATCATGACTATCATGCCGATGCTGATGACGGCACCCTGACCCTCTCATGGAAGGGAGCCGATGTGGCCGTCTCCCATAAACTCGTACTCGGAACTGATTCCACCGCCGTGGCCGACGCTACCATTTACCAGTATGAGGGTGCAGACCCCACTTTTACCGCAGAAGGTCTCTCTCCGCTCAACCGCTACTGGTGGAGAGTGGACGAGGTAGAGGCCGACGGGACTGTCCACACGGGTAAAGTGATGACATTCCAGATCCGCCGTGATGCATTCCCCGGAGCCGAGGGCTACGGCCGCTATGCCATCGGTGGTCGCGGAGGAAGCGTCTACCACGTGACTTCTCTTGAAGATGATGCCAACACTCCCGGCACACTACGCTATGGAATCGAAAAAGTGACGGGACCGCGCACCATCGTGTTTGATATCGCAGGCATGATCACTCTCAAGGACCGCCTTGTGGTAAGCGACAAGTTCGTGACCATCGCCGGACAGACAGCTCCCGGCAAGGGTATCCTCATGAGAGGAAAAGCATTCGGCATGCAGAGCGACGGCATCACACGCTTCATGCGTCTATACCTCGGAGGAGCCGATGACTGGAATGACTCCATGGGAGGTAATCCCAATACATCGGACGGCATGGGCATGACCGGAAATGACCACTCCATCATGGACCACTGCTCCATCGCATGGACCATCGACGAGGGATTCTCGTCACGTGGCGCAAAGACCATGACCCTGCAGCGCACCATCATCAGTGAGGCTCTGAACTATGCAGGCCACGCCACACAGTATGATCGCCAGGGCAAACATGTGGCCCACGGCTATGCAGCCACCATCGGCGGCGGCGAAATGGGAAGTCTCGTCGGATCCTATCACCACAATCTGCTGGCTCACTGCGAGGGACGTAACTGGAGCCTCTCCGGAGGTCTTGACGGTGCCGGTTTCTATGACGGCCATCATGACATCTTCAACAATGTGGTCTACAACTGGGGTTCACGCGCTACCGACGGCGGCACACACGAGCTGAACTTCGTCAACAACTATTACAAATGCGGCCCCGCAACAAGCCAGAATCTTCTGCTGCGCCATCAGTTCGAGGGCGTCGGGAAGGGCACTCAGAGCGCCTACGTATCGGGCAATCTCCGCGAGAATACCGATGGCTCCATCACGGAGGACAAGGAGGGCACAACCTATCGTTACGAGACCTCCAACGGTCAGGTGCTCGACTGGGAGCCCTGGAATTCCGAGCCTTTCTTCCCGAGCAACGCTACCGTCGAGACCGCAAAGGCAGCGTTCCGCAATGTACTCTCCGACGTGGGCTGCAATATGCCTCTGCTCCTGAATCATGACAGCCGTGTGATCAACGAGACCCTCAACGGCACCACATCCACTACCGGCCGTTACACCGGAAAGAAAGGACTGCCCGACTGCGAGAAAGATGCCGGAGGCTATAAATCGCTTGACATAGAGACCGTCTCACGCGCCGATGGCTGGGACACTGACCTTGACGGTATCCCCGATTGGTTTGAGGCTCTGACAGATACCGACCCCACCGTGGCCAACAACAACGAGGATCGTGACGGTGACTTCTACACCGATCTTGAAGAATATCTCGCTTGGGTGGCAGCTCCCAACTTCATACTCGACGGGCCGCAGGAGATCAATCTCGGCGACTTCTTTGCCGGCTATACCGCTCCCTCCTATGAGGTGGCAGTGTGCCCCGAAGGGATGACCGCAACTATCCACGACAATATCCTTACCCTCACCCCCACAGCATCCTCGCAGCGTCTTTCGGTCCTCAGCGTGAAGGGTTCACAGGATGGTGTCACTCTCATCCGCGACTTCCACATAGCCAATCCCTCCGGCAACACTACCGGGATCTTCGAGATAGCGGAAGATGAGGCTGACGCCGAGGCTCCCCTCTTTGACCTCATGGGCCGCAGAGTCATCAATCCCACTCCCGGTATCTACGTCCGCAAAGGTGAAAAAGTCGTGATCCGATAGTAATCCGAAGACTCCGGTCATACTTCGATCCTGAGAATCATGATGAGACTGACATCCCTTTTGCGCTTCATTTCAACGGTGCTGATAGTTACTGTCAGCACCAATATAGCCTATGCTCAAAAATTTCTCTACGAGGGGGGCTATTTTGAAAAGAAAGGTGACAAATGGTATGAGTACAAGCCTGATCAGAAAAACGGAGTATGGAATTGGTTCAACGAGACTGATGAAGGTAACGACAGTTCTTACATAATCGACAACGGCAACTGTAAAGTATCCGTGCCCAAGAGTCCCGACAAGGATTTCTACATTCTCCTCAAGGGGGAGACGGAATGGAAATTCAAATACAAGTCAGTCTCCGGCCATGAGAAAGGCCAGGATAGATTGAATCCCGGACTGTCAACGATTCCACGCGACCGGCGCGCCTTCCACAGAGCCTATTTCAACGAAGGGGGAGTCTGTATTCTCGCCTCCTACTGCCTCCTTCTTGACTATGCCAACTCGACAGCCAACGTTCTCCCTGATTTTGACAGCTATGATGTCATGTCGGACTATCTGCGCTATCAGAACACTCTCGAGCCGGTCCAACAACTGTCTGCCCGATATATCCGTGACAATCATCGCGAGGGAGAGAGGATTGTTTCCAAGGCTATTAACGGCTACTGCATGGCCCGCGGATGGAGCGGACTCATACAAGTAGGTAACTTTCATGAATGGCTGAGAAAGAACAGAGCGTGGGCTGACCATATCGAAATCGTTGAACGAGGGCTGGATCGAGTGGGAAGGCTTAACAATACATACGAGCCTTTGCCCTATGCTTACACCACTCTGACTGATCTTCTCCGGCAAAATGCCGACGATAGCCGGGAGTTCGACTATGCCGCCGTCCTGATATATTACGTTGAGGGAGCATCCGCTTTTCATGCTATATTTCTCGGATGCGACAAGGATGGATTCTTCATGCGTGGTCCTAACTTCTATGACAAGTTCGTCGATACTACCTGTGATTTTGATTTCAGGTTCACGCCGGATGCTCCCATTGTGGAATACCTTATCATGAAGATCAAGAGAGGTGACAGCAAGGATGAACAGCCCGGATGGAGGACATTCAATCCCTCCCGCTGGCAGACCGGGCCGGCCAATGCAACCACTCCGGCGAAACTCCACAATCCCATCCCGGTCAGAAGCATAAAAGTCGATCCCAAAAACAGGAGCGGCAATAGGAATCTATTTGCCTCCGTAACGATGGCATCTGAATCTGACCCATCGTTTCTGGTCAAGTTCAGCTACGCCCCGGAGGAAAAAAGCATCCGGGTCAACGGCAAGTTGGGTTGGGGTGGCCGCTATACAAGCGACGGGCTCATCGAATATGACCTTAAACAGATATGTCCTGATCTCAGAATTATCTCTTACGACCCGGGATTCAACTTCGACAACTTCTTTTATCAGTAGACCGGATTTTAATTTACCCTTTTACATACGATAAATTTAATACCAACCTTTTTCATCTTTACCATTATGACACAAAGAATCAAGAACGCAGTTCTCATTCTGGCTTGTCTGTTGGGTGTACTTCCGCTCCATGGCGGCGTCACCTATAATAATGAACCGGCCTCGGCCGTCTGGTCATTCAACAGCAGCAACTATGAGGACGTGACCGTCACTCCCGGAGACGCCTTTACCTACGCCACCGTGGACAAGGGCCTGGCCAACATCACCGGGACCGGGACAACCAACACAGTCGATGCCAGCGGCAAGAAAGTAGTCTTTGTCAAAATTCAGCCTGCCAATGGCGCAAGCGATGTGATCGAATGGTCCATCAAGCCCGCCAAGGGACTCACATTCACTCCCACCAAAGTCAGCGCCTACATTGCCCGCTTCGGCACGGATGCCGAAGATGGCGTCAACGTAAGCGTGCGGAAGAGCGGAGGCGAACTTATCCCCCTCGGCACATTCACCGCTCCGCGTAATAACAAGACTCAGGCCGATGACAAGTTTGGCTCAAAGGACAACTATACGCCCCGATTTGAGATCGAGCTTTCTCCCGAACAGCAGGCAGCCCTCGCCTCAACCGACGGCTTCTCTCTCTTCGCCACAATCGGTGTGGGCAATGGCAAGGAGGGAGGATTCAGCGACGTCCGTATCGAAGGAACCGTCAACGGTACTGCAGAGGAGGTCAAGAAGTTTACTCTCACCGCTACGACCGCCCCTGAAGGAGCAGGAGTCGTCACCATCGCCCCGAAGACCGATGAGTACGACGAAGGTACGCTCGTGAAGATAGCAGTCGAAAAGAACTTTGGCTACAAGTTCATCAACTGGACGGACGCATCAGGAAAGATCGTCTCCGAGGAATCATCATTCACCCACACCGTCACAGGCAACACAGCTCTCACAGCCAACTTTGAGAAGCTTACCACCTACTCCCTCACCTACGGAGTTGACGGAGGCGCCAAGCTCTACATGGTCACTCCTACCCCTGCACCCAAAGTGATCGACGGCAAGAATATGTATGAGGCTGGGACAACTGTCACCCTCACCGCCGTCAGCAATCCCATTCTAACCTTCACCAACTGGAGTGACGGTCAGTCATCAAGCGAGATCTCATTCGAGATGGACAGCGACAAGGATTTCATCGCCAACTATTCGGCCATTGATTTCGTGGCCGGCTGGGACTTCGTCAAGGCCGGAGGTCAGGGACGTGCAGCCGACTTTGCTTCAGACGATAATGATGCAGCCGCCCTCGTGCTTCGTACGGCAGCCGGCGCCACCTCAGGCTGGCTTGACAAGAGCGAGGCAGCCGGAGGATACGAAGGCCGTCCCGGCGCAGTCAACTGGCGCACAACCGGTCTGGGCGACTATTACTGGCAGACGAAGATCAATGCCGAAGCGTTCATTGACATCAAGGTTATCACGGCCATGGTCTACAACTACAATGCCTACCAGAAATACAATGTAGAGTATTCCATCGACGGCGAGACCTGGAAAAACGCCGGCACGATTTTCATGCAGGGTGCCAAGAATTGGACCGATGGCGAGTTCTCTCTTCCCGCCGATGCCAATAATCAGAAGAATCTATATATCCGCTGGATCGCAGATAAAACTTCAAATGTCGACGGAACGAAGTCGGACAACGACGGCGCATGCCTCGGAGCGTCCTATATCGTCGGTACGGCCAAGATGCTTGACGACGGAACCGCACCCAAGCTCCTCTCCGTCGTTCCTGCCGAAGGCTCCTCATCAGCCTCGATCAACGGCAAGATTATTCTCACATTCGATGAAAAAGTCAAGGTGAGCGAAGATGCCCGGGCCACCCTCGGCACTCTTACCCTCGAGCCATCAGTGAGTGGCAAGACTATCCTCTTCGAATATAAGAACCTTTCTTACGGACAGAAGTACACTTTCACTCTTCCCGCCAACAGCGTGACGGATCTCACCGACAATGCTGTCAAGGATCCAATAAGCGTGACCTTTACAACCCGCACCCGTCCCACAGTGGCCAAGGCTCTCTATGATGCAGAGGTCAGCACTGTGGACGAGCTCGTGGCAGCCTTAAAGTCCGCAGCCTCACGCAGCGATAAGACCAAACGCTTCCGCATCTTCATCCATGACGGTTTCTATCGCCTCCCCGCGAGCGAGACTGCCACCAAGAAAGGTCTTGACGATAAAAACTATCCTGATCCCACCACCTATATTTCTACTCCCAACCTCTCTCTCATCGGCGAGAGCATGACGGGGGTGGTGATCACCAATACCGTTCCCGCATCGGAGGGTGACAACGGATTCGGCGCCGCAAACGTTCTGGAGGGTATCGGCAAGGGAGATGTCCTACGCCTTGAGAAAGCAGCCATAGGCACCTACTTCCAGCACCTCACGATGAAGAGTTCCATGGGTGACAAGCGAGGCCGTGACATCGTGCTCAACGACAATTCCAACAAGACCGTGATGAAAGATGTCTGCCTCTGGGCTTATCAGGACACCTATGTCTCCAACAATGATGCAGGACGCTTCTACTTCGAGGGTGGCGTGCTCCGCGGACGCACCGACTTCCTCTGTGGCAAGGGTGACGTCTTCTACAACGGGGTCACTCTGCAGATGTGCGAGCAAGGTGGCTATCTCGCCGTTCCCTCCGTGCCCCGGAAGTATGGCTACGTGTTCAAGGATTGCGAGATAGTCGGGGAAACCGATGCCGTCGACGGCAACTACACACTCGGCCGTCCCTGGGGCAGCGGTACTCCCATCGCTGTCTATATCGACACCAGGATGACTGCAAGACCTTCAGCTGCCGGATGGAACGAGATGAGCAACGGCTGGCCCAAGCGCTTCGCCGAGTATAACTCAATGACCACCAACGGTTCTCCGATCGATCTCAGCGGTCGCAAGACAACCTTTGGTGATAATCATTCCAATAATCCAATACTCACCAAAGAGGAGGCTGACACCTACAACTATGATGCCGTTATGGGTGGAACAGACAACTGGGACCCTGCAAGTATTGCTGAGCAGGCTCCCACGCCGGCCAACGTGTTGCTGAAAAACAACAAGGTTGTATGGGACGACAATGACTACGTCTCCTGCTGGGCCGTCTGCCTCAACGGAAAGGTGATCGGTTTTACCACAGTTCCTGAGTATGACGTGACTCCCTCGCGTTCAGGCGATGTCTACTCCGTCCGCGCCGCCAATGAAATGGGAGGTCTCGGTGAGGCAATCCCCGTAGGTGGTGGTGTTACTGCCATTGATATTATTAACTCTGATGTCGATGACGTAATCTCCACTGTCTACTACAACCTCCAGGGTATTCGCGTGGATGCCGACGCGAAAGGTGTCCTTATCAAAGCCGACACCTATACGTCAGGACGCACCGTCACCCGCAAAATCGTGAAGTAAGCCCTCTCCCTCCACAGGGCTTTCCAAGCATCCGCCCACTATTCCGGCGGATGCTTTTTTCATCCTTAAGAGGTAAAAAAAGAAGCCAATAAACCACGCAGGTGGACCGGGGAGTAAGACTTGCAAACTGAAATATTGCCGACGGAATCCAAACTTAAACAAAAAAACTGTTCCTCACCATACGACAAAAGGAGTGGAAACTAAGCTGTCTGTTTGTCCAATACACAGCTTAAGACAACCTTACGAATTTTAACGATTGTATTTGGATTTTATTCAAATTTATCGTATTTTCGCATCATATTAATCATCATTTCAACAAAAAAATGAGAAGATTTCTTAACGAATATGACATTTGAGATAATCTTACCAAAATAAAGATGAAAATAATAATTCTATTATTATGTTTTTTCTTTCCCTCAATTAATCTACTTGGTCAAACGTCTTTTAATGCGGATCTTCCCAACATCACCAAAGAAATAGAGAAGATAACCAAGGAAAGAAAGGTTAAGGAAAAACATATCAAGGAAAAATGGCAAAAACAATCTGACCGCATACGCTTGAAGAGACTTAGGCATATGGCTGATAGTACAGCCTTTGCCAATTATATGATTGAACTTGCCGAGGTGACAGCATACGCAAGGAAAGATTGGCCTTCCTACGAAGTCTACCCGACACTCAAAGAAGCGAAACAAGCCTTTAAGGAGCCTTATTCCTCAGGAGGGCATACACGTGTGAGATTCAATATGCGACAAAATTTCCGACAGCCCGAGGACCTTGCCCATCACTTTTTTATTGGAGAATGGGGTTGGATCACAATTCGTTTTCTTGTTGATGAGAAGGGAAACATAATCCGATCAAAGATAAAAACAAAAATTGCGCCTGAAGTTGATGAGAAACTCGAACTCGCTGTGCTTGCTCTCCCACCTTTTCACCCTGCTGAATTCGGTGGTAAGAAATATCCATCAGCCGGAACAATGGTTCTTGAGTATGAGATTATCTCTCCCTCTGCCGAATCTCGGGAATACCTCAAGCGAAAGGGTATCGATCACGGAGGTTGGGGTAATTATTTCATGTTTCTGAAAGACTTTTGGATCACTTGGTCACCGGCCATTACTCCTATCCTATAGCCTAGACACAACACAGATTTGATACTCGTTCACATTAATT
>CAZOOY010000076.1:0-9022 GCA_964581555.1 uncultured Staphylococcus sp.
ACTCGCATTCTATTAACATCTATTTAAGGATTCACCTCAGAACTTCTTTTCTTTCTGAACACGCTTAATCCTCGTGCCGTCAATCTCAACAAGACCTTCATCGGCCATTTCCCTTACCTTAGCAATTATCTCATCCTGCTTTCCGGCAGAAACGAGATTTACAAGAATATCCTTCATTTCGGCTCCTCCGGGGCGTCCAGAAAGATACAACACGCCCTCCCGGATCGACTGAACGCGAGATGATGAGTCCTCCGACCGACGCTTCTGACGGCAGAAATCACACTTGCCGCACTCCCCGCCGGAATCTTCCCCGAAATATCGGAGCAGGATATCCGCGCGACAACCATCCACCCCATAGACAAAATCTTTCATCGCCCCGACACGTTTTTCGAGACGTTCACGTTGCCGTTCGTACACCTCGAGTGGAATGATGAGATGCTTAGGTTCCTCCCGGGAGGTGGTCCATACTATATAAGGTGTGGTTTTCCTGGGAACATAGCTCACGGCATGAATACGATTCAGATACAAGAGAGAATCATAGACCGCATCGGATGAAATACGAAGAGAGGTCGCTATCGTCACCTCATTGATATATACATAGTCAGCAAAGAGGCCGGTATACGTGCGGAGAATACACTGGAAGACCTCCTCGGTCACGGGGTCCAGATCAAGGGAATACAAGTCCTCCTTTTTCATGACCACCATGAGACGTGAACGCGACGTGGTCTCTTCAATAAATTCAAGGTAACCCGCACGGGTGAGAATACGCAATGCACTGTGGGCAGGAGTTGGCGGAAGGTGGAAAACTCTACAGAAAGTATTGAAATCAAACTCACAAACGCGCTCATACCCTTCCCCTACCGGTATATCGAGAAAATTGCCGACCATTTCATAGACAAACGCAATGAAATCTTTGTCGGGGAACGCCTCGCTAACGCGACGGGTAAGGACACCTTTGTCTCCCCGGGATGCAATCACCACCGCAAGAGACTCCTTGCCATCACGACCTCCACGTCCGGCCTCCTGATAATATTCCTCAAGGGAGGAGGGGAGATCGAAGTGAACCACGAGCCGCACATCCGGCTTATCAATACCCATTCCGAAAGCATTGGTAGCCACCATCACCCTCACCTGATCATTTTTCCACCGATCCTGACGCAACTCCTTATCTTCGGGAGAAAGTCCGGCATGATAAGCCTCGGCACTTATTCCCTCCCGCATCAGCAGATCGGCCAGTTCGCGCGTGCGCTTGCGCGAGCGAACATATACAATAGCGCATCCCGACGCACTTTGCAGAATTTTAAGAAGCATATCCTCCTTGAAGTCAGCAAACCTCACAAGGTAGCTAAGGTTGGGGCGGCTGAAACTACGTGCAAAAACATTTGGCCGGGGAAAGCCCAGCTTGTTCATGATATCGGTCGCCACCTCGGGAGTAGCAGAGGCCGTGAGTGCAAGAACCGGCACATCCTCCCCGATGACACGCCGCAGATCAGCAATGCGGAGGTAGGACGGGCGGAAATCATAACCCCACTGAGATATACAGTGAGCCTCATCAACAACAAGCAAGCTCACGGATAAGGCGCGGAGCTCGGCAAGGAACGATTGATTCTGCAGTCGCTCAGGCGACACATAGGCGAGACGGGCTTTCCCGAGTCGGCATCGCGTCATCGCCAGTTCCTTTTCGGCACGGGTCAACCCGGAATGAAAGAGGACGGCACGAATGCCACGGGCACGCAGATTATCCACCTGATCCTTCATGAGAGAGATGAGGGGCGTGACCACAATGGTTAGTCCCGGCAGCATCATGGCCGGGACTTGAAACGTAAGACTCTTGCCTCCGCCTGTGGGAAGAAGACCAAGGGTATCGCGACCGGCCAGCACGGAGTCAATGATCTCTCCCTGCATGGGCCGGAAGTCATCATATCCCCAGTAACGCTTGAGGACAGCGTGCTTCATCGGCAAGAAATCCCCTTCACCATCAACTGAATAGCCTGTACGGACTTACGCTTGTTCTCCTCGATGGTATAACAGATATCAAACGGCTTCCCGGCATGGATGTGATCAAAATATTCGGCAGCATTGAAAGCGATACCGTTGATCACCTTACCGGAAGTATCGTCCACGATCTCGAGCTTGATGTGTTCATTCTGCTTCCCGACAAGCTTGCTCGTTCCGAAATCTTTGACTGAGCGTGTACAGAATACCGGCTTGGAATTGCCGGGACCGAAAGGATTAAAGCGGCGCAGGAGATGAAGGAAATCGGGAGTGATATCGGCAAATGTCAGATATGCATCAATATCGAGAGTGGGCTTGAGCTGATCGTGACGGATGTGAGTGGTGACATACTCCTCGAATCGACGTGTGAATTCGGGTATATTCTCCTCTTTCAGAGAAAGGCCCACGGCATAGGTGTGTCCGCCGAAATTCTCAAGAAGATCCCGGGCACTATCCACGGCTCCATAGACGTCAAACCCTTGGACAGATCGGGATGATCCCGTGGCAAGTCCGCCGGCATAGGTCAGCACCACCGTGGGTTTATAATATAGTTCCGTGAGACGGGAGGCCACGATACCTATAATGCCCTTATGCCAGTTCTTGTTGTAGATGACTATAGCTTTCTTCTCGGCAAGAGAAGCAGCATGTTCCTCGAGGATGGCGTTGGCTTCCTCCGTGATCTGCTTGTCAAGCTCCTTGCGGTCCTGATTGTAACGATCGATCTCCTTGGCCTTTGCAAGCGCATCGGCGGCGTCGCGGCTCACAAGCAGATCCACAGCCTCCTTGCCGCTCTGCATACGGCCTGACGCATTGATGCGGGGGCCTATCTTGAAGATGACGTCAGAAATCGTGATCTCCTTCCCCGCAAGCCCGCATGTGCGGATGATGGCACGCAGGCCCATATTGGGATTGGAGTTAAGACGCTTCAGGCCAAAATATGTGAGAATACGGTTCTCGCCCACCATCGGCACGATATCGGCAGCGATGGAGACGGCCACAAGATCAAGCATTCCCTCGAGGTCGGTGGTGCCGAGGCCGTTTGAGATGGCAAACGCCTGCATGAGTTTATAGCCCACCCCACACCCCGAAAGATGGGGACACGGATAGGTGGAGCCTTCCAGCTTGGGATTAAGTATGGCCACCGCGGGAGGGAGCACCTCGTCGGCCACATGATGATCACAGATGATGAAGTCTATACCCAGTTCTCGGGCATAGGCCACTTCATCTGTAGCCTTGATACCGCAGTCAAGGATAATAAAGAGACTGACCCCAGTTTCGGCAGCCATGTCAATGGTCGAACGCGAGATGCCATATCCATCCTCTGTGCGGGTGGGTATATAGTACTCGATGTTGGAGTAATAGTTGCGGAGATACTTGTAGACAAGAGCCACGGCTGTGGTTCCGTCGACATCATAGTCGCCATAAACCATTATCTTCTCTTTCGACCCCATGGCGCGGTTGAGCCTGGCGACGGCTCGGTCCATATCGGGCATGAGAAAGGGGTCATGAAGATCCTTGAGCGAGGGATGAAAGAATTTTTCAGCCTCCTCGATCGTGGAAATACCCCGTTCTGCAAGCAGCTCGCTAATGGGTGGGACTCCCGAATAGCGCTGCGCCAGCCGGGATTCCGCTTCTTGCTCGTCGGATGTAAGGGGACAGTAATTCCATTTACTTGTCATTTATGTAGTTTTTTCTTTTTTCCACGAGGGGGAGGGAGAGGGGACAGACAGGGCGTAGAGATGAGCGATAAAATCAGAGGGGAGAAAAACTAAGGCAACACCGTTGCACTTGAAAAAGGTCAAAAATACACCCTTACCGCAAAGATACACAGATTTTGCGGATAAACCCGATTAAATTATGTTAATTAATGATTCCCCCGCGTGAGACCCGGAGCTTCGAGCACTATTTATCCAGATGGACATCAAGCTGCGGGAAGGGGAAGGAAATTCCTGACTTCGCGGGAAGTTCCTCGTAGAAGCGCTCGTTGAAACGGAAAAAGACACCCCAATAATTTTCCTTGGTCACCCAGGCACGGATCGAGAGAGTGACGGCACTGTCATCGAGAGAAGCCACATACACCACGGGATCCGTGCCATCGCCGGCAGGAGAGTCGGGTCCGCGGAGCACGTCGGGGTCGGCAAGAAGCATGTCAAGGATGGCCTTGCGTGCAGGCTCGACACTATCGCCGTATGAGATACCGATCTTCCACTCAACGCGGCGGTAGAGCTGAGCGGTGGAGTTATTGATGGAGCCTGTGGAGAGGCCGCCGTTGGGGATAATGATAGTCTTGTTGTCAGGAGTGGTGATGACCGTATTGAAGATTTCGATCTTCTTGACAGTACCGGCGTAGCCCTGGGCCTCGATATAGTCTCCGACCTTGAACGGTTTCAGCATAAGAATAAGGACTCCTCCCGCAAAGTTCTGAAGCGTGCCGCTCAACGCCATACCGACGGCAACACCGGCGGAGGCAAAGATGGCGAGGAAAGAGCTTGTCTCAAGCCCGAGAATACCGATGACCGCGACAATGAGAATGAAGTAGAGGACAATCTTGACGAAACTCAGCACGAATGTGGTGAGCGAGGCCTCCACATTGCGACGACGCAGGATAGAGTCAACCACCCTGTAGATCTGCCCGATGATCCATTTACCCACATAGAACACCACAATAGCCAGCACGATCGATATGGCGAAATGAACAACATCCTTGACAAGAGTCTGGATGAGATCGTCAAATGACATATTCTTCAACGAGGCGAGCTCTTTGGCGGGATTGGGGAGAGAATCTACGGGTTCGACAGTCTGGAGCATGATCATTCGGAGATTTTAATAGAGAAATTGGGTAATCGTTTACTTATAGGCCGGACAAACGGACACAACGTCGCGCCACCATGCCATCTCGTCATAGCATCGGTAGGAAATATCAGCCGGAGATGTTATGACGTGGGTCCCGAGGCCGGAGTAACTGGTGACATAGAGGGGGTAAGCAGTCGAACTGATAGCTCTGGGGGTAGTTTCAGCATAGATTATCACTGAATCAAAAGCTTTTTTCCACTTCGCGAAAAGCGCAGGCTCCCGATCGGCTGTAAGAACCTTCATATAGTCATACATATCATAGCTCCAGCACCTCTCATTGGGACGGCAATAGCGTTGAAGGGAGGAAACATCCTCCGGATAAGAAGTGACACCGGCAAAGATCTCACGCGTGACCGAGGCGAGTTCATCGAGGCCATCCGTGCGGACCACCGCCATCTGACATTCGAGGCCGTTAGCGGAATAATCACCGAACGTGTTGCGCGCTGCAAGCACGAGATCAGGCTCGGATATGAAGAAGAGGGGGACATTCAGATCATATCTCATTCCATCAATGCCCAACTCGGTGGGCGAGCCGACTATAACAGGCGCAAGGTGTCGCAACTCGTACATGCTCTCGACGTTCACCATCTGGCAGCAGTCAAAATATATGAATGCAAATTTTTCACCTGCAAGCGTATTGGCGAGAGTCGGGATAGTGATATGATGACCTCTATCATCGCCGAATGAGCGATAACGGTTGTCATCGGGAGTGGCGGGGCCGAGCCAACCGTTGGAATGACTCCAGAACACGATGGCATATTCCTCGGCGGGTGCTACTTCCTTAGTGTCGGCGAGCACTTCCCGTATTCGTTCCGGGTCCACGGAATAGATCTTTGAGCCATCCTCGGTCGCCACGGGATAAGCCTTGAGGCACGACTGACCATCGGGGGTTATTTCCAGCAACTGAGGAGGATTCGTATCTGTCGAAGTACGTCCGTGATAGACCATGAGACGCCCCCCATTAAGCCCTCCGGCCTTAACGGCCTTGAGCATTTCCTCGATATCCTTGCGGTCACATCCCATCGAACCGAGGCTGTTGTCGGCCACCATATATACCAGCACCGTGCGGTGGACAGTAGGATCCACGGGGTCAGGCCCGTCATCGTCATGACAGGCGGTAAGACCGAGCGCTGCAAAGAGAGAAATTATTAAGCAACGTATATATTTTTCCATATCCATCTATTAACGCGGATATACACGGGATTATTGCTTAATAGTGAAATGAACTGCCGCCGAGGAATTCCCTGAGCAGGCTCGTTGGCGGAATAAGACGCGAGGACACCGGCTTGAAATAGCTTATGAAATTACGCAGACGATAAGCCGTGGCGTATTCAACCCTGTCGCGTGGCACGGTGCGGAGCACACGCTCTGCCTCGTCGCGTATCACTCCGAGTTCGAAAAGCAGTGACGAATTGAAGATGGAGTCGGCATTCTCCTGGTAGGGGAAGATCCATTTCTCCTCACCGCGACGCACGCTCGGCCAGCGGGCTATTGTGTCAAGAGGGGATGTCCCGCGGTACTTGTAGTCCCGGATCATTCGACGCAACAATCGGTTGTCGGTAGTCGACACCCAGTTATGCTCGTCAATGGCGATACTGGAGAGCGCAGAGACATAGATACGGTACTTCATGCGCTCCTCCACTTCCGACGTGAGCTGTGGATTAAGTCCGTGGATACCTTCGATGAGCAGAATGGAGTCCGGTTCAAGCCGTATGACGTTTCCCACAAACTCCCTCTCGCCCCTCTCGAAGTTATAACGCGGGAGCTCGATCTCCTCGCCCCTGATGAGAGCATTGAGATGCTTATTGAACAGTTCGAGATCAAGCGCAAAGAGTGATTCATAATCCATCTCTCCATGTTCGTCGAGCGGAGTGTGATGGCGGTCCACGAAATAGTCGTCGAGAGAGATCATCACGGGACGGATCAGATTGGTCAGCAACTCTACCCCGAGCCGCTTCGTGAACGTGGTCTTGCCCGATGACGATGGTCCGGCTATGAGAACGACCCTTGCCCCACCCTCACGATGAAGGCCGGTGATACGGTCAGCTATCTCGCGGATATACTTAGTGTGCAGGGCTTCAGCCACATTGACCATATTTCCCTCCTGGCCTGACTCTACCATCTCGTTGACATCGCCGGCATTGCTGATACCGACTATGTTGTTGAAACGACGATACTCCCTGAAGGCATTGAAGACCTTCGGCTGAGGAATCATCCGGGCCACCCGGGCCGGATCGTCAGGCGAAGTGCCGAGCAGAAGGAATCCCTCTTCGTAAGGAAGGAGATCAAAGGAGCGAAGCATACCTGTCCGTGGCACCAAGGGACAAGACCAGGTGTCACAGAGACCATCGAGTCTGTAATAGACTGTATATAACTCATGCAGGGAACGGAGTAGTTTCACTTTAGCCATCAGTCCCTGCTCCTCAAACATCCTGATGACATCGGCCGTCGGACGCTCTTTCCGCTCGATGGGTAGATCAGCTGCAATAAGCCGGGCCATTTCTCCTCTGATAGCGCCGGCTGTCTCCTCATCGGGAGTAATACCGGACACCTTGGCATACAGGCCTCCCGATACCGAATGGCTCATCACAAGCGAAGCCGACGGAGCGACGGTCTTCACCGCCCGGTAGAGCACCATGCAGAGGGAATGGGTATAGACCCGACGTCCGTCACCCGACGTCACAGGCTGAAACTCCACCTGCTTGGGAGCATAAACCCTGTAGAGGAGATTCTCCATCTTGTTGTTGACGAGAGCACAGACCGGCTCGAATCCGAGGCGGTTCCTAAGCCCGGCGGCTATTTCCTCAAGACTCTCACCTCCCGAGAGTGTGATATACTCGTTGAGATTACAGCAGAAGATTTTCAGCAGTGACGACATGATCGGATGAATTTATACAATATTACGTACTAATCAGGATGAGGCGACGGAATATGAGCCTCGTCAAAGGTTCTCCTTGATCTTCCCGATCATCTCGGCGTATTCGCCATCGGTAAGATAAACTTCGCCGGGATTCATGCGGAAAGTGCCGCCGTAGTCGGGACCGTCGACATATTTAGGCGCAAGATGGAAATGCAGGTGAGACAGTTTGTCGCTGTAAGCGCCATAATTTATCTTTTCGGGATTGAATGCCTTCTGCATCGCACGGGTCACGCGGGCCACATCGGCCATAAATGCATTCCTCTCTTCATCCGAAAGTTCGTTAAGGTCGTTGACGTGACCGTTATAAGCCACGAGGCAACGCCCTTTATAGGTCTGTTCCTTGAAGAGGAAAGCTCTCGAGACGCTCAGAGGAGCTATCTCGATCATCAGATTGTGGAGAGTCTCATTGTTGGTACAGTAAAGGCAGTCTTTAGGATCGCTATGCATGATATTTTCGGTTTAAGGGATTACTATGAGCGCAAATTTATGAAATCTGCCTCTAAAAAACAAATCTAAAGCAGTCAGGATCGCCCCCATCTAAACCGATTGTGGATAATAACCTTGACAGTTAAAAAAAATCAAAAAGAGTTTTAGGCTTTAGGAATTTTTGCTTATATTTGCAGAGCGAAAACGCACCCTCTTCTCAGCACCTTACGTACGCCCGACCGATCGCACTGTCAGTCAGGCCAATGCGACACCGAAAGAGAATACGATACAACACTTAATATGATAGCATTAGCAATTCAAAATGCGACCCTCGCGGTGGTGGCCCTTTTGACCGGAGTCGCCCTCGTGGCTGTTGCGCTTTGGCTCGCCGGATTGATTTCGCCCAAGTCATTCAATCCTCAGAAAGGCGAGGCTTACGAATGTGGCATTCCCACCCGCGGCGAGTCAATGGCTCAGTTCAAGGTGGGTTATTATCTGTTTGCGATATTATTCCTGATGTTTGACGTCGAGACTGTATTCCTCTACCCCTGGGCCGTCAGAGTCCATGAACTCGGCACTCAGGGCCTCACGGCTATCGCAGTATTTTTCGGCATCATTGTGCTGGGCCTCGTTTATGCCTGGCGGAAAGGAGCTCTCGAATGGAAGTAACGGCACAAGGCATGCCCTACGAGGCATGGAAAGACAACGAATATATTGAAAAGCTCGTCAAGGAGCTTCAGGAGTCCGGCACGAATGTAATCGTCGGCTCTCTTGACAAACTTATCAACTGGGGGCGGTCTAACTCCATCTGGCCCCTCACTTTCGCCA
>CAZOOY010000077.1:0-9000 GCA_964581555.1 uncultured Staphylococcus sp.
CCACGGAGTCGATGACGAGGATGTCGATGGCCGACGAGCGGATGAGCTGCTCGGCTATCTCGAGAGCCTGCTCTCCGTTGTCGGGCTGGGCCATGAGGAGGTTATTGACATCCACGCCGAGCTTCTCGGCATAGAAGCGGTCAAAGGCATGCTCGGCGTCAATGATGGCTGCGATACCGCCTGCTTTCTGGGCCTCGGCGATGGCATGGATGGCGAGAGTGGTCTTACCGGACGACTCGGGACCATAGATCTCGATGATGCGTCCGCGGGGGTACCCCCCCACTCCGAGCGCATAGTTGAGGCCGATGGAGCCGGTGGGGATCACCTCGATGTCCTCAATCTGCTCGTCACCGAGCTTCATGATGGCACCGCGACCGTAGTTCTTCTCGATATTGCCCATGGCCTGCGCCAGAGCCGCGAGCTTGGCCTTCGCGGGGTCAGTCTCTTTATCTTTCTCTTTTGCTCCCTTGGGAGCGGTGTCTTTCTTTGCCATATAGTGTGTCGTTTTTTCTTTGATGCAAAGTTAATGATTTCCCCGGGCAACATGGTTGCCCACCCGGGTTAAAAATCCTCACTGATTTATTCGGATGATAAAATTAGCTATTTCTCAGCATTTTACAAAGCGCTGATAATTTTTTTTGAAAAAAACTTCATAACGCGTGAACCATCCTCGCCGTGCAACGTTTATAAAGTACATAGCAAGATTACTTTTTCCATTGCAAGAAATGTGATAATGATTGGTTTATTATCAAGCGAGGAGTCGATGTGATATCAACTCCTCGCTTGGTATATATACATATTTAAAATAGGCGCTTAGCCTCCGTAGGAGAATGTCTGGCCGGTGGAGGGAGTGGAGTTGGTGCGCACACCGGTGTCAAAGGCGCCGTTGTGGATGCTCTCCACTATCTTGCGGTCACGCTTGTAGGTGGGATAGCGGTCGAGAGTGTCACAGACGTTATCGTCATCAAGCTGATTGAGACCGAGGATGATCATGGATGAGCGGTCCTTATTGCCGGTGATATCCTTGATCTTGGATGAGCCGTACTCCTCGGCTATACGCTGGTCGCTCACCTCGGGACGGCTCGGAGCAGCGGCCTGAGAGGCGGAACGTGATCCCTCGCGGGCCTCGGAATCAGCCTGCTTGTTTCCGGCGGCCTGCTTGCGCTGAGAGGCACTCTTGTTGCCGTTGAACACGAAGGGACTCCCCGATCCCTGCTGGCGCAGAAGGGCGTCCTCCTCCTCGCGGATGGTGACATCGAATCCGGCGGCAAGAATGGTGATCTTGACCCCGTTGCCGAGCGAGCGGTCGAAGCCTACGCCCCACACGACGTCAACCTCGGAATTGATGGAGCTGATGAACGAGGTGAGCTCGGCTGTCTCTGACATGAGGAACTCCTCCTCGGCGTCGGGGTTGAAGAAGATGTTGAAGAGAAGCTTCTTGGAGCCGAGGATATCACGGTTTTTCAGAAGAGGTGAGTTGAGGGCATCATTGATGGCGGCAGAGATACGCCCCTCCCCTTCTCCGTAGCCGGTGGAGATGATGGCGGCGCCACCGTTGCGCAGCGTGGAGTCCACGTCGTTGAAGTCAAGGTTGATCAGACCCTCCGATGTGATGATCTCCGAGATGGAACGTGCAGCCACCGAGAGGGTATCGTCGGCCTTGCCGAACGCGTTCAGGAAGTTGAAGTCACCGTAGATCTCGGTGAGACGCTCGTTATTGATGACAAGGAGCGCATCGACATACTGAGCCATCTCGTCGGCTCCTGCGATTGCCTTCTTGATCTTTGCCTGACCCTCGAAGACGAAGGGGATGGTGACGATACCGATGGTGAGCAGTCCGCGCTCGCGGGCAATTCGGGCCACCACGGGAGCAGCACCCGTACCGGTTCCGCCACCCATACCGGCGGTGATGAAGACCATCTTCGTGTCATCGTCGAAGAGACGGGCTATCTCCTCGGCGCTGTCCTCGGCAAACTGACGGGCCACCTCGGGCTTATTGCCCGCACCGAGACCGGTTCCGATCTGGAGCTTGGTGGGCACGAGGGAGTTGCGCAGGGCCTGACGGTCAGTGTTGATGTTGACGTAGGACACCTTTGGGATGTTCTGCTTGAACATGTGGTTGACGGCATTATTGCCGCCGCCTCCCACTCCCACCGCCTTGATGATAATGGGATCCGACTCGTCGCTGGAAATCGGGGTGAATGCCGAGGCGTCGTCAAGCCTCTGTTTATATTCGTCTGCCATTGTTATTGGAATTATCTATTGGAAACTTCTGTTACTCGTCCTCATTTTCATAGATGGTGTCGCTCACGAGGTTGGCCACACGGTCGCGAAGGGCGGCAAAAGCCACGCCCCATTTGCTGGACTTGGGTCCACGATCCTTCTCCTTATCCTTGTCTTTATCAGTATCGGTGGCCTTCTCGATCTTCGGGGCAACCACTGCCGGGCGTCCGCCTGCGGCAGGATTGCTGTACTCGGCCATAGGAGGCTGATTGCGGTCGACGGGAGCGGCGGGAGCCGGACGTCCCACGGGACGCGTCTCGGTGTAGGGGCGCTGAGAGGTATAGGGCTGCTGACCGGTGTAGGGCTGATGCTCGGCCGGGATTTCCTCCTGCGGCTGGCGATACGGAGCCTGCTCGGGCTTGGATTGCTGCTCGGCGTAAGCACGCTGACGCTCGGCATAGGCGCGCTGCTCGGCATACGTGCGGAACTCGGGCTGTTCGGGAACCGGATTGACATCATGGCGAGGCTCGGGCTGACGGGGAGAGAGACACTCGCGGGGATTGTTGCGGGCAGCCTCGGCGAGGATGGAGATGACGTCTACGGCATCGGCAGGAGAGATGCGACCGTCAAGGATGCGGACACGATTGCTGAGAGTGCCGGTGCGCACCTTCATACCCGACATCTGTGAGAGGCGCTGATTGAAGCCGTTGAGACGCGCTCCGCGACCTACGATTATGATTCCCTCGGCCAGACGGTCAGCCGTGATGCCGGCATACTCGATCTGCTTGACGATGTTGAGGATGATCTCACCGGCGCGTGCACCCACATAGTTATTGATCATGGCATATTCTCCGGGACCTCCTGCTGCGTCCTGGCCGGTGGGGAGGGCGGAACCGCCGAGTATCTTGAGCTCCTCGGCACGCTCCTCGAGATGATTCAGGGCAGTGATGTCACGGGTGATATTGCGCGAGCCGAGAGGAAGAGTGGCGAGATGGATGAGCACGCCCCCCTTGAAAATGGCCACCGTGGTGGTCTCGGCACCGAAATCGACAAGCATGCAGCCGAGCCTTTTCTCCTCGGGAGTGAGCACAAGGTCAGCCTCGGCGAGAGGACGCACGAAGGTATCGGCGATACTCATGCCGAGCCGGTCCTCGATCACGCGCGAGAGATTGCGGCGGATCTGCGAGCGGCAGGTGATGAGATTGAGACGCGCACCCACGCAGGAGCCCATCATACCGATGGGACGAGGAGCAGGCGAGTTGTCCACGAGGATCTCACGGGGAGTCACGCTCACCACGTCACGGTCAGGGAGCGTGGATGAGAGAGCCTCGTCAGTGATCTCTTCGATGAGCGAACGGGTGATCTCAGCCTCCTGGGGGAGACGGCGCTCGATATTGGTCACCATGGAGGCGAGTGACCGGCCGCCGATATTAAGATAGACAGTCTGGATGCGGCGAGGAGCGAGACGCTTCTCGAGCTTGGTGATGACATTGCGCACGGCGGCTTCAGTCTCCACCACGTTGCGGATACATCCGTGGCGGACAATGTCGCAGATGCGCTCCTCCTCAACTATCTTGACGTTGAGCGAACCGGTAGCGTCGACAGTACCGACAGCTCCTTTTATTTTTGAGCTCCCTATCTCGAGGGCTATGAGTGTCTTTTCATCCATGGCTTGTCAATATATGTCTTTTTATGTATTTCGGGTAGTTGAATCCTGCTTGATTTTTTCAGTCTGTTCGGGCTTCGGAGCCGTCTTGGGTCGGGAGCCCGGGACGGGAGTCTCCGAGTGGGCCTTCACTCCGGGTCTGGTCTGGCCGGGAGCCACATCGTCTCCTGCAAGCATAGTGCCTGTATCGACCGACTCATCCTCCTCATATCGCCCGTCCATGAGGCGCGGAGCCTTGCGGTGGCGCTTGGTGGCTACGAGCTGACCGTCCCACTTGACGGAAAGGGTATCATATTTCTCCCAGCCCTGAGTGGGAAGGACTTCGGTATAGAAGCGCTGCAGGCGATAGAACTTGTTCTCCAGATCCACGGGGGCGCCGAGATTAATCACATGCTCCCTCACCACGGGGATTAGGAGAATGTCATGGGGCGACTTGACCTTGATCATGGAGACAAAGTTGTTCCACACGGAGTCAGCGCCGATATATTGGAGCAACGGCAGAAGAGTCAGGGGGGTGAAAAGCGAGTCGGAGTCGTCGAAGTCTCCCTCGATTATGGGAACGTTCTTGCGATAGCGGGCCGAAGCCTTGACGCGCTTGCCGTCACGATTGATGTAGTAACTTCCGTCCGAGCTGAAGATGCGTGCCACGGGCACGATAGGAATGGCCTTGATGCGCACTGAGCCGTCGGTGTAGCGCACCACGGATGCATCCTCGATCTTGTCAAGCGACAGCAGACGGCGACGGATATCGTCCGTTGGGATATTTGCGAGCGCCAGCCCGCGGGCAAGGACGGGGAGCGAGTCGAGTTCACGCACGAGCTCCTCGGGGGTCACGAAGCCTGTCTCATTACCCTTTTCATCCACCTGTACGGTCATGCCGGTACACAACTCATCGTCAGGCGTCATGGCTGTGACCGTGAGCGCGATGATAAGATAGGTGACAAGCATCAGCGAGAATATTATCTTCAGATAGCGTGGCATGACCTGAATGACTCGGGTTAGAAAAGTTTTTTCATCGGGTTGTGCGGGCGTTCTCCACTATCTCGGGTAGGAAAGTGTTGATGTCGCCGGCACCTACCGTCAAAAGAATGTCAAAATTACTATTTTTCAGCGTTTCTACCAATTTTTCTTTGGGTATTAATACTTTATCGGCAGTTTTAACATTATCAAAGATTATTCCCGATGTCACCCCGGGGATGGGTTCCTCTCGGGCAGGATAGATGTCAAGCAGCACGAGGGAGTCGGCTGCCGAGAGAGCGTCGGCAAACTCCGGGGCGAAGTCGCGGGTGCGTGAATAGAGATGGGGCTGGAAGGCCACCGTCAGCTTCCGGCCCGGATAGAGGGCCTTGACGGAGGCTATGGAGTTGCGGAGCTCTTCGGGATGATGGGCATAGTCATCGATGATGACTCGACCGTTTCCTCCATCCTCCTTGAGCCACGTCTCGAAGCGGCGTTTCGTGCCCTGATAGGTCGAGATGGCCTGGCGGATGACGTCGGGCTCGAAGATGCCGGCAGCGGTAACGGCGGCCACGGCTGCTATGGCATTCTCGATATTAACCTCGACAGGGACTCCGAGGTTGACATTGCGGATGACTCCTCGCGGCGTCACGATATCAAACGTGATCGTACCGGGCGTGCGGCGTATGTAGGAGGCGTGGAAGTCACCCTTGTCACGGGAATAGGTGTAGACTTTCACTCCTTCCTGAGGACGCGGGCGCAATTTGAGCCCTTCATGGAGGATAAGGGCGCCGTCAGGGCGGATTAACTCGGTGAAATGAGCGAAGCTTTCGAGATAGGCCTCCTCGGTGCCGTAGATGTCGAGATGATCCGGATCGGTTGCTGTGATGACGGCCACCGTGGGGGTGAGGTGATGGAAAGAGCGGTCATACTCGTCGGCCTCTATCACGCTGTAACATGACGAGGGGGAGAGAAGAAAATTACTGTCATAATTTTTCAGCACCCCGCCCAGGAAGGCATTGCACCCTATAGCACCACTCTGAAGGATATGGGCGGCCATCGACGATGTGGTTGTCTTGCCATGTGTGCCGGCGAAACAGAGCGAGCGGGAGTTGCGGGTGATGAGTCCGAGCACCTTGGCGCGCTTCATGATCTCGAAGCCGTTGTCGCGGAACCATCGGAGGATGGGAAGATCGGACGGCACGGCGGGAGTGTAGACCACAAGCGTATCCTGTGGATTGCGGAAAGATGAGGGGATGGTCTCCTCCGAGGGATCGAAAGTGATCTCGACCCCTTCGGAAATGAGAGCATCCGTCAGTGAGGTGGAGGTGCGGTCATATCCGGCCACACGGCATCCGCGGCTCAGGAAGTAACGCTCGAGAGCTGCCATGCCGATACCACCTGCACCGACAAAATATATATTATTAAAAACGTGATCCTGGCTCATTTTCTGATAATTTGTTCTATTTGGTCCACAATCTTCTCGTCGGCCCCGCGCAGAGCCATCTCAGAGATATTCCGGGAGAGTTTCTCACGCTCGGCGGGAGAGTCCAGCAGCTCCATGAGAGCCTCCGGAAGTTTTTCCACGGCATCGACATCGAGAATCATCACGGCTGCTCCACGGGTGGAGAGGGCCTCGGCGTTGTGGCGCTGGTGATCCTCGGCCACATTGGGAGAGGGGATGAGGATGACGGCCTTACCGAGATTCTGAAGTTCGGAGATCGTACCGGCTCCCGCGCGCGACACCACGATGTCAGCAGCCTTGTAGGCCACATCCATGTCGGTGATAAATGTCGTTGCCTTCACGAGAGGATACCCCTCGGCCACTTTACCGAAGTGGTCGGCGCCGTAGCGGCCTGTCTGCCACAGGAGCGAAACGTCCTTGGCGGAAAGAGCGTCAAGAGAGGCTGCGATAGCTTCATTGACGGTGCGGGCGCCGAGCGATCCTCCCACCGAGAGCACGAGCGGCTTCGAGGGATCGAATCCAAGCTTCTCCTTGGCCTCTGCCTGGGTGAGAGTACACTCTTCAAGACCCTTGCGGGTGGGATTGCCGGTCTTGATTATCTTGTCGGCAGGGAAGAAACGGTCAAGGTTATCGTAGGCCACGCAGATGGCATCAGCCTTGCGTGCAAGAAGCTTATTGGTCACACCCGGATAAGAGTTCTGCTCCTGGAGCAGAGTGGGGACACCGCGCTTCTGGGCCTCCTTGAGCACGGGTCCGCTGGCATAGCCTCCCACACCTACGGCCACATCCGGGCGGAAATCCCTGACGATGCGACGCGCCTTGCGCAGAGACTTCCACAGCTTCCACAGCACTCCGAAATTCCTCCATATTCTCTTGCGGTCAAATCCGGCTACCGGGAGCCCTTCGATGGGATAGCCGGCGGCAGGCACGCGTTCCATCTCCATGCGGCCCAACGCTCCGACAAAGAGGATGTCGGCATCAGGATAACGGCGTTTCACGGCGTTGGCTATCGAGAGGGCAGGGAAGATGTGGCCACCTGTGCCACCCCCTGAGATGAGGACTTTCATTTTCTTCAGAGTTTTTTCCGGGATGATGGATTAATGGACTATAACTGCATTCTGTTCTCGTCACGCAACTGCTCCGGGAGAGCTTCTTGCTCCTCGCGGGTCTCGGAGGACCGATTGCCGCTACGTGTGGCTGTCCGGCTCACCGAGAGCATTATGCCGAAAGCCAGACATGTGACTATGATGGAGGTGCCACCCTTTGAAATCAGGGGCAAAGGTTGCCCCGAAACCGGGAAGACACCCGTGACGATTCCCATATGGAAGAGAGCCTGGAAGGCTATCATCACCGCCATACCCATCACGATGAGCGCGGGATAGGTGATCTTGCAGCGCGAGGCGATACCGGATGCACGCCCCAGCAGCCAGAGGTAGAGCACGAGGACAAGCACGCCTCCCGCCAGCCCGAGCTCCTCGACCACGATGGCGAAGATATAATCGGAGAACGCAAGGGGGAGACGTGATGCCTCGCGGGAATTGCCGGGACCGACGCCGTAGACTCCGCCATGAGCCTGCGCCATGTAAGAGAGGATCTCCTGACGGTTGACTCCGCGTGGCTCGATCTCCCACTTGGGCACTGAGTCGGAACTGTGACGGTTCAGACGGGCTATCCAGGTAGAGAGGCGTGAACCCTCCGCACGTCCGCCCTCACCCACGAGCTCGATCTCCTGAGTGGCGTCGGCAGGTATCTCACTACTTTTCTCTGTAATGAACAGAAACCCGACGAAAGCCGCAGCCGCCAGCACGAATGCTCCGATCATGTAGAGGAGATGGGAAACTTTCACTCCACCTATTATCATCATGGAGAAAGTGATGGCGAAGAGCAGAAGAGTGTTGGTCAACCCTTGCTTGACAAGGAGAAGGCAGAAAAAACCAAGGATTATTGCACAGATTATCATACCCTTGCGGGTGATACCTACGCCCTTCCGATCCTGATTGAGCGACATGACGAGCGCCACCAGCAGGACAGCCGAAATCTTGATCATTTCAGCGGGATAGATGCCGAAGCCGAGCAGACTCATGGAGCGCCGAGCGCCGTTGATGTATTGTCCGAAGAACATCACGTAGATCATCGCGGCGACACTTATGACGGAGAAGACAATGGTGAAGAGCGCGAAGAAACTATAGTGACGGCGGGAGAGAAACCAGGTGAGACCGATACCCACCGAGAGCATGGCGAAATGGCGCAGGAGGGGTCCCATCACGCCGATGGATGAGGAGGAAACCTCACGCGACGACGCGCTGTAGAGCTCGATGACCGAAATGATACAGAGCGCTATGAAGATGCCCCAGATGTGCTTGTCGGCCGAGGCGACGGCCTTGGGCTTGACAGAGCTCATCTGCGACAGAGGGGTCTGGACTGTGGATGTAGGTGTTGACATTTAGAGTGATGGAGAGTGACGTGAAAATGACGGTTAATGGTGCGATCAATGCTTTTCAGCGAGACGCTTCACCTGCTCCTTGAACTGCCGGCCGCGATCTTCGTAGCTCTTGAAGAGATCGAAGCTCGCGCAGCAGGGTGAGAGGAGCACGGTGTCACCGCTGCGGGCTATCCGGGCAGATGTTGCGACGGCATCCTCGATGGAGTGGGTGTCGAAGATCTCGGGGACCTCACCGCCGAAGAAGTC
>CAZOOY010000078.1:0-8992 GCA_964581555.1 uncultured Staphylococcus sp.
GGTATGTGTGCGCTCGCTCGCCTCCTCATTCTTGAAGTTGACGATCGATTCCCATGATCCTGTCATACCGAGGGGGTCACCGTAGCTCTCGATGAAGCCGTTGATGAAGTCGATGCGCGAGGAGGTGTCCTCGGTCCACGCGATGGAGTAGTCGTCAAACTTCTTGAGGTCGCCCGTGCGGTAGAAGTCCACGAGTTTGGCGATGATGGCACGCTGGGTATCGTTTTCGGCATATTCCGAGGCTTTTTCAAGATTCTCGATGATGCGGGTGATTGCTGCGCCATAGAGACCGTCGGCTTTGTAGACCTGCTCGGTCACCTTGCCGTTCTCCTTGACCACGCGGGCGTTCAGACCCCACGAAATGGGAGTGAGATCGGTGGTATCCTTGAGAGCGTTGTAGTAAGCTTCAACCTCAGCCTGGGTCACTCCGCCTCCGTAGAGATTGTTGGCGGAGGTGAGGATGAGATCCTCTCCTTCGGCCTGATTGACTCGCTTGGCCATGACTGATGGATCGAAGATCACGGTATAAAGTGTGTCCAGCTCTTCTCCGTCGGGCTTGGAGTCAAGAGCCTCCACCTGAGCGGCAAACCACTCGCGGGTGAAGCGGGGGAGGAATTTGTCGGTGGAATAGTGGTGGTGGATACCGTTGCCGAACTCTATCTGCTTGAGATACAGTTCGAGAGCCTTGAACTGCTCGTCGTCACGGTCACCCTTGTAGTTGGTATAGACATCCTCCACCAGATCGCGGATGGCAAGGTTGTAGCGACCGTTCTGATCCCAAAGGATATCGCGGCCGGCCAGAGCGGCTTCGGTGAGATAGTAGATGTAGAGGCGCTGACGGGGAGTGAGGTCCTCGAAGCCGGGCACCTGGTATCGGAGCACCTCGATGTCGGCAAAGCGATCGACGGTATAGTCGAAGTCATCCTGAGCGGGTGCATTCTTGCTCCCTGACGATGCGCAGGATGTGATGGCGAGTGCTGCCATTGCGGGAATTATTAACTTGGTTAGTGACATTATTGATGTGATGTTATCATTCGACGTGAAGTATCAGCCCCTTGAGATATTCACCCTCGGGGTGATAGATGGAGACGGGATGATCCGCTCCTTGAGTGACCTGATGCAGGATACGCACCTTGCGACCCGACATAGCTGCCGCCGTGAAGACGGCCAGACGGAACTGTTCGCGGGTGATGGCCTGCGAGCATGAGAATGTAGCCAGGATCCCGCCCGGGGCTATCTTGCGGAAGGCGGCGGCATTGATGCGTCGGTAGCCCACCATGGCGTTCTTTATGGCGCCGCGATGCTTGGCGAAAGCCGGAGGATCGAGTATTATGAGGTCATAGGCATCGGCAGGCATTTCGGTGAGATACTTGAAGGCATCTTCCGCGAAAGCCTTGTGACGGGTGTCGCCGGGGAAGTTAAGCTCAATATTGGCTTCGGTGAGAGTCACGGCCTTGGCTGAAGAGTCAACCGAATGGACAAGTGATGCTCCGCCACGCATTGCATAGACTGAGAAGCCACCGGTGTAGCAGAACATGTTGAGCACTCGGGCGCCGTGGCTGAAACGCTCGATAAGTGAGCGGTTGTCACGCTGGTCCACGAAGAAACCGGTCTTTTGCCCTTTGAGCCAGTCGATGTTGAATTTCAGACCGTTTTCAAGTGCGATATTGGTCTCGAAACCACCTATTATGTAATCATTGACAGGATCGAGCCGGGCTTTGTAGGGGAGAGTGGTCTCCGACTTGTAGTAGACGTTCTTGATTCCGGCCCCGGGAAGCTCGGTGAGAGCGCGGGCTATCTCATGACGGGCGTAGTGCATGCCGGGGCTATGGGCCTGGAGCACGGCTGTGTTGCCGTAGACATCCACCACGCACCCCGGCATATAATCACCCTCGCCATGTACGAGACGGAAAGTGGTATTGTCGGGGCGAACGAGCCCGAGGCGTTCGCGCAGTTGCCATGCGGCGGCAAGACGTGCGGCATAGAACGCGCTGTCAATCTCCTTGTCCTCACGGGAGAGCATCCTGACAGCTATTGAACCTATTTCGTAATGGCCTACCCCGAGGCATCGGCCGTCGGAGGAGGTGACGCGGACGGTCTCACCCTCTTCAAGTCCTTCGGGGAGCACGGCTATGGCTCCCGAGAAAACCCAGGGATGGAAACGGAGGAGCGAGTCCTCTTTCCCGCGTTTTAGCGTGATTGTCTTCATTGTCTGTCTTTATTTCAGAAACGCACGGAATATATCGTTACCGTTGGCATAGAGGAGGAGCAGCAGCAGGAAAGCCATGCCGACATATTGAGCGGCGATAAGCACCTTCTCGGGCACCTTGCGACGGGTCACTACCTCCCAGAGCAGGAACATGATGTGGCCACCGTCAAGGCCGGGGATAGGGATAATGTTCATGAATGCCAGAGCCACCGACAGGAATGCGGTGATCTCCCAGAATGCCAGCCAGCTCCAGCGCTCGGGAAACATGTTGCCGATGGCGCCGAAACCACCCAGGCTCTGCGCTCCTTCAGCCGAAAATACATGCTTCATTGATCCTACGTAGTTGCCGAGGGTCTTGGTGCCGATCTCCCATCCCTTGGGGACGGAAGCGAAGAAGCCGTAGTTGACCGTGACGGGAGTATAGATCTCAGTGATAGGACGTAGCTGGAAGCCGAGTTTGCCATACTCGTTGGGTGTCACCTGAAGGGTGATGCGCTTTCCGTCACGTTCGACAGTCACGGGAACTTCCTTCCCGGCGGCTGCGAGGAGTGCGGGAGTAAGTTCTGTAAAAGTGGGGGTGGCGGTGGTGTCTACGGCAACGATGTGGTCTCCTTCCATAAACCCTGCCTTGGCGGCAGCTTCTCCCGGCACGAGACGCTCGATATAGACGGGGAGACGGTAAGCCATGAATCCCTGTGCATCGTTGATGCGGAAGATGAAGTTCTCGGGAATGGCTATGGTGACGGTGTCACGGTGATTTCGGAGCACCTTGACCTCCTTGGCTTCGCACATGCGGAGCATATAGTCGCCCGATGAAGCATCGAGTTTCTTGCCGTCGGCCGAAATAGGAATGTCTCCGTTCCTGAAACCTACCTCCTGAGCGGCAGGGACGAAATCAAATCCCTCGGTAGCGGCATCAAAGGGGATGTATTTCTCTCCCCAGTGCATGGCTATACCGGCATAGATGATGATGGCGAGCAGGAAGTTGAAGAGCACGCCTCCAGCCATCACGAGCAGACGCTGCCAAGCGGGCTTGGTGCGGAACTCCCATGGCTTGGGCTCGCTGTCAAGTTTCTGGTTGGTCTCGTCGATCATACCGTTGATGGCACAGTAGCCTCCGAGGGGCACCCAGCCGATACCGTAGATGGTGTCGCGCCATGACGGGCGGTATTCACCTTCGGGTGCAGGATGAGGCTTGCCGACGCTGAACGTTACGGCGGCTTTATCGGCCGTTTTTTTCTCCTCGTCACCCTGCACCACGAAAAGTCCTACCTTATTGGTGCGAGGATCGTAGCGCAGCAGACTGAAACGCGGGTTGAAGAACATGTAGAACTTGTCGACCCTTATGCCGAAAATTCGTGCAAAGATGTAGTGGCCGAACTCGTGGATGATTACGAGAAACGCGAGTGCGGCTATGAGTTGAAGAGCTTTTATGAGGAATGTCTCCATCGCTTACTTTTTGATTTTGTTTTTGCAGAACCCGATGACTTCATGATGGGTGGCCACATAGTCGTCGAGCGTAGGTGAGGGGATGAACGGAGTTGCTTCCAGAGCCTCCATTATGGTATTATAGATGCCGTGGAAGGAGATTTCTCCGCGCAGAAAGGCTGCAACGGCCACCTCGTTGGCGGCATTGATGATACATGCGGCATTGCCTCCGCGCTCAAGGGCAAGAGGTGCGAGGCTCAGACATGGAAACTTGACGGGATCAGGCTGCTCGAAAGTCAGAGTGGCATAATCCGTCAGACTCATGGCGCGCTCCGAGCGTGGCAGACGGGATGCGTCGCCGAGCGCATAGCGGATGGGCAGATGCATGTCGGGGATGCCAAGCTGGGCTTTGACGGCACCGTCGATAAATTCCACCATAGAGTGGACTATGGACTGGGGATGTACCACGGCCTCGATCCTTTCAGCCGGAATATCGAAAAGCCAGCGTGCCTCAATGATTTCAAAGGCTTTGTTGAGCATGGTAGCGGAGTCGATGGTGATCTTTGCACCCATGTTCCAGCGCGGATGGCGGAGGGCTTGGGCTGCGGTGACGTTGGCCGTCTCCTCGCGGCTCCATGTGCGGAACGGACCTCCCGAAGCCGTGATGATGAGCTTCTTGACGGCAGCGGGATCCTCGCCTCTCAGACATTGATAGATGGCTGAATGCTCTGAATCGACGGGTATCACTTTGGACTTTGACTCCCGGAGCATGCGTGTCACCAGTCCGCCTGCCACCACGAGAGTCTCCTTGTTGGCCAGTGCGATGTCTTTTCCGGCGAGGATAGCCCTGACGGTAGGGAGAAGACCGCTGTAACCTACGGTTGCGGTGACCACGGTGTCGAAATCAGAGCGGTCCATAGCGTCCGCAAGAGCCTGCTCGCCTGAAGCGGTCTCAATCCCGAGCGGCGAGAGAGCCTCGCGAAGGCGGGCATATTTTGATTCGTCGGCTATTATGGCAAGAGATGGACGGAATTTGACAGCTTGCTCGATGAGCAGCTCCACATTACGTCCGGCGGCGAGCAGGGCCACGTTGAACCGGTCGGGAAACCGCTCCACAATGTCGAGAGTCTGAGTTCCTATCGAGCCGGTCGAGCCGAGCAGGGCTATATCGTGAGGCATGAATATTTGGCTTATAGTGTTTTCAGTCGGCAAAAGTACGAAAAAAACACCATAACCCCGCGTGGAATAGACTTAAAATAAGTTAGCATTCCCTCAAAGCCCCAGTAGTTACGTGCTCTGTTGTCCTGTCAGGATGGAAGTTTGTCGATGGGTGTTCGATACTCTGACGGGAGGAGTGAGAACTCTTCCTTGAAGTAGCGCGTGAAGTATTTCGTGCTGTTGAAACCCACACGTGTGGCTGTTTCGGTGACTGTCACGTCGCCGCCGAGCAGTATGATGGCCGCTTCGTGTAGGCGGATGAGACGGATTATCTCTACGGGTGTCTTTCCTGTCAAGGCTTTGAGCCTCTTGTAAAGATGGACTCGGCTGATGCTGAGAGTGGTGGCAAGCTCCTCGACAGAATAATCGGCCCGTGAGAGGTTGCCGACAACGCTTTTTACTGTCTGAAGCAGTAGAAGTCTGTCGGTGGCGGAGCTTGTATCCTCGTCTCCCATGGAAGTCTCTGTGGGTAGTGGTGGAAAGATTATGGTCCCTGAGTGACTTTCGCTCAGTGAGATGAGTTGTCTGATAATGGAAATCATCCGGGGAGCGGGGAGCTCCGGTGACACCACGGCTTCGGCATTGCAAAGAAACATGTCGACACGTGTCGAGAGATCCTTGTCATCACCCAGAATTAGGACGGGTATATGTCGGACTGCCGGATCAGCTTTGACAGTGGAGCAGAGGATATTGAAGCCCTGTGTTTCATCAGGCGTCCCTGTGATAATGATCGAGGGGAGTATGGCCCGCAGGATGATGAGAGCGGCTTCGCCATCGGTTGCAGTAAAGACCTCAAAATGTGGCGCGAGAAGATCGGACGTACGCTTTAACATTTCTCGGTCAGAGTGGATGAGGAGGAGAGGAAGACGCTCCGGCTTTTTTGCAGGAGACATGGCCTCTTCCGGCTCGGTCTTACCGGAGGTGGTTGACCCGGGCGTCGTTGGAACAGGTTGTGCTATTGGTGATCGGAGAGGTGAAACATGTGTTTGTGCCGGTCGCATCCTCAGTATCCACCGACGGATACCGACGCCAGTGAAGAATATGATGAAGATATAGAGAATGATGGCGGGAGTTGACAGATAGAAGGGTGCGCTGACCTTAATGATAAGCTCGGTCGGGTCACTTTCGGTCGGGATCGAGCCCGTGAAGATCTTGACAAGTAGCTTGTAGTTGCCCCAGGGAATGGAGGTGTAGGTGATGATGTGATCACCGGGCGGAAGGGTCTTCCAGTCACGGTCATACCCTTCAAGCATATATCGGAATCCGGCGCGGGCACTAACGGCAGGATTGTCAGGGGAGAGGCTGATGGTGAGATCTTGGTCGGAATGGCTGATACGGATTGATTGTGTGCTGTCCGTCCTTTCTGGGAGGACAGATTTCCCTCCCACGGTGATTGATGAGAACAGGATGGCCGGATGACGTGTCGGTCGGCGCCCGCGTCCGGGGAGGAAACGGCTGACACCTTCAGCACTTCCGGCGAGAACGTCGCCCTTCGGGAGGGCAGCGAGAGCTGAAGGATCAAGGTAACCTGAAGGAATCCCGGCAGCGCTGTCATAGATAGCGGTTGTGACCACCGGTTCGTCTGTAACGGAATCTGTGGTTACCGTCATGCGCAGCAGTCCGTTTCTCGTTGCTGCCCAGACGGATCCGTCAGGAGTCTCGATGATAGCACCTGGAATGGAGCCTCCGGATGATTTGTCGGCCAATAATCTGCGTAATTGGCCTGTCCCGGGTCTATACAGGTCTATCCCCTCGGCCGATGTTATCCAGACGAGACCGCGGGAGTCTTTCATGACGCAATGAAGATCACTCTGCCATGGCCCTCTCAGGATAGTCGCTTTTTTCATCGTGGAAGATAAAAGAATGGCGTTGCGCCCCTTGGCTATCGCGATGGTGCTGTCTTTCCCACAAGAGAGATTGTTGACTCTTCCTTCCGGAAAAGCTCTTGAAAGGGAGATATAAGAGCCATGGTCCGGAGAAGGGGTGAATGTGTAGAGCTCACCGGTCGCGGTGCCTATGACCAGACCTTCATCTCCGGGAATTGTGACGAGAGCGGTTATCAGCATCGAATCGGCGCGCGTGCCGGTGATGATCTTAGCGAGATGATCCTCTCCGGCTTTCCATAATCCTCCTTCGGAGAGAGATGTAAAGATCTTACCTTTGGCCTTGGCAAGTGATAGTGGCTTCGGAGCGTGGGCAGGGACAGTGAATGTGGTGGTAGTCTCCGTGACGGGATCCCATCTCAGAAGTCCGGAGTTCTCCGTGGCGAGCCAGACGCAATCGTCTGACTCGGCAAGAATTAGGTGAGGTGAGGGAAGGGCGTAGGAGATGAAACGGGGCGTAAGCTCGTCATGGTAGAAAAGTCCGTTCCTATCGGTTCCGATCCATAGATTCCCGCTTGAATCATCGCAAATGGCTGTCACGACTGTTCCCGGTCGCAGGGTAGGGGAAATGGATGAGCGAGGGATGAAGGTGAAGCCTGAGCCTGCACGCTTCAACTGTTCGAGACCACGTTGGTCACGTCCTATCCATGTGCGCCCCCATGCATCCTGAAGTATGGCACGGACGGATGAATTGCGAGCCTCGGCAGGGAGTATGTCTTCCATCCAAAGCCGGCGATTGGAGTCGAAGAGCCACAGACTTTCCACATTATATATCCATAGCAGTCCTTCGCGATCGTAGTGCAGACTGTATGGGCCTGCTGCCCTCCCCCGGGTGAGAGTGGGAATATGTGAGTTGTATCGCTCCACAATGTGAGACAGGGGCGAAATATCATAGATTTCACCAGCTTCCGTCACGGCTGTGATATAACGTTGGCCGTCAACCATATCCGTGATCCGTTTACCTTTAAGCGGGGGATGGGAACCAAAATCAACTTTGGATGCCTTTTTTGCGCCTGCCGGAAGATGATAGATTGCATCTTTAGTGGCAATCCATAACCCCGATTTATGGTCTCTACCGATGTGTACCGGAGTGGAGTCTATCCCCATTCCATCCAATATGGGCCGGGTGTCACTGATAATGGAGTCCGTCGTGCTCTCGTGGATCTGCCAGCGAGAGGGGGTCCGGATCCATAATCTGCCGTTGACATCTTCGGTGAGGGCGGTGACATCGGTCATTGGCAGATAACGCCGGCAATCATACCCGTCATACTTCAGAAGACCCTCCGGAGTGCCTATCCACAGGTATCCGTCTTTGGAACGGGTGAGACAGTTGATGTGTGCCCCCGTCAGGCCATCGGGAGTCTGCACATGTATCGGCCTCACCTCCACGGCTTGAACTCCGGGAAGGAGGAAATGTAAAAGTAAAAGAAAGAAGACGACTCTTTTCATTGCGTGCAGGAGGGAGGAAAACACCTGCAAAATAAACGAATCCTTGTGACTTCTACAAGTATGCGGTGACGATTTAGGTGTATTTGATTAATTCCCGGATTAGAGGTGTTAAGGCTCCGTGTCTTTTCTCCGAAAGCATGAAGGGCCACCTATTATAATATATTTCAGGGCTAATGGTTATTTATAAGCCTCGCGAGAAGAAATGAAATAAAACCACACGTTAAATATTGTAATCATCATGAAATTATAGTTAATATTATTTGTCGGCTTATTTAAAATGTTTAACTTTGCAGCCGAGTTTTGTGGCACATCCTCGAAAACTGCCGGAAAAGATGCACCGGGCGGTGATATGAGACGTGTGATGGAGCCCACTGCTTCCCGTCAAAAAACAAGTAAAACACAAAGAGATAAAAACCAACAGCCATGTCAAAAGTTTGTCAGATTACCGGCAAGAAAGCAATGGTGGGCAACAATGTGTCGCACTCCAAGCGTCGCACCAAGCGCAAGTTTGACGTCAATCTCTTCACCAAGAAATTCTTCTGGGTAGAAGAGCAAGCCTGGATCACCCTCACACTCTCCGCAGCCGGCCTCCGCACCATCAATAAGAAAGGCCTCGACGCAGCAATCAAGGAAGCTGCCGCTAAGGGATATATCACTGAAATCAAATACTTAGACCTCATTTAAAAGAAGATGGCAAAGAAAGCTAAAGGAAATCGCGTTCAGGTCATCCTCGAATGCACCGAGCACAAGGCAAGCGGAATGCCCGGCACCTCCCGCTACATCACCACCAAGAACCGCAAGAACA
>CAZOOY010000079.1:0-8948 GCA_964581555.1 uncultured Staphylococcus sp.
TAAGGATGATGTTGTACCCCCCACCATCAACCATGAGGAGGGTGACGAGGATGAGAATATCGACTATACCCTCAACTTCACCTTCAACAAGGCCCAGGAGCGTCCTGTACGCGCTGCCCTCTCCAACTCCTTCGGCTTCGGCGGCCACAACGCTACCGTAATCGTGAAGAAATACGAGGAATAATCCCCTCTTTCTTCCCATCATATCAATCGTCCTCCGGTGCTCACTCACGAGTCCGGAGGACGATTTTTTTGCACCTACGCGATATTATCGCACCATTTCGGACGTACGGGACCGTAACTTTGCAGAAAAAACAGAAGAAAATAATATGTCAGCTAAAGTTACCCTCCCCGATTTTCGTATCAATCCCGCCGCTCTCGGTCGTCGTCTCGCCTCTACAATCCTCCAGGCCAAGGAGCGAGGCCTTACCCCTGAAGAGTTTACCGATACGGTCACTGCGGTATTTGAAAGTTGTGTCTCGGAAGAATACTCCCCTGCTCCCGGGAGCGCCGTAGATACTGAAATACTTGCCGCCGAGCAGGCCGAGATAGAAAAATCAGTGCGTCGCTCAGCCATAGCCCGCATGGCGGCCGAGCGTCGCCGCCGGTTGCGCGAACAGGCGCTAAGTACTATCGAAATTGTTGCGCCGTCGTCACCCGTAGTGACAACAACGACAACTGAGGAAACAGCGGAAGCTACATCAGCCACATCCTCATCAAAGCGTCGACGCAGAAACCGCCGCCGCAAAAATAGACAAAATCACTGCTGAATCAGCTCAAGAGCTTTGGCCGTAAACTCTTCGGGACTGAGATCACCCGGAAGCCATTCGATCGGGTGGCAACGGCGCTCCATACCCCTGAACCATGTCATCTGCCGCTTGGCAAACTGATGAATCGCAATCTCAAGCTGAGCTTCCATCTCAGCGCGCGAAAGTCTCCCGATGAGATATAGCGTCAGGTACTTGTACTCAAGTCCATAGTAGATCAGATCATCCGGAGCGATACCCGAGTCAAGGAGTCCTTTCACCTCTTCTATCATTCCCGATTCCAGACGCTTGTGGAGACGGTCGGTGATGCGGCGGCGACGCGTTTCCCTATCCACATCCACTCCTATCACCACGGCGTTCTCCTCCGGATGAGGCTCGGCCTGCGAGGCGGCCTCCGGATGAGAGGTATAGTAAGTCTGAATCTCAATTGCCCTGATAGCCCTCTGGACCGTGTCGACATCCGTAGTATTGTGGAGCGTCTTCATCCCCTCCAGAATCTCAGTGAGTTCCTGCAGAGACTTCCCTCTCAGGCTGTCACGCAGTTCACGGTTCTCTGGCACCTCTGGCAGTCGCAGCCCCTTGAGAACACTTTCTACATAAAGCCCCGTGCCACCGCACAGGATAGGCTGACGTCCCCGCGCGACGATGTCGGCAAACGCACGCTCGTAGTCTCGGAGATATTCGTAGAGATTATACTTATAACCTGCAGGACAGATGTCGATTAGATGGACAGGAATGTCGCCATACTCCTCGATATCCTTCCCGGTGCCGAGATCCATTCCGCGATATACCTGCCTGGAGTCAGCGCTGATGATCTCGCCTCCGATCGCGCGGGCGAGATGTACCGCACGTGAGGTCTTCCCGGAAGCCGTCGGCCCCGTGATGACTATGAGCGGTGTGCTCATGACTCCTTATTAGCCTCTCCGCCCCGGCGGAACAGACGGCGGATGTGGAAGAAGGGCTTGTCTTCGTTGAAACGCGCCACCTCCATCCAGTGGGACGAGTTGAAGTCGACATCCCAGTCGCAGATACCTTTCAGACGGAAAAGCGGGCGGTAGTTTTTCACCTTGTAGAGGCGACGGCCCTCATAATCATAGGTTTTCCACGCCATGGTGATGGTGTAGAGACGGTGGATCTCAGCTGCCAGCATGGGTGAAAGCTCGCGGTTGCGGAGCATGCGTTCCAGACGCGAGAGATTATACCACTTACCTTCATTGAAAGCCGACTGTGCCATTATCTCCTTGTCAAGCGGAGAACAGATGAAATGGAAGATGTTACGGGTTCCGGTCGCATCATCGGAGTGATACATGAAACGGAATTCAAAGTCCTCAGTCGAGAGACGGGAAATGTCGGTGAAAATCTTCTCGGCACCCTTGAGCGACACGCTCTCGCGTCGGGGCAGGAAGAGGGTGGCCGGAGTATCATACATAGAGCTGTCAGGAATGTCACTGAACTTATCGTTGCGGGTCAGATACATATTATCACCCGCGATGATGAGAAATCTCACCTCCGTGGACGAGCCGTGACGCTTGTCACTCCCCTCGATATCCTGGAAATAATAAGCCCAGATGGTAAAATAACGCGCCCCGAGATAAACCACGGAAAGACCATAGAATATCACAGGCACCCAGCCGAATACGAACTTATCGGGCGTATTGAGATTCACGTTCACATAGAAGAAGTAGTAGTAGACCCAGGAGATGACACTGATAGCCGCTGCGATAGCTGTCAGGAAATCACGCTGATACTTGCTCTCCTGGCTGAAAAGTTTTCCTGTGAAGCCGCGCTCCGTCACCGCTCCGAGCGTGATGAAGCAATTCTGACAAGCTGAATAATGTTTCCCTCTGAAGCGGGACCATAATCCTATGAGGGTCAGCACAGGACCTATCACCAGCGGAGCAAGATAAGGGATCTCGTGGTTGACAAGCCCGGTGTGGTCGATATAGTTGATGAATCCCTTGGAGTAGATGATGCAGATAACTACAAGGATCACGCCCGAGATTCCCATAGTGCGGATGACGAGCGACGGAAGAAGAGGACAGACCGCCCACTTATCCCTGAGCGACATGCGGTCATAGACGATGAGCGCCCCCATCAGGATAAAGATAAGAATGGGAATGGCAAGCGCCGGGAGATAAACACGGAGCAGAATCGGGATCATGAGCGTTCCGACACAGATGATCCAGTTGAGCCAGAGGTTGAGGATCGCTGTTTCCTGAGTAAGATTGCGTTTTGATGACATAATTCTGTATGCTGAGCGGGTCCCGTAAGAGAGTGCAAGCTATAGGACCGGTGGATTATATTAGAGATTTCTATTGAAATAGTCGAGCATCTTGGAGTAGACGTTAAGACGGGCGTCACAACCGAAGATGGAATGATTCATATTGGGATAGAGGAACATGTCGCAGAAGCGCCCCTTCGACTGTAGGACGGAGACGTACTGCATGGTGTTCATGAGATGAACGTTGTCGTCAGCTGTTCCGTGCATGATGAGAAGGGGGATATCAAGCTTTCCGGCATGACTGAGAGGAGCCGATACACGATAGCCGTCGGCATTCTCACGCGGAGTGAGCATATAGCGCTCGGCATAGATGGTGTCATAGAACCGCCAGTCGGTCACCGGGGCTATCGCCACGGCACAGGAGAAGATGGATGCCTGCGGGCCTGAAGTAACAGCCATGAGCGTCTCATATCCGCCATAGCTCCAGCCGCAGATGCCTATACGGGCGGGATCGACATAGCTGAAGGTTGCAGCCTTGGCTGCCGCTCCCTGGAGGTCGATGGTCTCATAGTGGCCAAGATCTTTGTAGACGATCGTCTCCCATGCGCGTCCGCGACCACCTGTGCCACGCGGGTCAACGGTCATGACCACATATCCGTTCATAGCGGCATAGTGAGTCCAGTCGGGACGCCAGCGGTCAAGTACTTCCTGTGAGCCCGGGCCGCTATACTGATTGATGATAAGAGGATATTTCCTGGAAGGGCTGAAATCAGCAGGCTTTATGATAGAGATGTTCAGTTCCACGCCGTCGGATGTGGTGAGAGTAGTAAACTCTGTGGCGGGCATATTCCTGTAAGTAGTCTTGAGCGAGGCATTATCTTCGAGCACACGCGCTTTCTTTTCACCCTCATAGAGAGTGACCTCGGGAGGAGTGGAGGTGTTGCTGTAAGTGAGCCCGCAGAAATTCATGGTAGGCGAGAACCAGGCGGAACCGCTTCCGCTCTCAGGTGAGAGATGCTTCACAACGCCTTTTATATCCACGCGGGATACAACGCGGTTGATTGCACCGGTTGCGGTTGACTGATAGTAGTGGTTCCCCTTCGCATCGACGCCATAATAGGCCGTCACGTCATAGTCGCCGGAGGTGATCTGGCGTGTCATGGCCCCTGCATAGCTGTACTGATAGGCGTGAGTGAATCCCGAGCGGGCGGAAAGCACCACGAAGCCGTTGTCGGTAAAAAGAATATCCTCATAGCTTGCAGGAGTGATCCACGCGCGGTCTTCTTCGGTCATCACCGATTTTGCCACGCCAGAGCGGGGATTGACGGAGTATATCTCCATGCGGGTCTGGCTGCGGTCAAGTGTCACAACCATCAGACGGTCCGCCGACGCACCGCCGTAGGTGATGCGGGGGATGTACTCGATGCGTGTGTCGGGGAGCTCAAGATTCTTGGTCTTGCGGTTGTCCACGTCATAGCTGTGGAGAGTCACTACAGAGTTCTTCTCGCCGGCCACCGGGTATTTATAGGTAAAACACCCCGGGTAGAGTGCATACTCCTTGCGGGGGTCGCATGTTCCTTCATAGAGAGTGAACGTATAGGCAGGAACATCAGCCTCGGCATATTTCAGATAGCAGAGGGTCATGTTGTCAGGAGCCCATGCCATCGAGCACGTGGTGGTGAACTCCTCTTCATAGACCCAGTCGGGCACGCCGTTGATCACCTTATCGACAGCACCGTCGGTCGTGACGGCCACCTCGGTGTCAAAATCAATTTTCTTGATATAGATATTATTGTCTTCACCCACGAATGCCACCATGCGGCCGTCCGGAGAGAGTACCGGCGAGCGCTGCGTCGTGAACTTCTCGGAGAGGGGTCGGAGCAAGCGAGAGCGTATCTCGTAAACATAGTAGGTGGCGCGGGTGGAACGGCGGTAGACCGGACGCTCGTTGGTAGTGACAAGTATCTTTGATCCGTCGGGGCTAAGGGTGAAACCTTCGATGGACGACACCTTGTTCTCTCGCGTAGTAGTCACGTCGAACACCACCTCTTCCTCAGCGCCTGTGCGGGTGAGACGCTTAACGATCTTTGTGCCGTCATCCGAAAGTTCGAGATAATGAAGACCGTCGGCCATGAAAGCGGGACATGCCACCGAGGCGGGACGATTGGAGGGATAGACGTAAGGCTCAAGTCCGGACGACACCCGCACACCACCCTTGCCGGCTGCAAAAACCGGGATGGTCGTGAGGGAGAGAATCAGTGCGAATATATATTTTCTCATTGTGGGAATGCTTGGAGAATGATCAGAAGAGTGAAAGCTGGGCTTCATTATCGTTGGAGGGGCGGCGGGGAGGTTCATGATACCCGAAATCGGGATCATCTTTCTTGGAAGTCGCTCCTGACGAGAACCACTCCGGATTGTCGAGGTCGGCATCGATACGCGCTTTGCGGGGACGACCTCTGCGGCGGGGAGCCGCTGGAGCGGGAGACTCTGCGACGGATTCCTCGCGCGCAACAGGCTCGGCAACAGTGACGGGAGTTGATGCAAGCTGTTCAAGTTCAGTGATACGGGCTGTGAGAGTCTTGATCTCTTTGCGCAGACGCATCTCGTTGTTGGCCTGGTTGTATAGATTATTCTCGATGGTGTGACGCAGAGACGCATTCTCCTCGTTAAGCTTGGCGATACGCCCGGCCTTGTCCTCGCTCTTCTCAGCCTCAAGCTGATCCTGAAGATCCTTCACGCGGGCCTCGAGACGCTCCTTGACGCGCTCGAATCCATCGAGCTGTTCGGCCAGTAGCTGCGTGGCTTCCTCGCGCTCGGCGGTGACGCGCTCGAGATCCTGACGCGCGCTTGCGGCACTGTTGCGGAGCTCGGTGAGCATCTCATCACTCATCCTTGACTTCATTTCAAGCTGCTCGCGAAGGGCGGTCTGGCGTTCCAGCTCTTTTTCGAGTTCGGCCACACGGGGATCAGGCTCGTCCGCCGACCGGTCCTTTTCTTCAATCCGCCCGTTCAGAGCGGCTACCTCACTCTCGAGCTCGGCTATGCGCTCGGCATTCCTGGCTATGGTCTCGGCATCGGCGGGATTCTGCTTGGAAGCGAAAAACTTTTCCTTATCTTCGTTGAGTTTGACCACCTGGGCTTCGAGATCGTTGATTCGGTCAAGAAGGGCTCGCTTCTGGCGAGTGAGGCTCAGACGGAGCTTGTTGTTGTCACCTCTCAACTCCTCGTTGCGCTTGGCATCCTCCTCGAGGGTACGTATGCGGCGACGGAGGGTCTCGTCACACTCTACTTTGGATCCGGCTGCCAGTCTATTGCGAAGTTTCTCAGAAATCGATTCTATCAGATAGGCTCTCTGAGAATCGAGAGAGAGACATTTTCTCACAAATTCGGGCTGGGCGGCATTGAAAACCTCCAGGATGGAGTCAAAGAGATCCACGGGCAGATCGGTGTCCTCGCCACGGGGCTCTTCAACATCACTCTGTCCCTTTTCCTCCTGTCGTTCAGGCTCCGGCGTTTCAGCAGTCACAGGGGTGACTGCAGGCGGGGTGACCGGAACGGGAGGTGTGGTGACAGCATAGGTGGGGAGGGCTGAAGTATAGTCCTCTTCTTCTCCCTCGATTTCCTGGGAAAAGCCGAAAGCTCGTTTTACACCGTTCCAAAAAGACATATTTGCAGTAGAGTTGGTATCAGAGATGACGTTTCTGCAAAGATAACGTAAAAATCCCGAAATCCCGAGTCTTTTAGGGAAAAGTTTGCCACTGTCACAGGATTTTAACCTGACGGAAAAGAAATTATTCAATGTTCATGCGCACGGAGGTACAAACATGGAAAAGGTTTAATCGGCGGTTGATTTTTTAAAGTTAATTAATGTACTGATTTTATGTTGGTTAAATTATAGTTAAATAGAAAACTGATATTAAACGAAAGATTGTTATTTCTATCAAACACTCAGAACGAACAAAAAGTAACAATTTAAAACTGAACGAATATGAACAAGAAAATTTTAGGTATCGCACTCGCAGCCATGTCGCTCGTATCTTTCACCGGTATGGCACAGAATGTCACCAAGGACAACAATGTAAAGCAGGAAAAGGTATGCGGCAAGAAGGACGGTAAGAGAGACGGCAAGGTCCGCCCCAACCCCTTCGACGGTCTTCAGCTCTCCGACGCTCAGAAAGCTCAGCTCCAGCAGCTCAACGACAAGCGCAAGGCCGAGCGTCAGCAGATGAAGGAGGCCCGCAAGGAGAACCGCAAGGCTGAGGCCGCAAAGGATCTCACCGCCCGTCAGAACGCCAAGAAGGCCTACCTTGAGGAGGTTAAGGCAATCATCGGCCCCGAGCAGTATGTCATCTTCCTCGAAAACAGCTTCATCCAGAAGGGTGACATGAAAAAGGGTCCCAACAAAGCCGCTATGGCCAAGGGTGACCGCAGCAAGAACAAAAATATGAAAGACGGCAAGGGCCTTAAAGCTCACCGCGGCGACAAAGCTCGCAAGGGCTCATCCGAAAACCAAAAAGGATAAACTTTAAATTTAGTAAAATAGAATACACCCGATTGAGTGATGACTCGATCGGGTGTATTGTATTTTACAGTGGGAATCAATGTCGGTAGCGTTTAAGCAGGCCATCCTCAAACAGGAGATAGACTCCGTTTTCGTATAGCCACGCCTCTCGGAGATATCCCGGTGTGGCGCCTCGCTCGACTTCCTTTGGGGCACCGAGCGCAAGCCTACACTCCTCACGTGTCATACCGTCGGCCACCTTCCCCTCAGTGATAAGGGCCCAGGATTCAGGGGCGATGGATGGGTAGCGTAAGATCGGGTCAGTGAACGAAAACACAACCGGGAAAGTCTTGGGAGCGCTCCCCTTGACGCCGGAATGAAAGAATATCCTTCCGCTCTCACCCCGTCCGTCCTTAAAGGAGACTTTGAGAGGATAGAGATTGTTGCCGGGAGTGACGGAGTCAATGTGGACTTTGACGAACTTTCTTCCTCCATCTATAGGCGTATCCTTGTCGTCACGCCAGGCCAGAGTGAGGACATAGAAATCACGGCCTCTCATGGCACGGTCAGCCTCCTCAACGACAGAGCGCTGGATGGTGAAAGGAACGCTGAGGCTCTTCTCCTCACGCAGACGATCGGCAGGACGGTTGATCCGATAGACCAGTTCCTCGCCACGACCCGTGAGGAAACTCAGATCAGTGACCGAGGTCCCGGTGACCGAGGTGGCCTCCGAGACGCCGGCAAAGAGGAACGTCTCGCCCGTAAGATCCCTTCCTTCTGGAGCGGTGGCGCCGAAGATAAGGTTGATACGCGGATCCGTCACCACAAATTCCTTACCCGGACGCCAGGCACCCAGAGGCTCATCGGAAGCCCTGATAAGAAAAGTATCTTCAGGTGTCACCTGTTCGCGTTCACGCTTGACATCTCCGGCCGTAATCTTGGGAGTGGATTCCACGCCGGTGAAGAAGCAGCTCTGAAGCGAAAGAACGAGCAGAAGCGAAAGACCGGAGACGGGACGAAGGAACTTGAATATCATTTAGGCTCGATGCCGAGGTTGTGGAACATGAAGGAATAGATGTCGGCATACTCGTCTATGACTTTCGAGACCGGCTTGCCGGCACCGTGACCTGCCTTCGAGTCGATGCGGATGAGCTTGGGAGCATCACCCGTATCGGAAGCCTGAAGCTGCGCGGCATACTTGAACGAATGGGCAGGCACCACACGGTCGTCATGGTCGGCGGTAGTCACCATGATAGCAGGATAAGGGGTGCCATCGTTGCGGATATTGTGGAGCGGGGAATAGTCGAGCAGATAGCGGGCCATCTCGGGAGAATCGGCCGAGGTGCCGTAGTCAGGAGCCCAGTTCCAGCCGATGGTGAAGTTGTGATAACGCATCATGTCCATCACGCCTACACGCGGGAAGGCAACCTTGAAGAGATCGGGACGCATATTGATG
>CAZOOY010000080.1:0-8924 GCA_964581555.1 uncultured Staphylococcus sp.
CCCGACCCGATAAAATAACTTTCATTAGCCCGTTTCTTCGTTAGTAAGATCTTTTTCAATATCCTGTTAAGGGAAAATAATATTTTTCCCATCAGGAGGGTTAGTTTTTTGACGAGTGAGGGGTCATATATGTGTATGACGACAAATGATGATTTAGAACTGCTTTTTCGCTCGCATTATGCAACGATGTATCGCCTTGCCATGCTGATACTCCGGGACAACGACGCAGCAAGGGACATCGTGCATGATGTCTTTGAAGCCTTACTTGTGTCCGGACGATCGGACGTGTCGGCTGCATACCTTTTGACAGCCGTGAGAAACCGATGTCTGAAGCATATCCGCGGTCTCTCGGCACAAGAAAGGATGAAGGAGATCTACTCTGTCGGTGAACGGGAAGTTGAGGATGAGGACTGGCCGGATGACGCAACGATTGCCCTGATTCAATCTGCGGTTGCCAATGATCTGACAGAAGCATGCAGGAGAGTTGTGAATCTGCGTTTCTCCAAGGGCAAAAGCTATCAGGAGATAGCTGAAATGCTCGGCATCAGCAAGGTTGCTGTCTATAAACATTTACGTCATGCAATAGATGTCTTACGCGAAAAACTATCTCGAAATGGATAAAATAGACCGATTGTTTGATGCGATGGAGCATCCGGAACACTACACTTCTCAGGAGATTGAAAAAATGATTCATGACCCTGAGGTGAGGGAGACATTTGATCTGCTTGACAAAATGAAATCAAGTCTTCAGGCCATAGACACTCCCGATATTGACGAGGAATGGAATGCTTTTGAATACAATCATCGTCAATCTAAAAAATCTGGACATCATTGGCTGATGCAATTCTTTTCCGGAAACGCCGCGGCAAGTATCATCATAGGGATTGCTTCATTTACCGCCGTAGCAGCCATTGTCGGTGCAGGAGTCTACAGTTTTAATGAGCGTTCAGAGGTCGGTACGGAAATTGAGAAAACGGCTGATACTGATTTCGCTACGTCTCGCTCTGATACAACAGGGTCAGTTGACGCCGTGACAGATATGTTACCGGAAATAATGGTTTTTGACAATGAAAACCTTGAAACGATAATGAACCGCATTGCCACTTATTACGGCTATAAAGTTACATTCCGGAATAACTCCGCTAAATCCATTCGTCTCTACTTCCGTTGGAATCAGGCTCTCCCGATTGAGGACGTTGTGGAAAGTCTCAATAATTTTGAGCAGATAAGCCTCACAATCAGTGACAGAACCATAAATGTAGGCTGAACACATGACACGCTTCATAATACTTCTTGCGGTCATGTTGACAGTCTTCATGGCAGAAGCCGAGACTTTCTCATACCGTTTCAACTCCACTCCACTTCCAAAGGCCATCCGGCAAATATTAGATGACCATCCCGATCTTAACATCAATTTCATCTACAACGAGCTTGAGACCTATAAGACAAATGCAACTGTCATAGCAGATAATCCTCACGATGCTCTTCGTCAGGCAATCGGGCTGAATCCGGTGACAGTGATAAAATCCGGAAATTCCTATTATCTTGAGGCTCTTCAACAGGGTAAATATGTATATACCGGGAAAGCTGTTGGAGCCGACAATGAGCCTGTCGTAGCAGCAACCGTCATGCTGCTTGCCCCTAAGGATTCAACAGTTCTGACCTATGGCATAACAGACGCGACCGGACATTTCTCCATCCCCTGTGACAGACAGGATGTGATAGCAAAACTTACATGTATAGGCTACAAGCCGACTTACAGGAAGTCCACTTCGTTTTCATTCGGGACCATAAAAATGAATGAACATCCGATTCAACTGAAATCGGTAAGCGTTGAGGCGGAATATGCATCGGTCTACTCTGACAGGACTGTGTATAGACCGACCCCTCGTCAGAAAAAAGCTTCAGCTAATGCTACGGACCTGTTACTTCAGATGGCACTTCCTCAAATAGATGTTAATCCGATCACAAAAGCTGTAAAATTAGTAGGAGGAGGTGATATCGCAGTATTTATAGACTACATCAAATCTACGCCACAAGATCTCCAGTCGATGCTTCCCAGCGATGTTAAGCGGGTTGAATTTATGGTCTTCCCCACCGATCCGAGATTTAAGGGTGCAAATTATGTACTTAACTTTGTGATGCAGAAGTATGAATGGGGCGGATATACAAGACTGGAAGCCGATAAATGGTTTAGCGTGAATCGCACTGAAGGTAATATCTATTCAAAGTTCGCTTATAAAAATATGACGTTTGATATTTTTGCGGATGAAATTTTCTTCAGTAACCGTCATGGAGGGTTTGACATGTCGGAACAATTCAGATTTACAGACCTGCATGGTAAAGGTCCACAAACAATACAACGTCACGAATATACCGATAAGTATAAATATCGGGAAAGCGTCAACGATATAACTTTTCGGGCGAGTTATAACACCGAATCCACACAATTTTCCAATAGTCTGAATTTTGCATTGAATAATATTCCCACTAAAGATGTAGAAGGAAGGGTGGAATATTCCGATCAAGTCTTCTCAACACAATTAACCTCGCGATCGGAATCATCCAAAGACTATGCAATTAACTTTAACAGCGACTACTATCATTCCTTTAATGATGAGGCGGCATTTAGTACGGAGGCGTCTTTAATTTACGGTCACAATACCCTGAATTCCGATTACAGGAATTCCGATAATCTGAATATAATGAACAATGCCGTAGAGAATACTTATAGTGCTTCAATCTTACCGATGATGAAATGGTCACCGGCCGATAAACACGCTCTCTCATTTTCCGGTGATGGCCGATATGCCCGTCATAAGATTGATTACTCAGGCAATTCTCCATCTCAGCAAGTTTATAACATCCTTGTCGGAATGATTGGTGTCGGATATGATTTTATCTCAGAAAAATTCCGAGGTGGCACCACTATTTCGTGGGCATTGGAGAGCAATGATATCGCCGGGATCCGGACTTCCAATTCTTTCCCTGTATTTGAAATTCATAGCATTTTCGCTCCGAATCAAAAGCAGCAGATAGAACTGTCTCTTAATTGGGGCCGATATGTACCCGAAGTTGTCAACAAAAGTCCAAATATTCTTCAACAGGACGCATTGATGTGGTACACAGGTACTCCTGACATAAAAGACAATAGTACAGCGATGACAAGACTTAACTACACATGGCTGATATCCAATCAGTGGCAATGTGGCTTCAATAGTCAATATTATCAATCAAACGACCGTATCGCAGCCGTGTATTTGCCCACCGGGCCTGATGGGACCATGTTGAAAAAATATATGAATAGCGGATCTTTTCAATGTGGAATGATTGGTCTGTCCGGAACCGCGAGACTGTTGGATGGTAAACTTGCAATAATGGCTCGTCCTCAGTTATGGCTTCGTCGCTCTTCCGGGGTATATAATTTGAAAAATACCGATTTTGTTTATCAGACAACTCTAACATACTATTTCGGGAAATTCAATCTATTCGCTTACTATTCTACTCCGAGCAAATATATCGAAGAAGAAAACGGATATGTCGAACGAACTTCATCACGATATATGCTTTCGATAGGATGGCATCACGGACCTTGGCATGCCGGAGCCACCGCATATAATTTCCTCCATACAAACTGGAAGGCGGGGAAGATGATTCTTAAGAGTCAGTTCTATGATTACACCCGTCAGGAATTTGACACTGATCTACATCAACGATTCTCCATCTCCCTCAGCTATACTTTTAACTATGGCAAAAAGGTAGATACTTATGATGAAGCCTCCGGACGCGGCACGGCGCAAAGTGCGATTCTTAAATGAGAGGGAATCAGCGGAATTGATGACTACGGGAATTTACATCTCACGAAATTCCGACACTTAACGGAATTTATTCAGCGAAACCTATCGACAGGAAATGCAGAATAGGTGCGAGCCCAGTCACCCAATAATACCATCCGTGGACACCGCTGCGCATCCTGTAGTGAATCGGAATGGACTTACGCTTCATGGTCAGGAAGAATGCGACGTTACCTTCATAGAAGAAATCATTGTCACCACAATCAGTGTACCATCTCACAGTTTTAAGTTTATCGATTGTTTCCCCACTTGCATTCTCTATAAAAGCCGTAGGATTGTTAGCGATCAGGGAAGCTGCATAATCCTCATCGGTCTTGGCCATCTGACTTTGCTCCGGATGTCCCACGATACCGCTAAGCGCGCATGATGCTCCATATATCTCAGGATGCTTCTGCGCATATGAAATGGCTGCTTCACCGCCCATCGAAGCACCGATGATGGCACGGTGCTTTTTATCGGCTATGGTGCGGTAAGAGGAATCAATCAGAGGGATGAGCTCATCATGGAAATATCTCTCATAATCCCACCCGGTCACAGAAAAGTAGCCCAGATGCTTACCGAGATGATATTCATCTTCACCGCTTGCATCAGGTATCACGATTATCATGGGTAGCGCCATGCCTGAACGGATAGCATCGTCAGCAATCTGAGGAAGTTGGCCCATATGGATCCACATCTCATGCGTCCCTCCCGCCGGATGCAGAAGATAGGCCACAGGATAACGTCGTCCGGCGGTTTCATCATAGCCGGCAGGCAGATAGACCGAGAAATCCTTTTTCACACCCAATATCTCACTGCTCATGGCACAGTGTTCGATACAGCCACTTCCGGAAACTGTCCCGAAGTGGCTCACGGCTTTTCGCCTTTCCAGTAACTTTCCCATACGAAATTTTTCTTTAATAAGATAACAAACTGGCGGCATGGATCGTTGCGTGAGTTCTTGAAGATAAGCACTAAACTATCTTTAACTTATCAAATTTGGCAGATTGGATACAAAGGCTTAAATTTGAAGCCCAAAACGCTCTAAAACCCTGAAATTCTGTCAGCAACCATGGAATCTATCACCGATTTTTTCGATCATCTACTCAAGGAATACGGAAGCATCGACATCGCCGAGGCCGAGTTTAAGAAACGTCTCCACGAGGAGCCGGAACTCAAAGCCGCCTACAAAGAATGGTGTCAGGAAGTTGGCAGCAGCGAGAAACGCGGTTTCATGGATTACTGCGAAGAATATTTTGACTCCCAGGACACTATCTGGGATAACCTAAAGGATGAATATGACGATGACTGAACCGGGATCTTCCGGCAAGCGTCTCCCCGCCGAGTGGGAGAATCATGATACAGTGATGATGGCATGGCCTCATGCCGGGACTGACTGGAACTACATGCTGGAAGAAGCACGGGAGTGTTTTTTTAATATCATCAGTGCTGTCGCAGAGAATGAGACAGTGCTTCTTGTGGGTCCGGAGCCTCCAGGGAAGGATTTTCAGAAACGGCTTTATGACAAAGGTCTGACAGGGAAAGTGAAGTTTCTTGAGATTCCTACCAATGACACATGGGCACGTGACTTCGGACCAATAACTGTCGAGAATACGGATGGGTCGTTATCTGCTCTTGATTTCACTTTCAATGGCTGGGGCATGAAGTTTCCGGCCGAGAAAGACAATAGTATCAACTCCAGAGCCGCTGCTCTGGGCGCTCTTGAAAATCTTGAAACGATAGATTTTGTACTCGAAGGGGGATCAATCGAAAGTGACGGAAAAGGAACCCTTCTCACTACCTCAAAATGCCTGCTTACTCCCACGAGAAATCCCGACATGAATCGCAGTGATATAGAGAAATTCCTCTCCAGAAAGTTTGGGACAGACCACATTCTCTGGCTGGAACATGGAGCTCTCGCCGGCGACGACACTGACTCTCACATAGACACTCTGGCACGACTGGCCCCCTATGACACGATCATATATTGCGGTCCCGGTGAAGAGGAGGATCCCAACAACGAGGAGCTTCTTCTCATGAGAGAGGAGATCCGCGCCCTGCGCACCCGTGAGGGAAATCCGTTCAACCTCATTGAGCTGCCTCTTCCCTCCCCCATCTATGATGCAGACGGGATGCAGCTCCCCGCCACCTATGCCAACTATCTTGTCGGACCACGACATATCTATCTCCCCGTTTACGGGCAACCGGCCAAGGATAAGCTTGCGGAGCAGATGATGAAAATAGCCTATCCCGATCATGAAATTATTTGCATCGACTGCCGGGCTCTCATACAGCAACATGGATCGCTCCACTGCGTCACCATGCAATTACCCACAAAGGCTTAAAAGGAAATGAAAATAGGTATCATTCAACAGCATAACACCCCCTCTCCTACTGACAACCGTTCGCGTCTCGCTGAGAAAGTGAGGACACTTGCAGCCGAGGGGGCGGAGCTTATAGTGCTACAGGAGCTTCATGACTCCCTCTACTTCTGCCAGACGGAAAGTGTGGATCTCTTTGATCTCGCCATTCCTATCCCCGGAGAAGTGACTGATTTCTACGGCAATCTCGCTCGTGAGTGTGACATCGTTCTCGTCACCTCGCTTTTTGAGCGACGTGCACCCGGACTATATCATAACACCGCTGTGGTCTTCGAGCGCGACGGCTCCATAGCCGGACGCTACCGCAAAATGCACATCCCGGACGACCCGGCATATTATGAGAAATTTTATTTCACACCCGGTGATCTCGGGTTCACACCCATCAATACCTCGGTGGGAAGGCTCGGCGTGCTCGTATGCTGGGATCAATGGTATCCCGAGGCCGCACGACTCATGGCTATGGCCGGAGCGGAAATGCTCATATATCCTACGGCCATAGGATGGGAAAGCACGGACACAAAGGAAGAAAAGGAACGTCAGCGAGAGGCTTGGATCACCGTTCAACGTGGCCATGCCGTGGCTAACGGCCTACCTGTCATAAGCGTCAACCGTGTGGGATTTGAGCCTGATTCGTCAGGAGCTACGGGAGGTATCCTTTTCTGGGGATCAAGTTTTGTGGCCGGCCCGCAGGGTGAGTTTATCTATCGCGCACCTGACGACACAGAGGCAATGGCGGTGGTTGACGTTGACATGAAGCGGTCGGAACAGGTGCGCCGCTGGTGGCCTTTCCTCCGCGACCGCCGTATAGACTCTTACGGCAACATCACAAGAAGGTTTATCGATGACTGAGACAGCCCCCTTTGTCACCACCTCCGGCACCTATCTCTCCACACTCATCAGTCTGTGGTTTCCCCGTCACGGATGGAAAGTGCTCATCCCTATCTTTCTCCTTGCTCTCGCAGGGGTTCTGCTACCCGATGCCAGACTTATCCTCGTGGCTTTGATGCTGCTGTTCATCATCGTTCCGATGGGAATGAGTTTTCTGTATCCGTATTATATGCTCACTCCCGAAGCCCGAAGGGCCATCCTGAGGAAACAGGTAATCGTGGATCCGGGAGTTTCGCTCACTCTCCACTATCTGCCGGATGAAAAACCTGAAGAGAGGGAAGAATATGTAGAGGAGCCGAAAGCCTTTCCTGTACCGGAAGATGAGACAATCTCCTGGAGTAATATACGGAAGGTCAAATATACGTCAACCGCCTGTGTCTACATTCTCGACACCAGGCGGCTGCAATTCATCATCATCCCCTACTCTGCCATCCCCAAGGGCGCAGTGATGGGATGAAAGGTTTTTTTAATCTTCTATCTCCTCGTCATCATCATCGAGGAAATCAAAATCCCATCCGTCATCAGACATGGATTCGGCGAACTGTGCAAGTTCACGTCCCTCTCTCTTGGTGGGACGACCAAGCCCCTTGCGGCGATCGATGAATCCGGAGATCTTGACAATATCGAGAAGATCAAGTTCGCTCTTGGGAGTGATATTCTCCATGTAATCCGGCACAAGCTTGGCCCCGAGACGATTCTGCGTCAGGGCTTTCACGCGAAATGAATATGTCACCGGAGGCTTGCGGACGTAGACGATATCACCAACCTTTATCGTGCGTGAGGGCTTGGCAACAGCATTTCCGACCATCACTCTTCCCTTCTTGCATGCTTCAGTGGCTACAGTGCGGGTCTTGAAAACACGCATGGCCCAGAGCCATTTATCAACGCGTACTTCGTTCACGATCCTACTTATTATTGAAGTTACACATGGCGTTCTGAATCCCGGCGAGACAGAATGTCTTCACGGCGTCGACTGCGACCTCAATTCTTGCCGGAAGTGCTTCTGCCTCCTCAGGAGTGAAGACACCGAGCACGTAGTCGACCTGTGTGCCGCGCGGGAAATCATTTCCTATCCCGAAACGCAGGCGCGGGTAGGCTTGTGTCCCGATCATCTGGGCAATATTCTTCAGACCGTTATGGCCGGCATCACTCCCTGACGGCTTGATGCGGATGGCGCCGAACGGGAGGGCACAATCGTCCACGATGACAAGAAGATTGTTTACCTCAATTCCTTCCTTCTGCATCCAGTAGCGGACTGCGTTACCGGAGAGGTTCATGTATGTCGAGGGTTTCAGGATGACAAGCTGGGCGTTCTTGAGCCGAGTGTGGGCCACATCGCCATAGCGCTCGGTGGAGAAAGTGGCATTGCAACTGCGGGCGAGCGCATCGGCCACCATAAATCCGGCATTATGGCGCGTACCCTCATACTCGCCTCCGATATTGCCGAGTCCGACAATGAGATACTTCATAGCTTTATGAATGAAAGCCACAGATTTCCTCCCGCGCCGGAACGCTGAGAAAATCTGTGGCCGTATGGTGGTTTACTTAATAACCGAAAATTAGTTCTGTGCGTTGGCCTGAGCACCGCGGGCAGCACGGGTAAGAGCAACGGCGCAGACGACGGCATTCTTGGCGTTCATCAGCTCGAGACCATCGAAGTGGAGGTCGCCGATCTGGAGAGTCTTGCCGAGACCAAGGTGATCAACGTTGATAACAACGCGCTCGGGGATCTCGGTGTAGATGGCCTTTACCTTGATCTTCTTCATTGAGAGGTTGAGCTTACCACCGGCCTTCACACCCTCGGCGTGACCTTCGAGCTTGA
>CAZOOY010000081.1:0-8814 GCA_964581555.1 uncultured Staphylococcus sp.
GCTGAAGGAAAGTCTGATTTGAAAGAGTGAGCTGGGTGAGGTCATTGTAGCAGCAGTCTACATACTGGAGGTTACCGCAACCCTCGACATTGAGAGAGGTAAGATCGTTGTATGAGCAAACGAGGTCAAGGAGATTGGGGCAGTTACGCACGCCGAGGGTGACCATGTTGTTGTCTGTACAGATGAGTGAAGAAAGTGCGGGAAGACCGGAAACGATGAAAGTTGAAATCTCGTTGTCGTCGATGTTGAGGTTCTGAAGATTCTCTACGCCAGCAAGAACAACAGTGGTGAGCTTGTTGTAACCGCAATAAAGGTTCTTGAGAGCTGTACAACCGCTGAGGTTGAGGTTCTCAAGGTGGCAACCCTGGCAGTTAAGAGTCTCGAGGTTGTAAGAGTTAGCGACGCTGAGCTCTACGAAGAGGTTGTTGGAGACATTGAGTTTCTTAAGAAGGGGAGCACCGGTCAGTGAGATCTCAGCAAGACGGTTCTTGTAGAGAGTCAGGGTCTGGAGCTGAGCACATCCGTCAAGATTTACGGATGCGAGCTTGTTACGGCTTGCGTTGAGGTCAGTAAGGGCTGCACAACCGCTCACATTAAGTGAGGTGAGGTTATTGCGGGAAACGTCAACCTTGGTGAGGTACTTGAAACCGGAGAGGTCAAGCGTACCGGTGAGCTTCTTATCCTTCCAGTCAAGAGCTGTGATGTGGCCGTTTTCAACGGTTACACCCTCAACTGAGCCAAGAGCGGCAGGATTAGCTACCTTGAGAGCGGATGCATTCTCGGTGAGGAAAGTCTTGAGCTGCTTTACCTCATTCTTGTCGAAGTTTTGTGCCATTGCGGTCATGCCACCGAGCATGAGAGCAAGAACTAATAACATCTTTTTCATAAAACAATAGTTGTTGGGTTGAATATTTTATAATAGTTAAACAATCTTTATCCGAAATGGTTTGTAGGAACTTCAAAAAATTGTGAATTTTCCCTTAAACTTTTCTCACTGCGCGAATTATCTGACTAAATACAATAATCCCGCTCCCCATCAAGAATGAGCCGTTAGACAATGCCTCGGCAGTAGGGTGCGGATAATATGTACCACATGCAAGATTAACTTGATTCATGGCGCGATTAGATAGTTTAGTAAATACCGGAAGCGGTAATTTCAGAAATATGTGCAAAAACAATAACCAATAATATAATGTGAGAATCTCTAAGCACATGCAAAGATACAAAATTAGAAAGTGCAAACAAATATGTTTTACAACATGATTATTAAGCCTATTACCAAAGAAATTCCCCGGTTTCAGGTCAAAGGGCCTGAAACCGGGGAAACATGAGTTCGTTATAAATATCCCTAAGTCTTTATCAGCGTGTTGATTTACTCTGCCTTTTCTTCATTCTCAGTCTTATTTTCGGCTTCGGGCTGACGACGAAACTGCTTCACCATATCACGTCCAAAAAGAATCCAGGCCGAAGCAATGACGCCTGCAAGGAAAATAAATCCTACGAGAATAAGAACCTTGGAAGGTTTGGACGGGAGCAGCGGCACGGAAGCAGGTTGGACAACAGTATAAACGGGTGTGATCTCCTGCACCTTGGCCTTGGCTGCCTGTAGCTGTTGCGCGGTCTGATTGTAGAGATTGAACGCGAGCTGTGCCTCATTCTGAAGCTGATCCTGTTCTACACGGGCTGTGCGGAGGACGATTCCCTGATTCTTGTCCATATATCTCGCATAACGCTGCTGGGCCTTGATGTAATCATCCTTTGCTTCACTATTGAGCTTTTCCGCATACTCAAGATCCTGACGGGCTTTATTGGTGCGATAGTCTGTCACATAAAGTTTCAGACGCTCTGCCACAGAGTCAGCCAGAAGAGCCGATACCATAGGATCCTGCATTGTGACACTAAGGGTGATAACAGAAGTCTTGGTGTCAACATTTGCACCTACCCTCGCGCGGAGAGCTTCAACTACAGCATCCTCTTCACGTGTCAGACGGAAAGTATCCAATTTGGAGTCACCCTCCTCTTCCTCTTCTACGAAAAGCGACTTTACAGCTCCTATGGCTTTGAACGGAAGTCCGAGCACGACTGACCACCATGGAGAAGAAGTCTCGTTCTCGATGAAATCTCTGACAGTTGTTCTCTTCTCTCCATCCTTATCGGTCACCGGAATGTCAAAGAGTCCCACTGTAAACGGAACAGAGGCCACGATATCAGGATAAAGCTGGGGATAGACTGCCTCAGCTGAGTTAGCAGCTCCCGAAAGTCCGGCCATGGAGGCAAGTGCACCCAGACCACCACCCGGTGTCTTCCCGCTCTGCACCTCCGGAGCCAGCTTGATGGTCGTCGTGTACTCCTTGGGGATCGAGAAAGCCACTACAAGCCCGACGAGCAGACCTGCAAGACAAAACTTCAATATGAACTTACGTGAATCCCAAAGCTTACGGGCCAGTTCAAGGAGATCTATCTCCTGCTCGTCATCCGCTCTGTCACGGAGATCATAATCATTTTCTTCTTTCATATCTGTGGGTTGAGACAGTTTCGGGATTACTTTTTGAGAAGGTTAGCCACAGCAGCAGCCATTGTAGCGACAGTACCACCCGCAGTGGCTACAGACATGATGGCATTCCAGTTGACGTGACTTACACCCTTTGACGGTATGATGATCTGACAACCGGGCTCAATGGGTGTATTGCCTTTCGCACGTGATGCTGTACCATTCATGTACACCACATAGCCACGGCTCTTCTTGGCCTTGGCACCATAACCGCCGGCCTGTTCTATATAGTACTTAAGGTTGGCTCCCTCTTTATAGGCCACGGTGATGGGATACATAACCTCACCCTGAACCTTCACAGTGCTCACCTCCTGGGGGACAAAGAGCACGTCATTCTCCTGAAGCACGATATCCTGTGTACTTCCGGGATGTGCAAGCGCCTGATCAAGGTGGATACCCACACTGTAGCGGTCAGTAAGAATCAGCTTGGAGACTGACACGGAATCTGTGCCCTGACCTCCCTGCATACTCTGGGCGAGGCGTATTGTCTCGTCACGGGCCTTTATCTCATCCTCGGTCATGAGGCGCGAGAGACTCGCGCCCTTCACGTAAGCGGCGTCGGTCAGACCACCGGCACGCTTCACGAGATCGGAGAGACGCTCATTACGACGGGCAAGAGTATATGCTCCCTCGAAAACAACCTCTCCTCCGATGGCCACACGCTGCTGAGGTACATAAGTAGGACTCTTGCGCACGGTGACAATGTCATACGGCTCGAGGATGAATGAACCACTTCCCGTTAGACTATTATCGTAGGCAAGGGTGAACAACTGTGCGGTTTCGTTGAGCGGCTCGAGTGACTCCGGATCTATGATGCGCCGTGCAACCTCAATTCTTGCCTCAGATGCGCCCTCGGCAAGACCACCGGCCTGAAGGATAAGATCATTGACGGTGAGATGCTTCACGTATGGATAGTCACCCGGTTGATTGACATAACCTCCTATAGAGAAACTTCCTTTGGCGAAGAGCTGTTGGACACTCGCTATCTCGATACTATCGTTCTTCTGAAGCACGACATCAGGAGCACTACCTGACATGATGGCATCCAGATTGACCGAGAGAACCTGCTTGGTTTTGTCGGGACCCTCCCGGAAGATAAGCACACGATCCGTATAGGCATCCTCAGCGAGACCGTCAGCCTGATTGATGAGCTCACGCAGAGTCGTGACCTTTGAATCAATCGCGAATTGACCGGGACGCATCACTTTACCGTTCAAAAACACTCGGTTGGCAAACCGGTTGAGAACTCTACCCACGGTGATTGCATCGCCGTCGCCCAACTGATAGCTTCGGAAGTCACCTGACTCCACATTATATATCTCATGTTCCTTACCGTTGGCACGTGTCACGGTCACCATGTCGGTATAAGCGTCATCGGCAAAACCTCCTGCATAAGTAATGAGTTCCGTGATATTTTCACCATTCTTCAGCTCATAAAACATCGGACGCTTCACTCCACCGTCAAGCTTGACGAGATTATTGTAAGCGGGGACAATGATCACATCGCCTTCCCGAAGATAGAGTTGACTTGCATCTTTTCCTCCGAATATATAATCGTAGAGATCCACAGTAGCTATCTTACGGCCGTTACGTCTAACTTCTATATTTCGGAGCGAGCCTATATCTGTCACGCCACCGGAATGATAAATGGCATTGAAAACGTTGGAGAACGGCGAGAGGCGATAGGTACCCGGAGTCTCAACTTCGCCAAGCACATTGACCTGAATCGTACGGACCTGTCCCAAGGTGAGGCTGAGATCCGTCTCCTGCTCCTCTACACCTGCATACTTGTAGGCGAAGAGTCGACGCAGATGATTGTTAGCCTGCTCGATGGTCATGCCGTTGAGATGAACGGGACCGAGCTGTTCTATCACTATGCTTCCTTCAGGAGAAATTGTGGAACGCAGACGATCTTCACTTGCGCCCCAGATATCGATGATAACCTCATCACCGGGACCGAGTTGATAGTCGGAAGGGGTGGCGAGATTCTGATTGGGTTCGAAAGTGAGAGTTTCTGTTGTGAAGATCTCCTTTCCGAATACCTTTCGTCCGGGAAGTGTGATGGACTCGAAAAGACCGGTCCTTGTTGCAGTTGTCGGAGCATCGCCGAGACCGGTAGATGAAGCGTTCATCTCACGCATTCGGTTGACATCCGGTTCCTGAGAACTCTGCACCTGACTTTCGTCGGCATTATTATAATTATTCTTGATGCGGTCAAACTGCTCCTTGGTGACGCCGTTGGCCACGAGAGCAGAGCCGATCTCTTTATCTGAACGTCCCGCAGCTTTCTGCTGCTTGACATAGTCGACAACCTGCTGGTCGGTCATGTTGGCATACAATGCCGCGGCAAATGCGAATGTCACCGCCGTGGTCAGCAGCATTCTGCCAATTTGTCTGAATTCCATACTGTGTGATTATCTCTTGGGATTGGTTTAAGCTAATTTAAAGTGATTGCAAAATTACGAAATAAACCTCACTCAGCCAAATACCTCCATCACAAAAAACCTTTTATTCTCCCATCGACAGACAAAAGGAGGAGCAGGTACGGCCCCTGCTCCTCCAGCGTAAAAATCAACGTCAAAACTATTGTCTTAAAGCGCCGTAATTTTTTCAATCTATTTTTTTGAGAGCATCCAGATTGCGGTCACAATCTGCCTGAAGCTCCGGTTGTAGCTTTCCGGCCTCCTGAGGATCGGTCATGCGAAGATCGGCATACCGATCATCGGCATTGATATATTCCTGTACATATCTTAGAGGCTCAGGGATTCGGTAGGCCGGTGAGGTTGTCTCGGCGACAGAACCATTCGTTCCGCTGTTGTCAGGACCGGGAATGACTTGATCTATCGTCAATGGCGACTTCTTGCGAGGATCGAAACGGTAGAGAGGCCAGTAGCCCGACTCCACTGCCCGGCGTTCCTCCACGATAGAGTGACCGAGACCGGGACGTATTCCATGATTGAGACATGGACAATATGCTATCACGATAGCGGGACCGGGGAAACGCTCCGCTTCTACAAGTGCATCTATGGCCTGCTGATAGTTAGCCCCAAGAGCGATGGATGCCACGTAAATGTCTCCATAGGTCATCATCATGCGTCCGAGATTCTTCTTGGAAACTTTCTTTCCGTCGGGAGCATATTTAGCCACAGCCGAGCGGGGAGTAGCCTTTGAGGCCTGTCCGCCGGTATTGGAGTAACACTCCGTATCCATCACCAACATCTTCACGGGTTCTCCGGATGCAAGCACGTGGTCAAGACCTGCAAAGCCTATATCATATGCCCATCCGTCACCTCCTACAGCCCAGACTGTTTTGGCTGAAAGTTGGTCCGCTTTTTCAAGCAGAGCTGCATATCGGGGCGATTCATCCTTCAGAGGAGTCACCATCGCCTTGATCTGTGCGGCCAGTTCGGCTGAGATCTCAGGGTCATCCTTGGAGGTAAGCCAAGCCTCGAGAGGCTCCTTGACGTATCCTGCCGTTTTAGGATCAGACACAAGTTCATTCACAATATTCTCCACCTGTCCGCGTTGCTGCCGGAGTCCGACAAGCATACCGTAGCCATACTCGGCATTGTCCTCGAAGAGTGAGTTGGCCCATGCCGGACCCTTCCCTGAGGGAGTAGCACAATAGGCATTGGATGGATAATTTGCGCCCCAGACAGAACTACAACCTGTGGCATTGGCTATAATAAGTCTCTTCCCGAAAAGCTGGGTGAGAAGCTTGATATAAGGAGTCTCACCGCAGCCAGCACATGCTCCGGAGAACTCAAGACACGGTGTCTGTAGTTGCGAACCGTTGACGGTGACAGCAGGGATAAGATTGTCCTTAACAGTCACATTATTCTGAGCCCATTCCAGGAGCGGAATCTCCTTTTCCATCACCTCTTCGACAGGAGTCATAGTGAGAGCGTGGCCCGGGCAGATAAGCGAACAGGACGAACATCCGAGACAATCCTCAGGATAATTCTGAATGCGGAACCGCAATCCTTCGAGAGCCGGAGCTCCTTGGGCAGCTTTCGTTGTGAAACCCTCCGGAGCCTTTGAGGCTTCCTCCGCCGTTAGAAGGAACGGACGTATAGCGGCATGAGGACATACAAGTGAACACTCCGTGCACTCAACACACTTTTCCGCATCCCATACAGGCACCCTTGTGGCTATCCTGCGATGTTCAAATGCAGTCGTACCGGCAGGCATAGATCCGTCGGGAGTGAATACGGAAACAGGAAGTGAATTCCCCTCTCCGTGAATACAGGCTGAATGGATTTTTTCTATAAAATCTTTCTGCCACTTATTGGCGTAGCGGACGGGACGGGAAATCTGTTTCTCCTCCTCGTCACTCCAACCTTCTATAACATTGTAATTTACTTCTCTAAGTGCGGGAACAGCTTGTGAGATAGCTTTTAGATTCTTTTCTACCACTTCCCCACCCTCATGGATATAAGACTTGCGTATCTGATCAGAAAGGGCATTGTAAGCCTCTTCAAATGGCATCAGCTTACTCAGATACAGGAAGATTGTCTCCATGGGCATATTGATTCGAGGAGATAGCCCGACCGATGCCGCGATCTTGTCAGCATCGATTATATAGAATCTCAGCTTTTTCTCCGCAATAGTCCGTCTCATTTGCAGAGGCAGATTCTTGACAAGCTGATCGTCACTCCAAGGAGCATTAAGGACGAAGATCCCACCCTCACGAGCCTTGTCTATCATTGTGAAACGATGGACATAGGAAGTCTTGTGACAGGCCACATAATCAGCATCCTCAATCCCATAGGCAGAAGTCACGGGAGCTTTGCCTATGCGAAGCTGTGAGATGGTATATCCGCCTGATTTTTTTGCGGAGTAATCAAAATAAGCCTGAGCATAAGTATCCGGACGATTGCCGAGAATTGTGGCTACCTGCTTGGTTCCACCGACGGTACCATCATTACCTATCGCATAGAAAATGCTCTGATAGGTCTCCGACGCGGCAGAAGTGTCAATCCTCTCTGTGACGTCAAGGGAGAGTCCTGTCACATCATCGTCGATACCCACGGTAAACGAGGGCTTCGGATTCTCCTTGCCGGCTTCGTCAAACACGGCTTTGACCATCGATGGATCAAACTCCTTGCTTGACAAACCGTAACGGCCACCGATCACCTTGATGTTACTTCCGGCAAGCGCTGAAATGACATCGAGACACAGAGGCTCATGCTCGGCTCCAAACTCTTTAGTTCTGTCAAGAACAGCGACCGTTTTCACTGTCTCAGGTAAAATCTTACGCAGCTCTGCTGCAGGGAACGGGCGATAGAGTCTCACCTTGACAACTCCTGTTTTCATCCCTTTCGAGCTGTTTAGATAGTCCACAGTCTCGCTTACCACATCAGCAGCCGAACCCATGATTACTATAACCCGATCAGCGTCCGGTGCACCATGATAGTCAAGAAGGTGATATTGACGTCCCGTAATCGAGGCGACCTTATCCATCGCTTTGCTAACTATGGCGGGAAAACTGTCATAATACTTGTTTCTCGCCTCAGTGTTCTGGAAATATACATCAGGATTCTGACAGGAGCCCCGTAAATCGGGATGTTCTGGGTTGAGCCCGCGGTGGCGGAACTCATTCACCTTGTCCCAGTCGACGAGAGGACGGATAGCTTCATAGTCTATGACGTCGATTGTATCCATCTCGCTCGATGTACGCCAGCCATCAAAGAAGTGAAGGACGGGGAGTGACCCCTCAATAGCCGCAAGATGAGCCACCACGGCGAGATCCATTGTCTCCTGCACCGACGCGGAGGCAAGCATTGTGAAACCCGTGGCCCTGCATGCCATCACGTCCTGATGGTCGCCGAAAATCGAGAGTGCATGAGTGGCCAGCGAACGACAGCCCACATGAAAGACCGCCGGCAAAAGCTCGCCCGCGATCTTATACATATTGGGTATCATCAGCATCAGGCCCTGCGATGCAGTGAAGGTAGTGGCAAGTCCACCGGCAGCCAAAGCGCCGTGAACCGCACCGGCAGCGCCGAGCTCGCTCTCCATCTCTCTCACTTCGAGAGGCTGACCCATGAGATTCCGGCGACCCTCAAGGCCCCACTTCATGGCGGTATCGCCCATGGAGGCTATAGGAGTTATGGGATAGACAGTTGCGACGTCACTCATGGCAAACGCCACATGAGCTGCAGCCGTACAGCCGTCAAGAATCTGTTTTGACATTTTCAGTTCTTTCTAAATGTGAACGGACAAAAGGGATGACTTGACACCCCTTTTGTCCTTAGGAAAAA
>CAZOOY010000082.1:0-8685 GCA_964581555.1 uncultured Staphylococcus sp.
ATCAATATTGAAAAATCCATTTCATTTTAAAACCTGTCCTTAGTTTATATGAAAAGGCTGTAAGTCGTTGACTTACAGCCTTTTATCAGCGGAAAGAGAGGGATTCGAACCCCCGGTTCCAAAAAGGAACAACGGTTTTCGAGACCGCCCCGATCGTCCACTCCGGCATCTTTCCTCAGATTCGTTTCCCGGTGGATGGGGATTTTTGCGGTGCAAAGGTAAGAATTTAATCCCGTACTACAAAATAAATCCTCACTTTTTCTTTTCGGGAGAAAAATTCTCAAAAATACGTTCAAAAAAAGCTTAAATTCACTCCCGTGTGTCAAAATAGGGTTTGGAGATTAATTTAAAAATATCTACCTTTGACCCAACTATTGTTTCGACTGATCGGTTTATAGTAATATAAACATTTTAATAAAAATTCAAGCGTGTAATGAACGCAGATTTAGAGTTTTCAGACATAGCGCCTTACGATGACAGCCATTTCGCCGAGAATATCACCCGGCTTGTGAATGACCCGGGTTTTGAGCATGCTGTCCGTTGGGTGTTCCCGGATATGAACTATGATGAATTTGTAGGTCTCCTGCGCAGCTGCGAAGGGAAGCGGGACTTTCAGGTCAAGATCATGTGCCGGTTTCTTGAGAATCTTGAGCTTTCCACGACGGCCGGCGTCACCTGCACCGGAATTGAGAAAGTTCACCCGGATAAAGCCTATTCCTTCATCTCCAACCATCGCGACATCGTCCTTGACGCATCATTTATCAATCTCTGCTTCCTGCGCCGTGGCATGAAGACTTCAGAGGTGGCGATCGGTGATAATCTTCTTATATATGACTGGATCACTGATCTCGTGAAGCTCAACGGTAGCTTCATCGTGAAGCGCAATCTTCCGACCCGGCAGGCTCTCGATGCCGCCAAGCAGCTCTCAGGCTATATCCACTACGCCGTGACTCAAAAGAAGGAGAGCATATGGATAGCTCAACGCCAGGGACGCGCCAAGGATTCAAGCGATCACACCCAGGAAAGCGTCATAAAGATGCTTGGCCTTGCCGGAGGTGGCTCGATCGCATCCAATCTGGCAGACCTCAATATCCTTCCTGTTGCCATCTCCTACGAGTTTGACCCCAATGATTACCTCAAGGCCCGTGAATGGCTCCTGCGTCATCGCGATCCGGAGTTTAAGAAAAGCCAGCATGACGACCTCTTCTCGATGGAGACCGGACTGCTCGGGAGCAAGGGTAGGGTGCACGTCTCGTTCGCAGGTTGTATTTCTCCTCTCATCTCCGCCATGGACAGCGATACGGACAAGCAGGAGGTAGTCAGGATGACTTGTCGCCACATCGACTGTGGCATCCACGTAGGCTATAAGATCTATCCCATCAATTATGTTGCTTACGACCGGGCATTTGATTCAGACATGTATGCTGACCGCTACTCTCCTGAGGAGGCCGACCGCGTGACGGAATATGTCGAGGGTCAGCTTGACAAGGTTGATGTCCCTGATATCACGGTCCAGGAGCGTAACTTCATGCGAACTTACATGTACACGATGTATGCCAATCCGCTTCGCAATAAACTACTCGCAGCCGGATATTGCTAACCCATAAAAATCTTCCATCCCGATGCGTCTCCTGCTCCTCCCTGCCGTGCTCCTGATTCTGGTCAACATCCTGATTGATTATTATATCTACAGATGTCTGCGTCAACGCTTCCGGAGTCATAAGCCCTCCCTCTGGCAGGCCTTTACAGCAGTGCTGTTTCAGCTTGCTGTCATTGTGGCCATCCTGCTTCCGCGCCGCGATGGCAATAATGCAGTGCTGCTCACGGTGATGTGGACTCTCTATGGCTACCTGAGCATATATGCAGGAAAATTGCTGTTCGTGTTGTTTGACATCGTAGCCCGTATTCCCCGACTTTTTGGAAAACAGAGGCTTAAATGGCTGTCAAGAGTCGGAGTGGTTGTCGGAATAGCATGTTTCCTCACTTTCTGGTGGGGTGCGCTCGTCAACCGCTATTCCCTCCAGGTCAAGGAGGTTGATGTCCCGGTAGCCGGTCTCCCCACTGCTTTTGATGGATTCAGGATAGCTCAGATCTCCGACCTCCACACCGGAACTTTCGGATCAGACACGGCGTTCGTGAGCAAGCTCGTCGACAAAGTCAACTCCCTGCATCCCGATGTCATAGTGTTCACAGGTGATATCGTCAATTCTCGTTCATCAGAGCTTATCCCTCACACTTCCCCTTTGAGCAGGCTTGAAGCACCTTATGGTGTCTATTCGATTCTGGGTAACCACGATTACGGAGATTATTCCGACTGGCCCACACCCGAGAGCAAGAAAGCCAATCTTGAAGAGCTCATAACGCTTCAACGAGGAATGGGGTGGAATCTGCTGCTCAACGAGACTGCGTGGCTGAGAAGCGGCTCTGACTCCTTGGCGCTGATAGGAGTCGAGAATATCGGCGATCCTCCCTTCAAGGTCTACGGCTCGCTCGCAAAGGCTTACAAGACGCCGGGTGACAGCGTGACAAAAATACTGCTTACACATAATCCCGCCCACTGGACCGACTCGATAGCCGGGCGGAGTGAGATGAGAATACCTCTCACTCTCTCGGGCCATACCCACGCCATGCAGATGGAGGTGGGAGGATGGTCGCCTGCCAAGTGGCGATATGCAACCTGGGGTGGGACATATTGCGACCCGGATTCCACCCATACACTTTATGTCAATATCGGTGACGGCACCGTCGGTTTCCCGGCTCGCATAGGCGCCACACCTGAAATCACTGTTCTTACCCTCAGAAAAAAGAAATAATCCCCACCACTACACATTATGGTTAACGTCCACGCCAATGTTATCACGAAGGAATTAGGTAAACATCTCCGCAAGCATGTGGCCGCATGTCTTCGCCTGCTTGACGAGGGTGCTACCGTCCCGTTTATCTCCCGTTACCGCAAGGAAATGACGGGGGGGATGGATGATGTGACCGTTCATGCCATTCAGCTCCGTCACGAGGCGCTCACTGAACTTGACAAACGGAAGGAATATATAAAGAGCGTGATACGTGAGAAAGGTGAACTCACATCCGAACTTGAAGAACGAATTGACGAAACGCTCGATCCTGTGGCTCTCGAAGATATTTATCTTCCGTTCAAGCCCCGCCGCAACACCCGTGCGCAGGCTGCGCGTGCACTCGGACTGGAACCTCTGGCCAAGATGCTCATGTCGCAGTCATCGACGGCCGATCCCGAAGCCATGGCCGGGAAGTTTGTCAAAGGTGAGGTGGCGTCTGTCAAGGATGCGATTTCGGGAGCTTCCGATATCATAGCCGAGTGGGTGAGCGAGAGTGAGAAAGCACGTAATATCGTGAGAGCCCGTTTCCAGCGTTCGGCCGTGATCTCCTCACGAGTCGTGCCGGGAAAAGAGGCTGAGGGTGAGACTTATCAGAACTATTTTGACTTCTCTGAGCCTCTGCGTCTCTGCAATTCCCACCGTTATCTGGCCATGCGCCGGGGCGAGGATGAAGGGGTGCTCAAAGTCTCTATCGGAATTGATGACGATGAGATGACGGATCGTCTCACGCGCATGTTTGTACGCTCCACGGCTTCACCTGAGGTTTCGTCTGTTGTAAGGGCTGCCGTGAAGGATGGGTACAAGCGTCTGCTTCGCCCCTCGATAGAGAGCGAAGTGGCGGGGGCTTTCAAGGAGAAGAGTGACACGGCTGCTATCCAGTTGTTTGCCGATAATGTCCGTCAGCTTCTTATGGCTGCGCCTCTCGGTCGGAAGCGTGTACTTGCCATTGACCCCGGCTACCGTACGGGCTGCAAGGTCGTGGCTCTTGACGAGCAGGGGAATCTGCTTGAACACGAGGTTGTCTATCCCACTCCTCCGATCAATGATTTTGTAGGAGCTGCCGATGCGCTGTGTTATATGGTCAACCGCCATCGTATCGATGCTATCGCTGTGGGCAACGGAACGGCCGGACGTGAGACCGAGCGTTTCCTCCGCGATGTCGTTTTCCCCCGCAAGGTCCAGGTCTACATGGTGAGCGAACAGGGTGCATCGATCTACTCTGCGTCAGAAGTGGCCAGAGAGGAGTTCCCTGACGAAGATGTCACCGTCCGTGGAGCCGTCTCGATCGGGCGCCGTCTTCTCGATCCCCTTGCCGAACTCGTCAAGATAGATCCGAAAAGTATCGGAGTGGGACAATATCAGCATGATGTGAACCAGACCCGTCTGAAGGAATCGCTGGATTATGTCGTCGGAAGCTGTGTAAACGCCGTGGGTGTGAATGTCAACACAGCATCACGCCAGTTGTTGAGTTATGTCTCCGGTATCGGTCCGGCCCTCGCTGCCAATATCGTCAACTATCGTAAGGAGCATGGACCGTTCACTGATCGTGAGCAACTGAAAGATGTGGCCCGCATGGGTGAGAAAGCTTTTCAACAATGCGCGGGTTTCCTCCGCATTCCCGGCGGGACAAATCCGCTTGACAACACCGGAGTCCATCCCGAGCGTTATCCGCTTGTACGTCAGATGGCTGCCGATGCGGGTTCGGATATCACATCGCTCTGCCGCAACCGCTCGCAGCTCCACAATATCGAGCTTGATAGATATGTCACGAAAGACACCGGTCTGCCAACTCTCACCGATATCATTATAGAGCTCGAGAAGCCGGGTCTCGATCCCCGCGAGAAGGAGGAAGAGCCTGTGTTTGACGACTCCATTCGTAAGATCGATGATCTTCATCTGGGTCAGGAGCTCACGGGCAAGGTCAATAATATCACGGCATTCGGTGTATTCGTCGACCTCGGCATGAAGGAGAACGGCCTCGTCCACATCTCTCAGCTCAGCGACAAGTTCATCACCTCGCCGGCTGACGTGGTGAGGATCGGCCAGACTGTCAGAGTGAAAGTAATGGACATTGACGCCCAGCGTGGTCGCATAGCTCTCACAATGAAGGGGGTGGCCCAGTGATACAATCTATTTGAAATTTTAGCCATAATTAAAAATAACATGGACAATCTAAAACCCTGTACCATAGGCTTCGGAAGCAATGCTCCTGACCGTGAGAAGAACGTCAGACGCGCCATTGACTATATCTCCGAGCGCTTGACCGATGTAAAGGTTTCGTCGATCTATGATACTCCTGCCGTATCGGGCGACGGCTCAACCTATACCAACGCTGTCCTCCACGGTCGTACATCCATGAGCTCCGAGCAACTCGTCACTCTGCTTAAAGACTATGAGACTATGGAGGGAAGAGCCAGCTCGCATGAGCAGGAAGGGGTTGTGGTGATCGATCTTGATCTGGTCATCTATGACTCGCGCATTCTCCGTCCGCGTGATTTCGAGCGACACTATTTCAACCGCGGCTATTCTGAGCTACTTGCCAACGGCGCCTATGTTGATTGAGCTCCGGGCGGCCTGAGAAATCGGCGCCCATTTTCTGCCCTTGTGGCACACGTTCTGTCGGGCGGCAGCTCTGCGCTGTCGCCGGGAAATCCATCCCCTCTCACTTTCAGAGGGATTTTCAGAGGAAATTGGTTCCTCTTTCCGATCTTCTTTCAACAACCGTCTCGCCGCAGCCCTTTCGCGGGCACGGCGGGAGCGTGAGACCGCCCGGTCGATTTCATCTTTGATCATATTGAATGCCACCATCGCCATGCCGTCGGTTGACTTAGGTTTTTTCCCAGCAAGGTACGCGTCAATTATCTTTTTCGTATCTTCAGCACATTCGGGAGAATGGGAGAGGGCGGTATTGACTCTTGAGATGATGTCGGAATAGAATTTCCGGGATACGGGAAGTGTTTGTTTCATATTCGTTTTTTTCTGCAAAATTATATCTCCCTCGAGCCAAAAAGGTGCGATAATATCGCGTCGATTAATTTTTTTCCTTGCTCGTGTCGAAGAAAAATAGAGACAAATCCTCATGTTTTAATAATTTTAATCTTTTTATCCCAAATAGAGGAGGCCTATTTTACTTTTATGTGAAATATTTATTGTAATTTTGCGTTATATAGAAAAATAAATAGATATGAGTGAGGTTGAATTGCTTCTATTGGATCAAACAGAGAATTGTACGGTATACACGATACAATTTCTTTCAGACGACCTGAACGAGTTTGAAAAATTCGTTTCAAAGTTTCAGCATGATGGTAAACTTGAAGAAGATTTTCGTATTATTGCAAAGTTTATCGAGCAGATTCTGGATTTCGGAGCATTTGAGAGGTATTTCCGACCGGAAGGTAAAATGAAAGATTCTGTCGTAGCCCTCCCCACCATGCGTTCGAAACTTCGCCTTTACGGTTTGCGTCTGTCCGATCGAATTCTTATACTTGGTAATGGGGGACGGAAGAAAACGCGAACATACGATGAGGATGATATACTGAAAGGTTATGTTGTTACTCTACAGCGTTTTGAGGAGCTACTCAAGGAAGGTGTAGCTAATGGAAGTGTAATAATAACAGAAAATGATATAGAAACAGATAAAACCTTTGAATTATGAAGAGGGCTAATAAATCTTTACGTGTGCTTCTTGGGGATATTAAACCGGAGGAGCGGGCCGAAGCTCGTCTTTCGTTTCAGATCTCCAATCGGATTGATTCGCTTATGAAGGAGAAAGGACTTTCCAAGAAGCAATTGGCTGATGCATTAGGTAAGCGTCCGAGTGAGATTACACGTTGGTTGAGTGGTGAACACAACTTCACGATCTCCACGCTCGCCATGCTCTCCATTTTCTTTGGCCAACCAATCGTTACAACTGTGGGATAAATATTTCTGCGAATCTTTCTATGATGTGGAATTTTTAATTAATAATTTTCCCTCTCCCTGTTACTTTTTTGTTGTTCCCGCGTCATAAAGATATGAAGACCCGTTATCCCCATATTCTTCCCATTCTTCTGATGACCGTCTGCCTGGTTTCATGCCGGAGCGCTCATCAGGCGGACGGTTGGTATCCCGTATCGGAGGATGACAGGGTGGTCGGGCCGGCCATTGTGACTGTCGGAGATTTTGCTTCACTTTCCATGGATACAGTCAGTATCCCTGAACATTATGTGATAACGGGACAGATCAGACCTGAGAAAGTTGCGGTCTGGACTGCTGCTACACGTCAGAGAATAGGAGAGAGGATCGGTTTCCTCTTTGAGGATAAAGTCGTTATGGCTCCGACGATCAACTGTCCCGTCGAAAGCGGTGCTTTTACTATTGAAACATCCGACAATGCCATGACAGTCAGGATTTATGAAGTAATCAGAGAAAAGTTATGAGAGCATTTAAAAGAATATTTGCCATCTTTATTCTAATACTTTTTGCAGGTCAGACCGGAGGTTATGCCCGCGGTCATCATGAGCGCAATCCCTATTTCGTAGGTCCTGATAGGGTATATTATGATGGTTGTGAAATTCCGGGGGCCTCATCATTGACATTTACAATTTTACGTGACGGCTATGCTCGCGATGCTTGGCGTGTATATTATTGCGGCACACCGGTCGCTGATGCATCCGTCTCCTCTTTCAAGGTGCTCGGTTATGGGTATGCATCCGATCCTTGGAATGTCTACTATAACGGTGAGAAAATTAATGGCGCTTCGGCGGGAAATTTCACGGTGCTTAAAGACTGGTATGCCAAAGATCCCTGGAATGTCTATTATGTTGGCAAGAAGATTGACGGAGCTTCCGCTGACGGTTTTAAAGTGCTTCGTGACGGGTATGCCGCTGACAGATGGAATGTCTATTTTAATGGGGTAAAGGTTGACGGCGCTTCGCCTGATGGATTCAAGGTGAAAAGGGATGGATATGCATGCGATAAATGGAATACGTTCTATCTCGGCAGGAAGATTTGAAATGAAAGGATTTTGGCTCTTTCTACTCCTCGTTCTCTCGTTTTCGGCTGATATGTATGCTAAAGGGGAGGAAGATGATGCTGAGCCTCATCGTATAGCCATCGGGGCGGCCCTGACCTCTCCCGATACTTATGTAATCGAATGCAGTTATCATTATATGCTGAAAGACTGGCTCGGAGTGGGAGGAGCGCTTGGAAGATGGAAAGCTCTTTACTCCGGAGGGTATCCCTCAGGTAAAGGCTGGTATATTGAAGACGATGATGAGAGGCCTAATAATCTTTTTCTAAGACCCTCCCTCGTCCTCAAATCACCGTCCCTCCACTTCCTGGGGGCTTCTTTCTCTTTGATGGCCGAACCCGGGATAATGTTTAATATTCCTTATCTTTCAGTATTGATAAAGGATTATAACGGAGGTGAAGAGAAATATAATTCCGTGAGTACTACGCGCGGTCGTTGGATTGCTCCTGAGTTGAAGATAGGTCTCGGTGTCGATATCGGGCCGATAGGGATCTGGTGTGGCTACTTGATTTCTGATCTGGATATCTTTAGCGCATACCGCCATCTGTCATACAACGGTATCTCTTTCAAACAGTTCTATCCCCGCAAGGAGCTTATGCAAGGAGCATTCATTTCGCTTTTCTGCACCGTGCCGTGGACACGGGATATAAGATAGTAAACTCTTAGCGGTAGTGCATATCACATTTTATGCACATTTCATACTATTTTCCCGGAATTTTCATGTATAGGTAGAAATGTAAAAAACTGCAAGTCAACGACTTGCAGCTTTTAGCGGAAAGAGAGGGATTCGAACCCCCGGAGGTGTGACCCTCAACGGTTTTC
>CAZOOY010000083.1:0-8612 GCA_964581555.1 uncultured Staphylococcus sp.
ATCAAGTTATCCCCGCAAAGATAGACATTTTTTGTGAAAACAAGTAATAATTCGTAACTTTGCATCATGATTTTTACTAAAAAGATAGAAAGCAAAATCGGATTTGACAGTGTCCGCGCGCAGGTTGCAGGTCGTTGCAGATGTGAAGGTGCAAGGATGTGCTGCCGGGAGATGGCTTTTCTGACTGACTTCACCGCCGTGAGGGATGCACTCTCTGAAACGGCTGAAATGAAAGCGGCATCTCATAGCGAGGACCCGATCCCATTCAGCGGACTCAATGATATAGACTCCTCTCTTGCACTTGTGAGGATCCCGGGTACTTTCATGGAGGTGAAGGATCTCGTTAAGGTGCGCCGTATGCTCGGTTGTTTCAACGATCTGACATCTTTTTTCAGACGCACACGCAGCGAGAGCGGTAAAGCGCTCTATCCCCGGCTTGATGAAATATGCCGTCCTCTTGAAGCAGTCTCTCCCACTCTCGCCTCAATGATCGACCGGTCCGTCGATGAGACGACCGGCACGGTCAAGGACACGGCCTCCTCTGCGCTCGCTGATATTAGACGTCGGCTTCGCAGCATGTCGGGACGCGTGAACTCCATTCTCCGCAATGTGCTGTCACGAGCCATTTCGCAGGGCTTACTTGAAGCGGATACTGTCCCGTCTGTCCGTGACGGCCGACTGGTGATTCCGGTTCCTCCGATGCACAAGCGTCAGATTCAAGGTATAGTGCATGACGAATCAGCTTCGGGAAAAACAGTCTTCATCGAGCCGGCTGAGGTTGTTGAAGCCAACAATCTCACTCGCGAGCTCGAGATGGAGGAACATCGTGAGGTCATCCGCATCCTCACCGAGATAGCTGACCATCTCCGTCCATATATCCCGGAACTTCTTGAAGCTGCAGCTATTGTCTATCGTCTCGATTTCATTCATGCCAAGGCTTCCTACTCGGATACCGTCGGCGGAATCATGCCACATCTCCATGACCGTCAGGAACTCGAGTGGTATCACGCCTGTCATCCCGCCCTTAAACTGACACTCGAGAAGCAGGGGCGTGAGATTGTCCCCATCGATATAACTCTCGATAATAAAAACCGTATTCTGGTTATCTCCGGACCGAACGCAGGCGGTAAGTCAGTCTGTCTTAAGACCGTTGGAACTCTCCAGTACATGACCCAATGCGGCTTGCTCCCCCCGGTATATGAAAATTCACATTTCGGCATTTTCAGGGACATGTTTGTGGACATCGGCGATGACCAATCGCTCGAAGATGACCTCTCGACTTATTCAAGCCATCTGCGAAGCATGAAATTCATGCTCGCTCACGGACGAAAAGGCTCTCTATTCCTTATCGACGAGATGGGCTCCGGCACCGAGCCGCAGATAGGCGGTGCGCTTGCCCAGGCTATTCTTGCCGAGATGAATCGCCAGCAGATGTGGGGCATAGTCACAACCCACTATCAGAATCTCAAACTATTCGCTGACGACACCGAGGGACTCGTGAACGGGTCGATGCTCTACGACCGTCATCTCATGCAGCCGCTCTTCCGTCTTGCCATCGGTAATCCCGGCAGTTCGTTTGCAGTGGAGATTGCCCGCAAGATCGGTCTACCGAAGCCGATCATCGACTCGGCCGAAGAGATCGTCGGAAGTGACTATGTGAATCTTGACAAATATCTCCTTGACATCACCCGCGATAAACGTTATTGGGAAAACAAGCGTGCGGATATAAAGAAAAAGGAGAAGCAGCTTGACGAAAGGCTCAACCGTTACGCAGAAGATGCCGACACGCTCCGCACCATGCGACGTGAGATTCTTGAAGATGCCAAGGCTGAGGCAAAGAGAATCATCGACTCGTCCAACGCCGTGGTGGAGCGGACTATCGCAGAGATTAAGACCGCCAATGCGGAGCGTGAAGCCACTTTGGCCGCCCGTCGAAAACTCAAGGAGGAACGGGCCGAGCTGGAAAAGGAAAATGCTTCAAAGGAAAAAGAACACTCCCTGCTGGCACGCGCGCCTAAAAAGCGCAAGCAAAAGGAGACCAAGCCATCCTCAAAGGAAAGAGAAGTGACAGCAGGATCCAATGTCCGACTGGATGGTCAGGGGACGGTTGGAACTGTACTTGAAGTAAACGGTAAGAACGCCATCGTTGCGTTCGGTAATCTTAAGACAAATGTCAAGGTATACCGTCTCACAGTGACCGATGCGAAGCCTCGCGAGGAGAAGAAATCAGGAGTAAGCATGTCCACCATCGACTCAGGCTACGAGCGTCAGCTCAACTTCAAGCAGGAGATTGACGTCAGGGGAATGAGGGCAGACGAAGCGCTCCAGGCCGTGACTTATTTTATTGACGATGCGATCCGTTTCAGCGCATCCCGTGTGCGAATCCTTCATGGTACGGGTACCGGTGCTCTCCGTCAGGCCATCCGTGCCTATCTGTCCACAGTTCCGGGTGTAATATCGAGTCATGACGAGGATGTCAGATTCGGGGGTGCAGGTATAACAGTGGTCAATCTTGACTGACTAAGACGATCAACGAAATGTTAAAACGAATTATATCATCATTCTTCCGCTCCTCGTTTTTCGCAGCGGTTATCAATCTATTTTGGGTCTTCCTTTTCATGGAGATCACCCGCCTCGTGTTCCTTTGGGAAAACAGAGGAGCATTTGATCTTACATGGGATTCATTTCTTCTCATCTCCCGGGGTGGATTCGTTTTCGATTCCATTGGTATATTTTATCTTAACCTTTTGTGGCTGGTCCTCTGTTTCTTCCCGCTCCACTTGAAAGAACGTCCGGGTTACTGGAAGATTGAAAAATGGGTCTATGTGGTCTGCAACTCAATCGGTCTGTTCGCCAATCTCGCTGACACCGTTTTCTTTTCGTTCCGACAGCACCGAAGCACCTGGGCCATCTTCTCTGAATTCGGGAATGACGGTAATGTCTTCAAGATTGTCGGGACCGAGGTTCTCACCCACTGGTATCTTCTTCTACTTTTCATCCTGATGGTCTGGGCTCTGATAAAGTTATATCGTCCCGTCGGAAGAAAGGTCAGAAGACCACTGTGGAGCTATTACCTTGGCCAGATCGTCTCACTCGGCATCTGGATCGGACTTTTCATATTTGCCGGCCGAGGTTACTCGCTTGCCAAAGTGACACGCCCTGTCAGCCTTGGCTATGCACAGCGTTTCGCCACCCGTCCGATTGATGTGGAGCTGACTCTCAACACCCCATTTGCCATGCTCCGCACGTTGAATGGCGGCCCCACTCCTTCACCGAAATTCTTTGAGGATGAGGAGGAGATGAAACTCCTGTATAATCCTGAGCATTTCCCTATTCTCAACGATTCCGTCCCTGCTCCTATGAAAGGGAAAAATATTGTATATATCATTCTTGAGAGCTTTGGAGCGGAATTTGTCGGGTCGCTCAATCCCGAGCTGGACAACGGCAATTACAAAGGGTTTACCCCATTCGTAGATTCTCTCATGGCCCAGAGTGTCAGAGCTGAACGGATGTACTCCAACAGCGGGTTTTCCATAGATGCACTACCCTCTCTGCTCGCTTCCACTCCCCGTATGCGCCGTCCTTTCGTGGTCTCCCCCTATGCCCTCAATCATATCACCGGTATTGGTGAACTGCTTGGTGCGGAGGGATATGAGACAGCGTTTTTCCATGGGGCCGATAATGAATCGCTTGGTCTTCAGGCTTTCACTCGTCAAGCCGGATTCAAGAACTATTTCGGTATTAATGAATATCTGGCGGATCCACGTACCGGGGGTAAGGACGATTTCGACGGCACTTGGGGCATATGGGATGAGAAATTTCTCCAATATTTCCGCATGAAACTGGATGAACTCCCCCAGCCCTTCGTAGCCGGAGTTTTCACCCTTTCATCCCATCATCCTTTTGCCATTCCGGAGGAACATAAGTCACGTTTCCCGGGCAATGGAATTCCACCCGAGGCTAATTCAGTGAGATATGCCGACTACTCCCTGCGACGATTCTTCGAGGAGGCAGCCAAGGAGCCGTGGTACAAGAACACTTTGTTCATAATATCCGCAGACCATGCCTGCCTGCATGAGCCAATGCATGATGTTTACAAAAATGATCTTGCCACCGCGCGTATCCCCATTTTCCTATATGATCCGTCCGGAACTCTTGAGCCTCGTATAATACCCGGCTCCATGCAACAGATAGATGTGCTCCCAACAGTCCTCGGCCTCATAGGATATGACAAACCTTACTTTGCCTTCGGTAAAGATTTCATGAAGGTGAACGGAGATGAATCATGGGCCGTGAAGTGGAGTCATGTTCCTCAGATCATGATGGGTGACTATGTGCTCATGCTCAATCCCGAAAGCTGGGAAGTGATGGGGATGTATGATTTCATCAAGGATCCCTATCTGCGCAACAGTGTGGCAGGGACGGGACTTCCCGAGGAGGAGAAAATGCTGAGCAGACTTAAGGCTTTCATTCAGACCTATAGCGAGCGTCAGCAGGAAAATAACGTTGTTCTCTAATTCTTCTACATGATATGACAGGATATCTGCTCTTTATTGCGGTATATTTCATCGGCTGGGTGCTCTTCTTCATGTGCATTCAGAAACCGGTATTTCTCATTTACAACCGCCGTTCGGCCAAAGGAGCATTGACGGGTAAGAATCTGAGAGACATTTACCGCCATGGTTTCCGCACGGAGACAGTGGCCGCGGCCTATCTCACAGCCCTCCCGATCCTGGCAGGAGCCATACAGATGTTTGTACCTTACCACTTCCTGTCGCAATTCATGGTGATATACAACATTGTTGTAGCCGTGGCTCTCGGACTGCTTGTAGTGGCAGATACAGCTCTCTATGATTTCTGGCAATTCAAGATCGAGGTTTCCGTCCTGTCCTATCTGCAATCCCTGAAAGGGGCTTTCGCAAGCGTATCCACAGTTTACATCATTGGAGCTTTCTCGGCATGGGCTCTGATGAGTTGCGTGACATATTTCTGGTCATGGCTCTTTTCACTTTCAGGAGATGTACAGTTTTTCTACATGAGCGGATGGCAGATGGCGGTAATCATTCTGATTCTGCTTGTTGTGGCCGCAATTGATTTCATCATCATCCGCGGTCTGGCCCATCGGCCTCTCAATCCCTCGGTATCTTTTTTCAGCACTACCCTTTTTCTGAATCACGCAGCTCTCAATCCCCTCTATAATTTCATCCATTCAGCTACTGTCAAAGATAAAATCCGCGGAGCATTTCATTTCTTTGACGATGAACAATGCGAGCGTGAATTCCGGGAGCTCTTCCCTGTCAATGCCAAGCCTACCGAGAAACTCTTTAACACCGACAGGCCGAATGTCCTGATGGTTATATGGGAGAGTCTCGGAGCCAAATTCATGAGTGAGTTCGGAGCCGATCCGGCAATCATGCCTAATCTCAACCGGCTTGCAAAGGAGGGGATTCTGTTTACCCACGTGGCTTCGAGCAGTTTCCGGACAAACCGTGCCATCGTAGCTATCCTCAGCGGCTATCCCGGTCAGCCAACCACGAGCGTGATACGCATGACCAAGAAACTGCCCAATCTTCCCGCCCTTCCGCGGGTATTCAAGGATGCAGGCTATCACACCTCCATCGTTCACGGAGGTGACCTTGCGATATTCCATAAGGCCGAATATTACATGACCGTCGGCCATGATACAATCATAGGTGAACAAGCCTTCCCGACCGACTGGACGCGGGGAAAATGGGGGATTCATGACGGACATATCATGGAGTGGCTGTATGAGGATATCGTGAAGAAAACCGCAGTTGGTGAACGGTGGTACACCACTTTCCAGACACTTTCGTCCCACGAGCCTTGGGTCACGCCTTATGATCCTTTGAAATCAGAGAATGAGATACACAACGCATATGCATATGTGGATGCCGAGTTCGGAAAATTCATTGACCGCCTCAAGAAATCTCCGGCATGGAAGGATCTGCTCATTGTCATAGTCGGCGATCATGGAGCCAACGTAGACGCGCCACCGCACCACGAGCTTGCTCATATCCCTGTCATTTTCCTGGGTGGAGCTGTCAAGGAACCTCGCAAGATAGATACGGTAATGAGCCAGACCGATCTTGCAGCCACTCTGCTCGGACAACTTGCTCTACCGAGAGAAGACTTCATCTTCAGCCGGGATGTATTCGCTCCTACCTATACCTATCCGTTCTCATTCCACACGTTTATTAACGGGTTAATGTTTACGGACGATACGGGTTATACAGTCATCGACACTGTTGCCGACACTGCCGTTGAGAATCCGGATTCCACTCGTGAGCACATTGGCCGGGTGATACTCCAGTATCTCTACAAGGATCTTTCAGAGAGATAAGTTGAAGTGTCCGGCTGTCCTTCTGTGATATTGGAGGAATTTTGATTATTCCCCTTCTTTCTCCTACGTCTGCGACGGGATCTCTTTTTCTTTCCGGTCTCAGGAATAGAGTCGGATTCTACTGAAGTTGTTGCAACAGGCGTTTCTTTATCCTCTTCTTTTGTCGGAGCTGTCTCCGACAGTAATTCTGAGACAGTCTGAGTTTCGTTCTTTTTGGCCATTCGGCGGCGCTCGGCTGCCTTGCGGGCAGCAAGAGATCTACGCGCTGATTTCTCAATCTCGCAATTCACGGTATCGAATGTCCGGCGATCGATATCTACATCCCCTTCTTCGATGGACTTCTCCGAGATACAACTTTCATATAGTGCCATCATTGTAGCCTGAAACTGATCGGGAGTAAGAGCATTCTCTCTTGCAAGACAAATGGTATTGGCAAGATGACGGCCGAGTGCAGCCTGACTGATTCTGTAATTTGTTTTCTGCATATTCATCTTTTTTCTGCAAAATTACCACCTTACAATCCCGAAAAGGTGCGATAATATCGCGTAGCAAAATTATATTATTTATCTGCCGTGAGATTATATGTTTTTTTACTATCTTTGTAACATCAAATCTACTCAGTCAACTATTAATAAAATATTTCGCTATGGCGACAAAACCTTTCAAGTATCAGGAGATGTTCCCTCTGGGACCTGACACCACCGAGTACTATAAACTCACCTCCGACTACGTAAAAGTAGAAAACTGGGGCGGACATGAATTTCTGGTCATAGACCCTCAGGCACTTACAGTGCTTGCTCGCGCCTGCACTCATGACAATGCTTTCTTCCTCCGCAGGGAGCACAATGCCATGGTGGCCAAGATACTCTCCGATCCAGAGGCTTCCGAAAACGATAAGTTTGTCGCCCTCACCATGCTCCGCAATGCTGAAGTCGCTGCCAAGGGCGAGCTTCCCTTCTGTCAGGACACCGGTACTGCCATCTGCCACGGCGAAAAAGGGCAGAATGTCTACACCGGCTGCAATGACGAGGAGCGTATCTCGGAAGGTGTTTACATCACCTATACCACCGACAATCTCCGTTACTCCCAGAATGCACCTCTCACAATGTATGACGAGGTGAACACCGGCTGCAATCTTCCTGCTCAGATCGACATCCATGCCACAGAGGGTGATGAATACAAATTCCTATTCGTGGCCAAGGGTGGCGGCTCGGCCAACAAGACATATCTCTTCCAGGAGACAAAAGCTATCCTTAACCCCAAGACCCTTATTCCTTTCCTCGTGGAGAAGATGAGAAGTCTCGGTACCGCCGCATGTCCCCCCTATCATATCGCAATCGTAGTGGGCGGAACATCTGCCGAGAAGAATCTCGAGGTTGTCAAGAAGGCTTCCGTTAAGTATTACGATAATCTCCCCGACCATGGCAACGAACTGGGTCATGCCTTCCGCGACCATGAGGTGGAGAAGCAGCTCAAGGAAGAGGCTGAAAAGCTCGGCCTCGGCGCACAGTTCGGCGGCAAGTACTTCGCCCATGACATCCGCGTGATCCGTATGCCACGTCACGGTGCTTCATGTCCTGTCGGAATCGGTGTCTCCTGCTCGGCTGACCGTAATATCAAAGCAAAGATCAACCGCGAAGGTCTCTGGATCGAGAAACTCGACACCAATCCCGGTGAACTCATCCCCGAAGAATACCGCAAGTCAGGTGAAGGAAATGCCGTGAAGATCGACCTTAACCGCCCGATGGAGGAGATACTTGCCGAGCTCACAAAGTATCCCGTGGCAACACGTCTTTCACTCAACGGTACAATCATTGTTGGCCGTGATATCGCCCACGCCAAGATCAAAGAGCGTCTTGACAAGGGTGAACCCATGCCCCAGTATCTCAAGGATCACCCCATCTATTACGCAGGACCCGCGAAGACTCCCGCCGGAATGCCTTCGGGATCCTTCGGCCCCACCACCGCCGGCCGTATGGACTCTTACGTGGATCAATTCCAAAGCGCAGGCGGCTCGATGGTGATGATAGCCAAGGGTAACCGCAGCAAGCAGGTGACCGACGCTTGCAAGAAGCACGGCGGCTTCTACTTAGGCTCCATCGGTGGCCCCGCAGCTATCCTCGCTCAGAACAGCATCAAGAAAGTCGAGCTCCTGGAGTATCCCGAGCTCGGTATGGAGGCTATCTGGAAGATCGAGGTCGAGGACTTCCCCGCATTCATCCTCGTGGACGACAAGGGCAACGACTTCTTC
>CAZOOY010000084.1:0-8431 GCA_964581555.1 uncultured Staphylococcus sp.
GAGCATGCCCGAGTGCATCAAGCAGATGCGTATGCAGGCCGAGGATATGGACGAGGTCTACTACGTCTACGTCATCGACAATGATGACCGCCTCAAGGGCACTCTCCCGCTCAAGAAGCTCATCACCCACCCCAACGTCTCCAAAATCAAGCACGTCATGGAGACGGATCCGGTCTCGGTCAAAGCAGACACGCCAATAGACGATGTAGCACTTGATTTCGAGAAATACGACCTCGTGGCCATGCCTGTGGTCGACTCTATAGGCCGTCTGCTCGGCCGAATCACTGTGGACGACGTGATGGACAAGGTGCGTGACTCAAGCGAACGTGACTATCAGCTCGCATCAGGTCTCTCGGGCGACGTCGAGAGTGACGACAAACTTTTCACCCAGACCAAAGCCCGTCTTCCATGGTTGCTTATCGGCATGATCGGCGGTCTGTGCAACTCTTTCATTCTCGGGAAATTCGAGGGAGGATTCGTGGTTGACCCGGCCCTTGCACTCTTCATCCCCCTCATCGGCGGTACGGGCGGAAATGTAGGAACCCAGTCATCAGCCATCGTCGTGCAGGGTCTCGCTAACGGCTCTCTCGATATCCGCAAATCGGGCCGACAGCTTCTCAAAGAGCTCGGAGTGGGTCTGCTCAACGGATCCATCATAGCCCTGCTTGTGTTCATCTACAATTACATCACCATCGGACAGGGACATCAGGTCACCACCTTCGCCGTCTCCATATCCCTCTTCTGCGTAGTGATGTTCGCATCAGTTTTCGGCACATTCGTTCCCCTCATGCTGGAGAAACTCAAGATTGACCCTGCCCTTGCCACCGGCCCCTTCATCTCAATCACCAACGACATCATCGGCATGGTCATCTACATGTCCATCTCCTCCTGGCTCATCCTCGCGTTCCATTGAGGGGGGATAAAATCACTCTAAACAAAGTTCTTTTACCATTTTGTGTATCACAGAGGTATCTACAGTCGTAAAATCAGCCTTGTCATATATGTCGATGAGATACACCTTACCACTATTATCTGCCGCAACTATGGTATAGGTTATTACTCTTGCTCCTCCTGATTTTCCTCTCCCCTTTGATCTAATGGACATGCGTATCTTACGTATGCCCGGACTTAACTCATTCCCTTGAAAAGGATTCTCTTGGATTGAGCGGGAAAACTCAATAAAATCTTCTTTGATAGAACTATGTCTCTTTGCCAGCATCTTGAGACTACGACGGAAACCTGCCGTCGCAATAATTTCAAAGCTCATCAATCAGTTCGTCTACAGTATATCCCTTTGCCTTTCCTTCCTGTATCTGTTTGATTTCTTCAAGCCCACGGCAAATGCGAGTGGTCAAGGTATCCTCTTCCTTGACCGGAGAAATTATAAAATTACCATACCGTGAAGTGAGAAGAACCGACTGCCCACTTTTAGCAGCGGTCAGAAACTTACCTTGATTGGCACGAAATTCTCTTGCTGATACAACCTGCATAATCTTTTTTTACAAAATTACAAAATGGCTACCAAAATGGCAACCATTCTTATATGTTTAACTATATTTTCTAAAGATTTAGGATTTTTCGTCAGATCGTCACTGTCAGCAGCAGACGCTGGTTGAATTCATACGCTCCGGACGTGACATGAAAGTTTAGTTCGCCGGTGAGATTCACACTTTTGCGCCTCAGGAAATAGACGCAGAAGTCCGTCCGGTTATAGAATTTCGACTGATAGTAAGGCTCTGCCTGATAGAGCTGGCCACCATAACGGGCATAGAGCGGACAGAGACGACCGCCGGCATAGAGAGAATTCTTCAGCCCGAGCATACGCCACTTCAGGGTCACTTCAAGCCATCCCCCCGCTGCCGAACGCCAGGAGTGTTCATACTTGCGGTCACGGTCGAGACCGAAAACCGCTCCGGCTCTGATCTGGAGGGAATCAAGAGCTGTCCGCGATGTCAGATCCAGTCCAACGTAGGGATTGGCAAGCAGATTGTCCACAACTCCATCCACATCCTCCACGTCATTCTTGCGTCTCGCAAGATGGTTCATCATGAGATGGGCGCCTGTGAAAAAAGCTCCTCCGCGGGGATACCATTGACCATGACCCACCACGGCAAACGCCTCGCGCCGATGCTCGCTCTGCATACCGCGCCAATCGATGTAGGCATCCACGAATCCCTTGTCACCGACATATTGCACAAGGGCTCCACGGATATTGGCCTGAGTATAGGTGAGCGAGTCGCTCCAGAGGAAAGAGGGCATCTCCTCGCGTAGTTGTCTGCGCGGAAACATACCCATCGAGAATCGCCATGCCGGCGACTCATAGCGGTAGTAAAGCGTGGGTGAGACGCGATAGCCATCCCATTCACAGCCAACGGGCTGATACCACACCACACCTCCGGCTATGCGGCTCTCTTCCGAGAGTCTGAGCCCGACTTCCGGAGCCAGGCGCGTGAAGAGCCAGGTCTTTGATTCAATATATTTCCCATCACCCTCCGAGTTGTCAAACACCGATTGGAAATCAATGTTCCACGTGGGTTCGAGAGCATAGGATTGAACAGAACAGAGAGCCACGAGGGCCGGGAGCAGAAGATCTTTCAGTCTCATTTCTCAGGAGTAGAGGTGGGGGTATCGGTTGTTTGTGCAGGCGTGGAGGGAGATTCGGCGGTAGCGGGGGCTGCTGCGTCTTTCTTGAGTTCAGGATAGGAGATGCGTGAGTGGAACATCGTGCGCAGACGCTGGATGAACGATTCCTTGATCAACTTGACGTCGCGGAACGAGATGGGCGACTGATTGTGCAGACCGTCGGCAATCTGACCATCGATTATCTTATTAACAAGCGCAGTGATAGCCTCGGGAGAATGATCGGTCATCGAGCGCGAGGCCGCCTCGATGGAGTCAGCCATCATCAGGAGAGAGGTCTCACGACTCTGCGGATCAGGACCGGGATATGTGAAAGGCGCCGGGTCAACCTGTTCACCCGGATGGGCATTTGCATATGTGTTGAAGAAATACTTCGCCTTACCCGCGCCGTGGTGCTGGGATATAAAGTTACGTATAGCCTGCGGCAGCTTGGCTTTTTCGGCCATGGCAAGTCCGTCGCGCACATGGTCGGTCACGATTCGCGCGCTCTGCATGGGGTCAAGCACGTCGTGAGGATTCACACCATGCTGATTTTCGGTGAAGAAGGCCGGATTCTTGATCTTGCCAATATCATGGTAGAGGGCCCCGGTTCTGACAAGCTGGACATTAGCCCCTATCTTCACAGCCGCATCGGAGGCAAGATTGCTCACCGACATGGAGTGGTTGAACGTGCCGGGACACTTCTCGGAAAGCTCACGAAGCAAGGGATTGTTCGTATCGGCCAGCTCCACAAGGGTAACCCTGGATGTAAAACCAAAGATCCTCTCGATGAGGAACATGAGCACATAACTGAACGAGATCAGCACCGCATTGATACCTAATGCCCCAAAGACCCTTGCCTCGGCATCATCGAGCGAGCCCGTATGGATCACCTCTACCGATGCATAGCAGAGGGAGTAGGCTATGAATATGAGGAATGCAGTGCGAAGCAACTGGCTACGGCGTGAGAGATCCTTGAGTGAGTCTATGGCAGTGACACCGGCTATGAACTGCATGAAAACGAACTCCAGAGGCAGTGTCACTACAAGCGTGCAGATGAGCACCTCGATGAGATGGGTGAAATAGGCCGTGCGCGAGTCAAGAAATACCACTACCATTATGGGTACCATCGTGAAGGGCACGAGATATATGCCGAGACGGAAGGTGGCGTTCATGGCAAAAGCAAAGAGCGTGAAGACCACCGTAAAGACCATCAGGAAGATGATGGTGCGGTCATTGGCATAGAACTTCGGGCGGAAGAAATAGAGGTAACCGTAAAGTGCACCGATCAGGATCACAAGATAGAGCACCTGTCCGGCTATGGGATAGTGGTGCTTCGAGAGCTGGCCCTGATTCCTCTCCTCCGCCATCTCCTCATATGTGTCAAGAATCGTGGCTATCATCGGGGTGACAAGCTCTCCCTCATCCACGATCCTCTCTCCCTGCTGCTTGACATCTATGGGCGCCATGGCCTTCATATAGCTCTCGTCGAGCAGGCGCTTGGTGGTCAGCGTGTCAAGCAGGATGTTAGGCTGGAGGATCTCCGAAAGGCGGGTGGCCGATAGGGCACTCCTCACCTCCTTGTCCTTGAACAGCGAGTCGAGATGCTCATAGGCGCGGAATGCCGACAGATAACTGTCGGTGGGCATGGAGATTGCCACATGATCATGGAGGAATCTAACCATTGGAAGATCTCCGGCCGCTATACGGGCATAGACCTCGCGGCTGACGATACCGTTCTCGTAGATCTGCTTTATCGCCTTTATCACCTGGTTCTTCTGAGCCGGGGAGATCCCGGGCCCATCGGGGGCATTGAGACGCTCGGTGAATTCCGAGATAGTGGTCTTTTCGAGGGCCAGATCACGCTTGAAAACCGGCTCAAACGAGGCATCGATCGAATCCTTGACCCTTGCGGCACTCACTGAATCAAGATGGACAGGAATATCGAAAGGCGCCGTCAGCAGCGCATACTTCCACGGCCTGTTCACCTCATAGATATAATGGTTCTTGTCGGCACGTGGAAGGAAGTAGACAAGAAGTGCCACCGCTCCCACGAAGAGGAGTATTCTCAGCGGAAGACCGTGGGTCAGTTTTGATTTGCTCATATATCAGCTATGTTTCTGGCGATAGTCCAGAGGATAATGATGGTTAACAATGTGAGAATCAGAGCCTGCGAGTTGAGCAGCCGTCTCAGCCGGGGAAACCGTCGCCTGAGCAGCCACGCAACGGTCAGCATCACCATGAGTGGCAGCTCGAGCATGAGCAGCGCATTGTAACGCCAGGCCTCCCCCATCTCTCCGTGGAGGAGCGCATGGAGCGCACGCTGCGAGCCGCAGCCGGGGCAGCGGTAACCTGTCATCACAAGAAACGGACAGCGTGGAAACCACGCGGAACCGGCAGGGTCAAAGATGAAATATACAGCGGCAATGACCGACGCCACCGCAATTCCACCTATTATATATACTCCTTTCCTCGTGATCACACGGAGGCCGTCAGCAGCGTATAGAGAGTATAGAATGGCGTCCAGATCAGACCTGCGACGAAGGTGATGACCACCCACCATCCGGCACGCTCGGAGGCCTTGCGAGCTCCCTCGAAGTCGCCTCTGTTATAGAGCGGCGCCACCTTGGAGGAGTAGATGATGGCCACTATTCCCGTCACGAGACAGCAGCAGAGGGTGGAGAGGATGGCCCACACAAGATAGGTGGGAGGCATCTCCGGACGCTCGCCGTCGCCGGGAGCAGGGGCAGGTCCTGAAGCAGGAGCAGGGGTCGGGACCTGGACATATACGATCTGAGGAGCGGAAGCCGGTGCGCTGGCCGGAGCCGGGCCGGGACCGGTGACCGGTGTCCCGAATATCTCGGCAGCCTCCGGGAGCTGACCGGCAGTGGTCCAGTCGGCAAGTCCTTGACGCCACACGGGTGTCTCGGGGCCGAACTCAGGGAAAAGTCTGAGTTGCTCGCGGGTTACGGGGCCGCGACGCTCCTTATTAATAATTATCCAATATTGCATAGGTGTTTTCTCTTGGAATAAGGGAAGATCAAAAAAAATATGATTTGTGTAGGGGACGTCATCCTTCATACGCATGCCGGATGCACGCCCCTACAGTCCTATCAGAAGAACTTACATTCGATCCCGAGGATATCGCCGAGCAGATTGTTGGCCAGACGCGAAGCTCCGATACGGAAATACTCGTTGGTGGCAACCCACTTCTCACCGAGCACTTCCTTGACAAGAGTATAGTATTTCAGCGCTTCTTCGGTTGTGGCGACTCCGCCCGACACCTTGAAGCCCACCATACGGCCGGTCTTCTCATAGTACTCCTTGATGCACTCGCACATGATGTAGGCAGCCTCAAGAGAAGCACCGGGATACTCCTTGCCGGTGGAAGTCTTCAGGAAATCAGCTCCGGAATAAAGGGCCATGAGCGAGGCATTGCGGATATTCTCTGCTGTCTTCAGCGCTCCGGTCTCAAGGATAACCTTGAAGATGGCCTCGCGGCATGAGTGTTTCATCTCGGTGAGCTGGTCGCAGAGTTCCTCATAGTCATGATCGAAGAAGTCTCCCATCGGAAGCACCACATCAATCTCATCGGCACCTGCACTTACAGCAAGACCGATCTCGGCGATCTTCACCTCGATGAAGCTCTGGGCAGAGGGGAAACATCCGGCCACAGCTGCGATATCTACCTCGCTCACATCAAGCACGGTGCGGACGATAGGCACGAAATTGGGGTAAACGCAGATGGCTGCCACGGGAGGGATGTCGGGGTGCTCATGCTCAAATGCATTCACGCGCTCTGTGAAATTGGCCACGGACTGCTGCGAGTCGGTTGACTTGAGCGTGGTGAGATCTATCGAGTTGAAACACTTGCGGAGCACCTCCGGACGGCGATTCTCCTCAAGATGCTTCTCAAGAATTTCGGCTACTTTTGCGCTCACCTCGGCCTCATCGGTGGTGACGCGGCTGTCTGCCATTATCTGCTGATACTTATCCATGATTATGTATGTTTTAGTTATTTTCTCTATTTTTCAGCGGGGCCGTTGTTGTGGTCGACGAACCTCGTCCGGTCACGCGTATTTTTCTTCTCGAAATTGTTTCTGACAGCCTGTGTGAGATCCACTCCGGTCTGATTGGCAATTGCCGTCAGCACCCAGAGCAGGTCGGCCAGTTCATCGGCGAGATCACCGTGATCTCCCGGCTTGGCTTTCTGATCGCCATACTTTCGGGCCATTATGCGCGCCACCTCTCCGGTCTCCTCGGCGAGGATCACGGCATTGGTGAGCGGAGAGAAATAACCTCCACCCGTGGTGGTGATCCACCTCTCTACCCCCCTCTGAAGCTCGTCGAGCGTCATGGAGCGATCTCTGTCCGGTATGTCGTTCTCCTTATTATTCACGCAGTCCTGAATCTATAACGATAGTGACGGGGCCATCGTTCACGAGGTCAACCTTCATATCCGCGCCAAACACCCCGGTCTTCACATCGTGCCCGAGCAGACGGGCACACTCTGCGCAGTAAAGCTCGTAGAGAGGGACAGCCGTCTCGTGGCCGGCGGCACGGATATAACTCGGACGATTTCCCTTGCGGGTGGAGGCGTTAAGCGTGAATTGGCTCACAGCGAGGATCTCACCGCAGGCATCAACCACGGAACGATTCATCACCCCGGCCTCGTCGGGGAATATCCTCATCGCCACTGTCTTGGCCGCAAGCCATCGGGCATCGTCGGCGGTATCGCCTACAGCAACGCCCACGAGCACCATGAGCCCGTGGCCTATCGAGCTGTAACGCTGTCCGTCAATGTCGACTGCCGCCCGGCTCACCCGTTGTATAACAAGTCTCATAGACTGCAAATATAATAATTCTGAACGTAAAAGCCAAGATGCGATTAGGCTTACTGAAATTTTTTGCTAAAACTTTTGCATAGTTCAAAAAAACGTTGTAATTTTGCATCGCAAAAACGAAAAATTGCACCTGCTTCAGTAGCTCAGTTGGTTAGAGCACCTGACTGTTAATCAGGGGGTCGTTGGTTCAAGCCCATCCTGAAGCGCCACAAGCCACCGCGAAGAGATTTCGCGGTGGCTTGTGCTATATAGTGCCGTGCCGGGGCCTGCCCGACATGTCCGGCTTGTCAGACCTGTCATTAAGATCACCCTTTTAAACCCCGGACGCGAAAAATCGCATTCCTACCGTATTTTGCCAAACCCACGGGCTCATCATACTTTTTTGCCACTTTTAAGAGCATTTTGCAAGAAAAATGTAATTTTTTCTCAAAAACATTTGGAAAAGAATAAATTTGGGCTTAACTTTGCCGAGCTTTATGAAAATATAGCAAGAAATCCAGACAATTCACATCCATTCATTTTTAACCCTATTAGAGTAAATGAAGAAATTCTACTCAACATTAGCCCTGGCAGCCGCCGTTGCGCTTTCAGCATCTGCTGCCGACTTCAAGGCTAAGGCTCCCAGCCAGTTTAGTAAGATGCCTGTAAAAGAGGCTACTCTTGGATCCCTCAACGCCCAGCAGCCCATGAAGGCAGCTCCGGCAGTATCAAAAGCCAAGCCGGCTACCATAGCAGATGTCTATGGCTACTATCATTTTGTCTACGGCAACATCTATACAAGTGGGTGGGCCGAGGAAGCCGGTGACCTCATCCTGAGCCCCGGAGAAAATGAAAACGAAGTCTACATTGACGGCATCAACAATGACTACCCTATCGTAGGCGTCTTTGACCCTGCTGCCTGCACTCTTTCTATTGCCGACCATCAGGAGGCTTTCTTCTCAACCTACTACAACGAGATGGCTTATTTC
>CAZOOY010000085.1:0-8413 GCA_964581555.1 uncultured Staphylococcus sp.
AAAAGAAATCGACTTCTCGCAAATCTTCCGGTAAAAAGCGTAAACGTTAAATCCGGTAGTTCGTGAGAACTTCACCATAAAGGAAACGTATCAAAATTGATGAATCGAGGGTGTATCATAAATCAAAATATGATACACCCTTTTGAAATGGATATTTCTATTCCGTCTCAACACTTTTAACCTTCAAACTGATTCTTTAAGCGGATTCTAAAACCTGACCGATGTTTACCCATCATCACATAGACTTTTGCAGGATGATGCTTTGCTTGATTCTGATGGCTTTTGTCGCTGCTTGTAGCGACAAAAGTCAGGATGTCACGCCCGCATCCCAACATGAGATGGTGGAAAGGGCCACCCAATATTATAATAAGGGTAACCTTAACAACAGTTTCTCGGTGCTGCTCGATGTAGTGGCTAATGAGACGGCCAACGAGGGTGTAACGTCTCCTGAGGATTTCGTCAACGGTTATTTCCTCCTCGGCAATTGCTACTTTGCCCATCAGGACTACGTCACCGCCCTGAGATACTACCACAAAGCCCTGAAAAAGGCTCGGGAGACCGGAAGACAGAAAATGGGGACCAAGCTCCTCTTCAACATCACCATTTCCAACTCCTACCTCGGTAACTTCCTTGAAGCGGAACAGACACGTCGCGAACTTATGGAAGTATCCCGAAAGGCCTTCGGCGACACCATGGCGCTCTATAACGACATCCTCTCGAGCGCAGTACTTGATAAGGCTTCTGGGCACCCGAATGATTATGTCAACAAAATGCGTGCTCTCCTCACATTGATTGACAGCACCTCCGACAACCGCCGACTTCGCCTTTCCCCAGTATCCGAACTTACGGAATACTATCAGGAAAACGGTCAGCCCGACTCAGTACTCTATTTCCTGCGTGAATATGATCTGCTGGCATCGGAATACAATGTTCCCAACATGATTGTAGATTGCAAACGCCAGATGATGGGGGTTTACGCTGAAAAACGCGATCTCGACAAACTCCTCGAAACCCAACAAGCCTACTTCGCTATGGTCGACTCCCTTGACCTCTCCAGATTCCTTACCATCCAAGGAATCTCCCAGACCAACAAAGAGCAGCAGTTCGGTGAGAAAATCCGCACTCTCCAGTATCGGGTGTCGCTGCAGCAAATCGTGTTGCTTATAATACTCATAGTGACTGCCCTTGTGGGGCTATGGCTATTCTTCCGCAGTCGCTCCGAAAAGATACTCACCCTCCTCTTCCGGCGCGACCGCCAGTTGGCACGTATGGAGGAGCTCACAGAAACCTCTCCACCTCCCGGCAGCGAAATCGCAGCCGATGACGCCCGATCCCAACTCTATGTCCGAATACTCGAGACCATGGAGAAAGAGAAACCCTACTGCAACCCCGATTTCTCCCTCCAGATGTTGGCTGACATGGTGGGCTCCAACACCAAATACGTCTCCGCCGCCATCAATGACGTATCGGGCAAAAACTTCCGCAGCTTCATCAACGAATACCGTATACGCGTGGCTCGCGAACGCCTTGCCGATATGACCAACTACGGCAACCTCACTATCCAGTCCATTGCCGAGAGCGTGGGCTTCGTTTCGCAATCAGCCTTCCACGTCGCTTTTAAGAAAATTACTGGAATGACCCCGGCTGTCTACCAGCGAATGGCCCGTAAGGAAAGCGGTAAAGACTCCGCCAAAGATTCTGCCAAGGCTACCGACTATGATTCCTAAAACGTGTAAAAAACTGCTGAAACACTCTAAATAGTTACTGATTCAAGAATCAGCATAAAATGGGATAGGCATTACCGTCAATATTGCTGACAATTATCTATATTTGCACTGCGGAGGAGTCCTACACATTTCTCCCCTAATACACTCATCCATAATACTGATAAAGCAACAATAATCATATAACATAACCTGACGCGTATGAGTTTTAAACTACTCCTTTCAGCCATTTCACTTGCCGGCGGAAGCATGTTCGTCCCATCAGCCGGGGCGGCTCTCGTGCCGGAGGCCAACGTGCCTTTGCTCTATGGCTTCAACGATTCAAGCAACAGTTTCGGCGCCGATGCCACCAACGGCTTCGGCTCCTTCCAGGCCGGCTACGGCACCATGCTAATCAATCCCGCTTCTTCCTTCATCGAGGCGCCCGCAGCCTGCGGCTACCTCGACGGTAAGTTCTACGCTATCCGCATCGTCAGCAGCTGGTGGGGATCTGGAGAAACATATCTTGACATCTATGATACCGAAACATGGGAATCTCTCGGCTCCAACGAACTTAAGGATATCAATGTAAGGCGTGGAAATGGGGCAAGCTTCAGCAAGGACGGAAGCAAGATGTACGTCATGGCTAACAACGATTGGGGTGACCCTTACATCTACTCTATCGACCTTTCTACTTATGAGACCGCAATGGTGATGGAATTACCCCGCCAATACTACTATACTGGAATGTGCGGAGTATCAGATACCATATTTTATGTCCTCTGCGACCATCTGTTAAGAAAAGCTGATGCAGTCTCCGGTGAAGTGGTAGACACGGCCTCTCTGGACTACTACAGCGCTGATACGATGATGGCCTATGACGCCCACGATGAAGTGATTTACATGAATGCCCGTGGTGATGACTGGACACTTCACATCTTCTCCGTGGAGCCCCTTACAGGTGTGCAGACCGACAAGGGACCTGTTGGCGGCATAGACAAGTTCGCTGGCATAATGGTGCCCACCTATCCTTCTGCCGTGCCCGATGCTGTAAGCAATGTCTCCTTCGAATACGCCATGCTCGGTAGCACAGAAGCTACCCTTACCTTTGACCTTCCTTCTGTAACTTATGGGTGTACCACTATCTCCGGTTCGCTTGATGCAATCATTGAGATTGATGGTGAGAAGGAGACTGTAAGCGGTCAGGCCGGAGAGCAGGTGACCTTCACCAAGAATCTTGCTGAGGGTATGCACACATGGCGCATCTACGCCTCCAATGAAAGCGGTCTTTCTCCTGAACGCCGCTTCAGTTCCTTCGCCGGAGTCGATGCTCCCGGAGCAGTGGAAAACCTCTCACTTGCCATCTCCGACACAGGAAAGGTGACCCTTACATGGGATGAACCCACCAAGTCGGCCAACGGCGGTGCTTGCGATACCTCCGATCTCTCTTACAGCGTCTACCGTATGCCCGGCAATGTACTCGTGTCGGAAAAACAGAAGGCTCTCTCATTCACCGAGGAACTCGGCGACATGTTTGGCCATTACTCCTACATAGTGGTATCCTACTTGGGTGAGGCCGAAGGACTGTCCTCCACTTCCGAGATTATTACAAGTGGCAGTGTGAATGTGCCTCCGTTTGTAGAGAACTTCTCCGACTACACTGACTTTGACCGCTGGAGTACCGAGAATCCGGCCGACACTTATTACGGCTGGACAAGTTACGGCACTCCCTACTGTAACGTTGACGAGAGTGCAAACTCGGATTACTATCTCTTTACTCCGGCCATCCGTCTTAGCCAAGACGAAACGTATACCCTGACGTTTGATTGGAGCGCCACAGGCTGGAATGACCTGTTGAGTGTGATGGATGTATATCTCTGCAGCACTCCTAACTCAAAGGCTGAACCCCAGATGCTTCTCCCGGAATTGCTGACCACTTCCTCCGAATATAGGACATACCCTCCGAATATAGGACATACTTCGCTGACTTCAAAGTGGACGATTCCGGTACATACTATGTTTGCTTCCATGTTACAACCCCGATGGGTGGAAGCAGTTGTCAGATGACCAATATCGGTGTGACTCTCAACTCCTCTACCTCCGCTCCTGCCCAGGTAGTCGACCTCCAGGGTGCTTGTGGCGCCAAGGGAACTCTCACAGCCACACTTTCCTTCACTCTTCCCGCCGTCAATGCCGATGGTTCAGCAGTCACTTCCTTCGATAAGGTGGAAGTATGGAAAGAGACCGACGGTGAGCACCTTGTGGTCAATGAAGGTGGCAAGCCGGGCGACAAGCTATCCTGGACTGACGAGAATGCTGAGGCAGGAATCAACACTTACGCCGTAGCGGCTTATGCCGGTGGCAAGAAGGGTATGACTGCGCATATAAATATATTCACAGGTGTGGATATGCCTAAGGGTGTGCAAGATCTTGCTGTCGAGACTGTGGATGGTGTCAACGTCATTACCTGGCAGGCTCCGGAAGAGACTGGCATCAATGGTGGTTACGTTGATTTGGATGCAATCACTTATAACGTATATATCAAGCCAAATCCCGAGGATTATTATCAGCCTCAGCTCGCTTCTGATCTTAAGGGTTTTGAATTCAAGCACGAGGATGCCGAGCTTCCGGAAGGTAAGCGTCAGGCAGTGGTGGAGTACATCGTAAAACCCGTCTATAATTTTGAGGAAGGTATGGGTGCTTCGACTCTCTTCACCATGGGTGAGGCTTACGAACTCCCTTACACCGATTCCTTCTCTAACGGAGATTATGCCACCGACGGATGGTTCCGCACCGCCGCTGAAGGTAAGGCCGCATGGAATGTGGCCAACGGCTTCACACTCGTCGTTAAACCTGCCGATGATGATGCCGGTATGCTCCAGTTTGTAAATTCCGGTACAGAACCCTCCTCTGCTACTCTCCGCTCACCCCGAATACTTATTGGTAAAGATTCTCAACTCAGCTTTGACATGCACCATGGCTTCGATGTTGAGCCCGGCGAGATGACCCTCACCGTAAGTCTCATGAAGTCCGATGGTCAGGTGCTTGATCTTGTAGTGTTTGATTATAACGACGGCAGCGATGGCTGGGCTCATCATATCGTTGATCTCGGCACATTCGAGACGCCCGAGGATATAATGCTCCTCTTCAAGGGACATGCTCTTGACGGTTCGGCTGCAATCTTTATGGACAATGTCAAGGTGGCCCGCAGCTACGAGAAGGATGTCGAGCTGCTCAACTTCTCCGTGCCGGCAGCTGTGGATATGAATGGCGCCGAGGCCACCGTCAAGGCCCTCAACGCCGGAAAAGTGGCCGCCACATTCGATATGGTGCTCTATAAGGATGATGACGAAATTGCCCGTGAGACAGTCGAGGCCCTTCCCGCCGGAGAGGTGGCACAGTTCACCCTCTCACTTGCTGTCACTCCCGAAGATTGCATGCAGAGTCTTTTCTATGCAGCGCAGGTGGAATATGCCGATGACATGAACGAGGATAATGACGCCAGCGAAGTGATGGTGGTATTCGTGAAGCGCAACTCCATACCCACCGTAGAAATCTGGGGCGAACCTTCCGAAAATCAGGAGAGTCTGACCCTATACTGGGAGCCCGCAGAAAAAACAATGGTAGTTCCCACAACCGATGACTTCGAGGATTACTCGGCCTTTGCCCTTGACAATTTCGGCGGCTGGCATACCCTTGACGTAGATGGCAAGAAGACTTATTATCTCAAGTATTGGGATGTTATGCCCAATAAGAAGGCGCCGATGGCATTTGAGGTATGGGATAATGTAGAAGTTGAGGATCTTGGTTTCTTCACATGGGTCAATACCGATCCCGAGAGATATGCTGCCCATTCGGGCAACAAGGCTCTTATCGCTTTCACTGCTATGGAAGAAGGCTGGATTGGTGATGAACCCGTCCAGAACGACAACTGGCTCTTCTCTCCAGAAGTGCTCGGAGGCACCGATGTATCCTTCTTTGCAAAGCGCTTGAGCTCTGTCACTACGGAGAATCTCGAGGTATATTATACTACCGACAAGAATGCCGGCTTCACCGTTCCCGATCTTGAGAAATATACCCTCATAGACAGCTTCATAATCGATGAGGAAGGGTGGAATGAATATACAGTCACTCTCCCCGCTGACGCCGTGAGATTCGCAGTAAGACATTGCACCGATGGAGGTCATATACTGATGCTTGATGACTTCACCTTCACTCCTGCCGAGGGAAGCGTGAAAGAAGTGAAAGTTAACGGCTATAACATCTACCGCGATGGAAAACTCATCGGTAACACCGAAGCCACAGAGTACTCCGACAAACCTGCCGCATCTGGCCAGTACGTTTACTTTGTGACCACCGCCACCGAAGTTGGTGAGTCAGCCGCCTCCAACATATACTACGGCGAAGTGATACTCTCCGTAGAGGGTATCGCAAGCGGCAACGTAGCAGTGCGCACTGCCAAGGGTACCATAACCGTTGTGACTCCCGAAGCTGCGGATTGCAGTATAGTGGCTACCAACGGCACCAAGGTATTCTCTGGAAAAGTTGATGGCGAGAAGAACATCAGCTGTGGTGCAGGCGTCTATGTTGTCACCGTAGAAAAGACTTCTATAAAAGTGATTGTGAAATAATAAGCCTGAAAACTCCGGAGAGCGGGCTGCCGAGAGGCGGTCCGCTCTTCAAATTTTACTGAATAAGAATATGAGAAAATTCATGATAGGATGTGCCCTCACGGCTCTGGCCTTCTCCGCCATAGCACAGGATCAGATTCAGTTGAGCTATACATCCGAAAGCACCGACGGTTATGGTGATGCTGGTGGAATCATCACCCCTTGGGTGACATTCCCTGCGGAAATCACCGACATCTATACCGGTGCCACCGTGAAATCGGTGACTATCCAGACTGGCTCCAAGGCCACCAACGTGCAGCTTTACGTCAAGAACCTCCGCGATGACAAGACCAATCTTGTCTCCCAGAAGGTTGGCACCCTCGAGGCTGGCGAAAACGAGATAGTACTCGAGACTCCTCTTACCATTGAGGCGGGAGCCCCCCTCTCCTTCGGCTACAAGGCTACCTTCTCACGTGCCAGAGGTGGACTTTACGGCAAACCCGATAATCCCGATGCCCATCATGTCTATTACAATACCAAGAGCAAATGGTTTGAGGTGAATGGTGCCTTCTGCATCAGCGTGACTCTCGAGGGGACGTTGCCGCAGAATGAGGCCGCTCTGTTGGGTTGCACGGATGCTGTGGTACCTGTCGGGGAGATGTATGGCGAGATGACACTTACCATCCGCAACTATGGCGTGAATGAAATCTCCACCATCAGCTATGCTTATGCCATTGACAGCGCCCAGAGCGTGACTGAAAGCTATACCTTCGAGAACCCTATCCCAAAGGGAGCCACAGGGGAAGCTACCATCTCTATCCCTTCTCCCGGAGTGGGGCAGCATGAAGTGTGTCTGGAGCTCCTGAGTGTGAATGGCGAGACGGAGTTGCGTGGCAACACCAATGTGATGCTTGCGTCCATCACTGAGCGCGACCTCTTCTTCGTACGCCGTATAGTTTGCGAGGAAGCCACCGGCACATGGTGCGGCTGGTGTCCACGTGGTATGGTGGGGATGGAGATGATGGAGGAGAAATATCCTGGTGAGTTTATCAGTGTTGGCGTTCACTGCGGCGCGGAAGATCCGTTCGTGGTAGCCGATTTCGAGCCTGTGCGCCAGAAGGTGAACTCTTATCCCGGTTGTGTAGTCGACCGTTACCTTACTGGTGATCCTTACGAGGATATCGAAGGACTCGTGGAGCGTGAGCGTGAAGTTGACCATAACGTTGGCCTCCGCATCACTCCTGAGTATAAGGATGGATACGTCACTGTGCGTTCGCTATTCCGTGTCAATGCTCCCCGCTCGGCGGATGGCTTGAACTTTGCCTTCCTTGTGTTGGAAGACGAAGTGGCCGGTTACCAGAAGAATTCCTATTCCGGTTGGGCGACTCCGATGGGAGGTTGGGAAAACCTTCCGAGTGTAGTGGATCCGTTCTATTTCAAGGATGTGGCCCGCGCTGCACTTCCTTCATATAGTGGACAATCTTTCTTAGAGGGGAATCTTGTGCCAGGTGAGGATTACGAGTTTGAGTATAGTTTTGCCATGCCGCAGAATGTGCTTCGGGCGAACAACGTGAAGCTTGTGGGACTCGTACTCGATAACTCCAACGGATTCATCCTCAACGCTGACCGCGTGAAGCTGATTGATGATTCCAACGCCGTCAACGAAATAGAGACAGCTGCGGCTACGGTGCTCCACACCGATGTCTACACCATCGATGGCCTCCTGCTCGACAGCTTCGATGGTCCCCTCCCCGCGACCGCCAATTACTCAGGCCGCCTTCTCATCTTGCGCGAGACCACCTCTGACGGTGTCACAGCCCGCAAGTTCATCCTCTGAACATAGCGGTAGATAACCTACAGATAGTAGCATTAGCCCCGGAAGCCATCCTTACGGCTCCCGGGGCTAATTTTAGTTTATGTTTTTATTGCTTCAGTTGGCCGGCAGGGACCTAATTATAGCTTGATTAACTGTTAAATTTTACCGAACTATTAGCTCTTAAGTACCTCTTAAAATTAATTTACATATTCTCTGACTAGGCAATTTGTACCATTTTTGTGCTATATCATGATTCTGTACAAAGTACGCGATTTATTTTTTGC
>CAZOOY010000086.1:0-6019 GCA_964581555.1 uncultured Staphylococcus sp.
CACCCGAGGTGAGGGATGCCGTCAATTCCGGTTATATACACATCCACGACAAGGATTATTATCCCACAAAGAGTCTCACATGTGTCCAGCATCCTCTTGACAGGATCCTGAAATATGGATTCGTGGCAGGACATGGTGAGTCACGTCCCGCAAAACGTATTGAGACTGCAAGTATCATCGGTTGTATCTCTCTTGAGACAGCTCAGAATGAGATGCACGGCGGTCAGGCCATTCCTGCTTTCGATTTCTATCTCGCTCCTTTCGTCCGTTCATCTTTTATTGAAGAAGTTCAGGATCTCGAGAGACTGACAGGGGAAGATCTTTCACATCTATATAATATAGAGATTAAGGATTACATCAAGAAAGATCTTGACGGCCTCAAAGGGGACGAACGCTATCTCCAGCATGCCGTTAATCAGACTGTGGCTCGTGTACATCAGGCCATGGAAGCGTTCATCCACAATATGAACACTATCCACTCCCGTGGTGGCAATCAGGTAGTGTTCAGTTCCATCAACTATGGCACAGATACTTCGGCTGAGGGCCGCTGCATAATTCGTGAGCTCCTTCACACCACCTATGCCGGTGTTGGTAACGGTGCTACCGCCATTTTCCCCATTCAGATATGGAAGAAGAAACGTGGAGTAAGTTATCTTCCCGAGGATCCCAATTACGATCTCTATCAATTGGCTTGTAAAGTGACTGCACGCCGTTTCTTCCCCAACTTCGTAAACCTTGACGCAACTTTCAATCATCATGAAAAGTGGACGCCCGATGATCCCGAGCGTTATAAATATGAAGTCGCCACAATGGGATGTCGCACCCGAGTGTTCGAGAACCGTTTCGGCGACAAGACCTCCATTGGACGCGGTAATCTCAGCTTCACCACCATTAATATCGTGCGTATAGCCATCGAGTGCATGAATATTCTTGACAAGGAGGAGAGGATCCATAAGTTTTTCAAGAAACTTGATAATATTCTCGATATAACGGCGCGCCAACTCAACGAGCGTTTTGATTTCCAGAAGACTGCTATGGTCAAGCAGTTCCCGCTGCTCATGTCTCGTCTATGGAACGGAGCTGAAAACCTTGGGCCGAATGATACTATCGAATCCGTCATCAATCAGGGTACTCTCGGTATCGGCTTCATCGGACTGGCTGAATGTCTCATCGCTCTCACCGGTAAACATCACGGAGAGAGTGAGGAAGCTCAGAAACTTGGACTTCGCATCATTTCCCACATGCGTTCCAGAGTCAATGATTTCAGCGAGCGTTACAAGCATAATTTCTCTGTCCTTGCTACTCCTGCGGAGGGCCTGTCAGGCAAATTCACCTCTCGTGACCGTCGCTCGTTCGGCATACTCCCCGGCATCACTGATAAGATCTACTATACCAATTCCAACCATGTGCCTGTCTACTATAAGTGTTCACCCACTCATAAAGCCAAGGTTGAGGCGCCTTATCACGAACTTACCGGAGGCGGCCACATATTCTATGTCGAGATTGACGGTGACGCTACCCACAATCCCAAGGCCATAAGTGATATCGTGGATCTTATGGACAAGTACAATATCGGCTACGGCTCAGTCAACCACAACCGTAATCGCTGCATGGATTGCGGTTATGAGGATGCCACGGAAGGCCTCTCGGAATGTCCTAAGTGCCACAGTCATCACATTGATAACATTCAACGCATCACGGGATATCTTGTTGGCACGACAGATCGTTGGAATAATGCCAAACTTGCCGAACTGAAAGACCGCGTTGTCCACAAATAAATACTCTATCAAATAATATCCGAGGCTGTGTCATAAATGGTTTCGCAAGTTAAAGCTATTTTTGACACAGCCTCTGCTTAATACCAATGAGCTGACCCATGAGAGTGATTGACATTGTACCCGGTACGACCGTCGACGGTCCTGGACTGCGCACAGCTATATATTTCGCCGGATGCACCCATCATTGTCCCGGATGTCATAATCCCCAGTCGTGGGATCCTGCGTCAGGAAATGAAATGACAATGGATGAGATACTCTTCGATGTTGAGGAGAATGGATTTGATGTAACTTTCACGGGTGGAGATCCCTTCGTCCAATCCGATGAGCTTGCCGAGCTTGCCCGTAAAATCACTGCCTCGGGAAAAAAGATCTGGTGTTACACCGGTTACCTTTACGAAGATGTTGTCTCAGATCCGGAAATGAGAAATGTGCTCGATTATATAGAGGTACTTGTCGACGGCCCCTTTATCGAAGCTCTCAAGGATAAGGATCTCCTCTTCAAAGGGTCTTCCAATCAGCGCCTGATAGATGTCAGACGTTCCACACCGGAGCGACCCGAGCTTTGGGATGGCGAGGCGTTTACAGCAATTCCTTGAGTGGAACGCACTCGTTGTGGTCATCAAGATATACCGGCTCTTCGGGTTTATATTGAGGCGAGAAGAGCGAATGGGTCTCATCGATCTTTTCCGAACGTATTCCGGCCATATCGGCAAGAGTCGGAGAGTAAGTCAATGATGTGGAAATGAAATTTCCCATATTCCCGGCAAGAATCTCGGCCTTCACTGGCTCAGCCTCTTTTAGTGCAGGTGATAGCCACATTACAATCGGTACGTGGACTTGATGAATCGTCGGCAGGGGTGAGGCATGTAGAAAGCGTTCGTGACTGTCATCATATATATCCTCACCATGATCCGATGCATATATCACACCTCCGAGTAGTCCTGGGACAGTGTCAAGACGTTCTATGCATGACGCCACGAGCCGATCGGCTATACGTATCGTATTGTCGTAGGCATTAAGGAGCTTGGGGCGGTTGGAAGCAATGGCCTCTGTATAGTCATCGGGTGTGAAGAATGGTTTCTCTCCCACATATCTGTCTATATAATTGAAGTGAGAGCCATACGTGTGAAGGACAATCAACTGTTTGTCCCCCCCGCCGGAGATTATCTCATCAAGTAGTGGGAGCAGACGCAGGTCCTCGGGAATGTTGAGATTGGCATTGATACCTTCTTCTTTTATGAAGATTGTCGTATCGGCTTCTTGCCCGAAGAAATCAATAAACGAGTGATTATATCGCTGATTGGAAAGAAATGCGGTCTTGAAACCTGCTTCCTTAAAAGCGGCGATTATACTTTTTGTATTGTAGATTTCATCGTTAAAGTTTTTGGCCGAAAGAGTGCTCAGTAGCATCGGGACGCTCTTGTGTGTGGTGTTGCTTTCCGACAGCGCATTGCGTCCGGCGTATACATCCTTTCTTGCAGACAGCAGGGGAGTTGTCGGTCGGTCGTAACCTAACAGTTGCCAGTTTTCGGCACGTGAAGTCTCACCGATTATAGCTATGTAGATTTCCTTGCTGTCAGTCGGATGAGTACTCTTGGAATTAAAGGTATAATCTGCCGATGTCTCATGATAGTGAGCTGTCTTGACTGTCCGCTGGAATGCAAGATAGACGTTATAGCAGACGTTGACAGGGAAAAGGTCATCCTCCACGGCATAGTCTTGTCCTTTGTCCGCATAGGCGAATCCAAGTTCTGCAATTCCTCCCGCAAGGAGAACAATTCCTGCCAGTCGGAGTCTCTTTATCAACGGACGTTCGATTTCAACTTTTTTGCTCCACATTATTCCGGCCCAGACAAGCAGTGGAACATAAAGGACCACAATTACACCGATGATTAGCAGTAAGTTTCCCAGTAGTTCCGTCGCCTCGGTTACATTAGTCGTTACGACATTCAGAAACATATCTACGGCTATGATGCTTCTACCGTAAAGGTCAAGAAGAACTATCTGGAACGCGGCAAAGAATATATAGGGGAAAAGAAACCATATATTCCGTCCCACTTTTGGGGTTGCAGAGACAACAAGAAGTATCAGTGCTCCCGGAAGAAGAATGTTGCAGAGGGCTGCCGCCAATGTGAGGTGTTCTGTAAAGCATAGCGCAATGTTGGGTATAAGAAGCGCTATGAAAGTGTATAGAATGATGATCTTTTTACTCATGACCTTAGAATGATTCGTTAAGACTGAAGACGAAACCGGTCGAATGGCGGCCGATACCGTAGTCTATTCTAATATTGGAATTCTGTTTGAACTCCCATCTGGCACCGATACCTGCCTCAGGAAGAATCTGTCTTTTTTCAAATTTATGTAGTGATGGGAAGACACTCCCGGCTCCTCCCCAGACAACCATACCGATACGACCGGAAAGTTTCTGACGTATTTCAGCGATTACATCCACACAATCCTTATCACGATATCGTCCTTCATAATAGCTTCGCATTGTGCCTTCTCCGACGGATGGGAGCATCCCCCAGGGGGTACGTCCATATGTGAATGCTCCGTGCAGACGTGTGGCCAGTGTCGAACCTCTCCACATAGGAGTGAAGAAATTGACGCTGAATTCTGTTTCTGAGAAAGAATAATGACCGTTTCCGAAAAATCTTGGGGCAAAAAGCTGTGTCAATTCTATATAGATACCTTTTTTAGTGGAGGTATGATTGTCACGTGTGTCAAAGCTAATCTTTCCTCCCGCCGCCACGCTGGGATGGGAGAGAGGCTCGCCAAGCCAGGGAGTTTCTGATTGCGGGTCTCTGGCATTGAAGAAAACCGCGTCAATCACCGGGCCTGCGAAAAAATGTCCGGCAAATCTCCATTCATATGATCCCTTGAACTTAAGATCAAGTTCACGATACTTTATCTTGTTACCGTTGTATATGGCCCAATCGTAACCGATACCCCAGAAATAGGATGTCTGGGAAAGAACGGACACGGAGTAGTTTATTCGTCTGTTGTTATCATTGAAGAAGTGTTCGCCCCTGATACCGACCATCAGAAGATTACTCGTGCCGATGTCGCCGACGAGCGATATGTTGGAGACAGGAATAGTGCTGTCTTGCGGAGCGGTGGAATAGTTGCCGCCGAGGATGAGTCCGAGTGCAAATCCTGATTCCTTAGAGTAGTGGGGCCCTGCTAAAAAACTGAAATGAGGGCGTGTGGTTATCTCATGCTTGTTCGTATTCTCAAAATAGTCGATGAGTCGTTCCACCACATTCTCATCCTTGCCTGCAGGTATCGAATCGTTCTCTTCGGCTCTGGACGGAACAGATATCCAGAGGAACAGAAAGAGTAGAAATATTGCGGGGTTGACTCTGTCGTATTTCATTGTTAAGCGTGATGAATTGTTATGAATTGGATGTCAATGCTAATGATAAAACGCTTAACTCTACCGAGTTGTTTGCTCGCATTATAGTTTCCATCGCTTCCGTCATTGTAGACCCCGTGGTTATCACATCGTCAATGAGTAGAATATGCTTACCCTGTAGTCCGGATGGATTCGTTACCCGAAATGCACCTGAGGCATTCTTTTGACGTTCTTCGGCATTCTTTCGGGTCTGGGTGGAGTGGTAAGTCGCAGCTCTCAGGCAGTCAATGATCGGAAGTCCGGTCACTTCTGATACACCTTTCGCAATCTCCTCTGACTGATTGTATTTTCTTTTGATCCGCTTGATGAAATGTATAGGGATAGGCTGCAAGGCATCGATTCCGTCGAAGAATCCTGCTGCAAGGAGTTCCTTGGCATGTTCTGCAGCCAGAGTCCTTCCTATATGGGGTCTGCCATGATATTTTGTGTCATGAATAAGTTTGGCATAAGGGTTTTCCCTATTGTAATAGAAATAGGAAGATGCTTTTCTGACAGGTGTATGCAGTGAGATCAATCTATCATGAATATTGTTAGGTTGGCGTCTATACTGATTCGTCACCGGGAGGGAGATACGGCACCCGAGGCACATTATCTTTTCTCCATGCAGGAGGGAAGTGCCACAGACTGCGCAAAGTCTCGGGAAAAGAAGATCCGTGAGATCATTTCCGGCTTCGAGAAGTCGCTGTAGGATTCTATTCCTCATCCCTGCTATCCTTAATTCCGTTTATAATTTTGGCAATAAGAGATATTCCGAATCCTCTCCCTGCTCCGAAACGTAAAAGTTTTGTCCTACCTTCATACGATTCCAATAATTCGGGCGAGAGTC
>CAZOOY010000086.1:6119-8404 GCA_964581555.1 uncultured Staphylococcus sp.
GTGCCTCCGAGGATGAGATCCCCCATCCGGAAAGCTTCTTCAGAATGTCGGGAGAACATTGTTCACACTTTGCACAGAGACCGGCCGCGCGGTTGAATGCTTCTTCAGGTGTCAGGATCCTTCGTTTCATCTTTCAATGTTTGACACCTCGTGCAAAGCGGGCTTTGCCATACATATCATTCATTATGGCCACGTCCTCCCATCCGTCTCTTTCCATAAGCTTCTTCACATCCTGTGCATAATCAGGATTGAGTTCATAGTACAGTTTACCACCCTCTGCTGCAATCCGCAGTCCTTCGGAGGAGATGGCTTTATAGAATCTGAGCGGGTCATCATCAGGCACGAAAAGGGCCTCGGCCGGTTCATAGTCAAGTACGTTCCGCCCCATCTCCTTGCGCTCTCGTTCACAGACGTAGGGTGGATTGGCTGTAATTATGTCAAATGTATCAGACGGGAACTGGAGCGGCTTTAGGACGTCGCCTTGTAATAGATTTATATGAGTACGAAGTTCCCTGTCATTCTCACGTGCTATTTCAAGAGCTTGTCCCGAAATATCCACTGCGGTTACTTTTGGGAATTTCAGGTAGCGGGCAAGAGTCAACGCTATAGCACCCGAGCCGGTACATAGATCCAGCACTTTGAGATCCTGACGGTCATTTTCATCGACTATGATATCGACAAGCTGCGAAGTCTCGGGACGAGGGATAAGCACTCCAGGCTCAACCTTTATGGTAAGACCGTGCCAATAAGTTTCACCAAGTATGTACTGGATAGGTTCATTTCTCAGAAGCCTCCCGGCAATTTCGTCAAGTTTTCCTGCCAGGTAATCCGAAATCTCCTTATCACCGTTGAGAAGAATATCCACGCGTGTCCATCCCTTGATATGCTCTATTGCCATCTCTATGATGTTATGTGCTTCCCTACGATCATAGACTGGCTTAAGTTTGTCGAGCAGTTCGGCCGTTTTCTGTGAGAGTGTCATTTTTTCAAAGGGATTTCGATTGTGAAAGTGGTTCCGCGGTCTATCTCGGAGTTCTTGACATATATCCTGCCGCCGTGATACTCCTCGATGATCCTCTTTGCAAGGGTCAGACCGAGACCCCATCCTCGTTTCTTGGTGGTGAATCCGGGACTGAAAATGTTTTTCTGATTCTTCTTCGAGATACCTTTACCTGTGTCTGTGATGTCTATGACAGCGAAGTCTTTCTCTCTGCACGTTTTCACCACGATAGCCCCATGTCCCTCCATGGCATCGACGGCATTTTTGATGAGATTCTCCATCACCCACTCTGTTAGAGGCGCCGAAAGATTGACCTCGAGAGGTTGAGGGCAGCAATCTACTGTGAAATCAATCTTGCTTGAAATACGTGTCGCCATGTATTCCGATGAGCGTTTCACCACAGCGTTCAGATCTTCCGTCTCCATTGATGGCATTGAACCGATCTTGGAGAAACGGGAGGCTATTGTGGAGAGTCGGCGGACATCCTTGTCCATTTCCTTCACCACATCCTTGTCTACCCCCAATCCGTCGAGAAGTTCCATCCATGCCATAAGTGATGAAATGGGTGTACCGAGCTGATGGGCTGTTTCTTTAGAGAGACCAACCCATACCTTGTTCTGCTCGGCGCGTTTGGTGGATGAGACGGCGTAGTAGACAATCAGAATGAAAGTAAAGAGGACAATAATCTGAATATAAGGATAATAACTCAGAGATTTCAGCAGTCGGGAATCCTCGTAGTAGAGATACTGCTTACCCGAACTTTCCATGTCTATCTCTATCCTGTTGGGCGAGCCGTGTAGTGTCCGGTATTTCTTGAGTAGGAACTCTCGGTTGGCAGCCGATAGTTCGAACGGTGCAAGAGAGTCGATAGCATCCGGAAGCCGGAAATTGCGGTGCATGAGGATATTACCCATGGAATCGGTGAGGAGAACGGGAATATTAGTATTGTCCTCTATGATTCTGAGAAGGAAATCCATTGTTGCGGGGTCGGAATCCTCACCCACGGAGGTATTGACAATCTCACGGGTTGCATCCGCCCATATCTCCATTCGCGATCGCTCCTGTGCCGAGAGATCTCTCACGAGAGAATCGGAGTAATAAAGAAAAATAGCGACAACAACGACCGACACCACCAGAAAACTGATGATGCCGTATCGTCGGATGTCGTATATATTACTCAAATCTGAGGGTATTGATCACTTCAGAGCGCAGCCCTTGCACTTTTCGGTGATCTGGGTGAAGAAGTCGTTGCCCTTGTCATCAACAAGAATGAATGCGGGGAAAT
>CAZOOY010000087.1:0-5085 GCA_964581555.1 uncultured Staphylococcus sp.
TGAAGTGGATGATGTATCTGATGCCGCTGATGTTCCTCTTCATCTTCAACAACTACCCCGCAGGCCTGAGCTACTACTACTTCCTCTCGCTGCTCATCACCATAGCCATGACATTCATCTTCCGCAAGGTCGTGAGCGAGGAGAAGATGCGTGCCAAGATGGCCGAGGCCGCCAAGAAGCCCAAGAAGAAGGGTTGGATGGCCCGCAAACTCGAGGAGGCTCAGAAACAGCAGCAGGCCATGATGCGCGAGCAGCAGCGCCGTGGCGGCAAGAGAAACTGATCTTCCCGGCTGATTCAAGAACTCCGAGCACCATTTGCGACACCATGGGAAAGAACAAGCTCAAGAAATTTGCCGAGATGGAGACGCTCACCTGCGTCTACCAGTATCCGTTTGCCACCCTACGCGACGGAGGGGGATGCCCCCTCCGCGGCCGCTGGAACGAAGATGTGTTCCATAACTCCCACCCCGTCACGCTCGAGCTGGGGTGCGGCAAGGGAGAATATGCCGTCGGTATGGGGCGCCTCTATCCGGGGCGTAACTTCATCGGCATAGACATCAAGGGGGCCCGCATGTGGACCGGCGCCCGCGAGGTATGTGCAGAGGGCCTGACCAACGTGGCCTTCCTGCGCACTTCCATCCATCTTCTCCCCGAGTTCTTCGCTCCCGGAGAGGTTGCAGAGATCTGGATCACTTTCCCCGACCCGCAGATGCGCAAGGTCAACAAGCGCCTCACGGGCACTCATTTTCTCGACATCTACCGCAAGGTGCTCACGCCCGGCGGGGTCATCAGACTAAAAACCGACTCCCCGTTCCTCTACGCCTACACGATGGCCATGATCGCCCACAACTCCCTCCCCCTCCTGGCCGCTACGGACGATCTCTACCACTCTCCGCTCCGGGAGGAAGTGCCACCGATCACCACCTTCTACGAGCAGCAGTGGCTCTCGCGAGGCATCCCCAGCAAATATATTGCCTGGCAGGTGCCTGAGGGAGCCGTCCTCACGGAACCCGATGTCGAAATCGAGCCTGACACCTACCGCTCGTTCGGCAGAGGCACTGTCTCGGAATCCGTAAAGCTCACAGAATAAAGAACTATCACCATGCAATTATATCCCGCTCTCATCACCGGCGCGCTTTCGAACGTCCGCTATCCCGGCAACGGCAAGAATCTCGTGGAGGCCGACATGGTGGCCGACGATATCCGCATCGACGGCGACTCGGTCTCGTTCACTCTCGTGTTCGATAAGCCCACCGATCCCTTCATGAAATCTGTGGCCAAGGCTGCGGAGACCGCCATCCATACCTATATCTCACCTGACGTCCGCGTCACTGTCAATACCACATCCCGCAAGCCTTCCGCCCCCAAGGCCGCTCCGATCCTGCCCGGCGTGAAAAACATCGTGGGCATCTCGTCCGGCAAAGGCGGTGTCGGTAAATCTACCGTTGCGGCCAATCTGGCCGTTGCCCTCGCCCGCGAGGGTTATCGTGTGGGGCTGCTGGACGCAGACATTTTCGGTCCCTCCGTCCCCAAGATGTTCGGCATCGAGGACGAGCAGATTTTTGTCCATGAGGTGGACGGGAAGACCCTCATCATCCCCGCCGAACGTTATGGCGTGAAGGTGCTCTCCATAGGCTTCCTTGTCGACAAGGACAAGGCTGTGCTCTGGCGCGGCTCGATGGCCTCCAATGCACTCAAGCAGCTCATCGCCGAGGCAGACTGGGGCGAACTCGACTACTTCCTCATCGACATGCCTCCCGGCACGAGCGACATCCATCTCACCCTCGTGCAGACGCTCGCCATGACCGGTGTTGTCGTGGTCTCAACTCCTCAGGAAGTGGCGCTCGCCGATGCCCGCAAGGGTATCGCCATGTTCATGGAGGACAAGATCAATGTCCCCATCCTCGGCCTCGTGGAGAACATGGCCTACTTCACCCCCGCCGAGCATCCCGACGAGCGATACTACATCTTCGGGCGTGAGGGTGGCGTCCGTCTGGCCGAGGAACTCGGTGTCCGCCTCCTGGCCCAGATACCCCTCGTGGCTTCGATAGCCGACTCGGGCGACGCCGGCCAGCCCGTTGCGATGACCGACACCATCACCGGCCATGCCTTCGCCCACCTCGCTCATGAGGTGACCGATGCCGTGGCCGAGCGTAACGACACCCTTCCTCCCACCCACAAGGTAGAGCTCAAGCATTGATTACTTTTCGGGAAATCTTCTTTTTTCTCTCGGGAAAAAACATTACTTTTGTGCAATAAGAAAAACAGAACCTTAAACCTACCAAAAATTATGGCAAAATTTGACAAGATCGCAGTTCTCGCCAAGATGGGTGAGACCGGCATGGTGCCCGTGTTCTACCACAAGGATCCCGAAGTGGCAAAACAGGTTGTAAAGGCATGCTACGAAGGTGGCGTGCGTGCATTCGAGTTCACCAACCGCGGTGACTTCGCTCACGAAGTGTTCGCTGAAGTGGTGAAGTATGCAGCCAAGGAGTGCCCCGAGATGGCAATGGGTGTCGGCTCAGTCGTTGATCCCGCCACCGCCGCTCTCTACATCCAGCTCGGCGCATGCTTCGTTGTAGGCCCGCTCTTCAATCCCGAAGTGTCACGCGTCTGCAACCGTCGTCTCGTCCCCTACACCCCCGGCTGTGGCACAGTCAGCGAGATCGGCGCCGCTCAGGAGACCGGCTGCGATCTGTGCAAGTGCTTCCCCGGCGATGTGCTCGGCCCGAAATTCATCAAGGGCTTCATGGCACCCATGCCCTGGTCAAAGGTAATGGTGACCGGCGGCGTAGAGCCCACCAAGGAGAATATCGAAGGCTGGATCAAGGCTGGCTGCTACTGCGTGGGCATGGGCTCCAAGCTCTTCCCCAAGGATCGCGTTGCCGCTCAGGACTGGCAGTATATCACCGACAAGTGCCGCGAGGCCCTCGGCTATGTGGCCGAAGCCCGCAAGTAAGGTGAAGATTCACGACTTTATTCCATCATGAGGACATGAGGGGTCGGCTGAAGTGCAAGCCCCTCGTGTCCCCATCGTTTTATATAATCACATCACTTTCAATTTACACATATGGAAAAAACATGGCGTTGGTTCGGCCCCAATGACAAGATCACTCTCGACATGCTCCGCCAGATAGGCGTGGAGGGGATTGTCACAGCCCTGCATCACATCCCCAACGGTGAGGTGTGGAGTCTCGAGGAGGTCGAGAAGATGAAAAATTATATCGAGGATCACGGTCTCCGCTGGAGCGTCGTGGAGAGTCTTCCCGTATCCGAGTCCATCAAATACGGCGGTCCTGACCGCGACGAGCTCATCGAGAAATACAAGGAAAGCCTCCGCAATCTCGGCAATGCCGGAGTGAAGACCATCTGCTACAACTTCATGCCTGTCCTCGACTGGGCACGCACTGACCTTGAATATCCCAATCCCGACGGCACATCCAATCTCTACTTCAACATGGGCGAGTTTGCCTACTTCGACATCCACATCCTCAAGCGCGAAGGCGCCGAGAAGGACTATGACGAGGAGACCCTGCGCCGCATGGAGGAGATCAAGGCCGGCATGACTCCCGAGGGGGAAAAGAGACTCGTGGAGAATATCATCGTCAAGACTCAAGGATTTGTCAATGGCAATATCTCCGAGGACGATCTTGATCCCGTCAAGAAATTCCGCGAGCTCCTGAAGCTCTATGACGGCATCGATGCCGAGCAGCTCCGAGCCAACATGGCCTACTTCCTCAACGCCATCATGCCCGTCTGCCGCGAGTATGACATCAACATGTGCGTTCACCCCGACGATCCCCCCCGTCCCATCCTCGGCCTGCCCCGCATCGTCACCTGTGATGAGGATATCCGCGCGTTCCTCGACGCCGTGCCCGATCCCCACAACGGCCTCACTTTCTGTGCAGGCTCTCTCAGCGCCGGTGCCCACAACGATGTGGTGGAACTGGCCAAAAAGTATGCCAAGAACACCCACTTCGCCCACATCCGCATCTGCAAGACCCTCCCCGGCGGCGACTTCAAGGAGTCCTCTCACCTGGATCCGCGCCTCATCGAGGTGGTGAAGATCTTCGAGGAGGAGAATCCTGACGTCCCCATGCGAGTGGACCATGCCGAACTCATGCTCGGCGATGAGAAGATGGGCTACAACGCCGGCTACTCGTTCCACGGACGCATGCTCGCCCTCGGACAGATCGACGGCGTGATGGCAGCACTTAAGAACAGCAAATAATCTCACCATTTTCAACATCTTTCACCGCATCAATTATGAATGAGCTTTTCTCAGTCAAGGATCAGGTCGTGGTCATCACCGGAGGTACCGGTGTACTCGGCCGCTGCATAGCCGAATATCTCGCCGCTCAGGGAGCCAAAGTGGTCATCCTCGGCCGCCGCAAGGAGGAGGGTGACGAAATCGTTGACGCCATCAAGGCAAAAGGAGGCGAGGCTATGTTTCTCGTCACCGACGTCATGGACGAGGCCAAGGTGCAGGAGAACTGCGATGAGATCCTGGCCCGCTACGGACGCGTGGACGCCCTCCTCAACGCCGCCGGCGGCAACATGGCAGGCGCCATCATCGCGCCCGACGGCAACTTCTTCGACCTCAAGGCCGAGGCATTCCGCAAAGTACTCGATCTCAACCTCACCGGCACCGTGATTCCCACTCAGGTATTCCTCCGTCCCATGGTTGAGGCAGGCAAGGGCTCTATCGTCAACTTCTCGTCGATGGCAGCATTCCGCCCCATCACCCGTGTCTGCGGTTATGCCGCCGCCAAAGCCGGTATCTCCAACTTTACAGCCTTCATGGCCACCGAAATCGCCACGAAGTTTACCTCAAATATCCGCGTCAACGCCATCGCACCCGGCTTCTTCGTGACCAATCAGAACCGCGATCTCCTCACCAACGCTGACGGTTCGCTCACGGCCCGCGGAGAATCCATCATACGCCAGACCCCGTTCAAGCGCTTCGGCAAGCCCGAAGAGCTCTGCGGCACCATACAGTACCTCATCTCGGATGCTTCATCGTTTGTGACCGGTACCGTAGCCGTGGTCGACGGCGGTTTCAACGTGTTCGCGATGTAATCCCCC
>CAZOOY010000087.1:5185-8163 GCA_964581555.1 uncultured Staphylococcus sp.
TCAGATCTTCTCAAAGGGCTCGGTGGCAACTCTTCACAGACATCTACCGAAACAACCGATGCATCATCCGACACGGAGAAGAAATCCGGAGGACTCGGTGATCTGATCTCAGGCGTGGCCGGTGCGCTCGGATTCGGCAACTCAGGCGCATCCATCGAGAAACTCTCCGGCACCTGGTCCTACAAGGCTCCTGCGGTCGCATTCAAGAGTGACAATCTTCTTCTCAAGGCCGGCGGCGCAGCAGCCTCAGCCAACGTGGAAAAGAAACTTGCTCCCTACTACAAGACGGCTGGTCTCGACAAACTCGTGCTGACCATCAACACCGACTCCACCTTCACGTTCAAGACGCGCATCTCGCTCAATGGCACCATCACTCATGACAAGGAGTCAGGCCTCTACGTATTCCATTTCAAGGCTTTCAAGAAGGTCAACATCGGCTCCATGAACGCCTACATCCAGCTCACCGGCTCCAACATGGAATTGACTTTCGACGTCTCCAAGCTCATGGGTATCATCGAGAAAGTGGGATCCCTCTCGGGCAGTTCCACAGTCAAAGGAGCCTCCGCTCTGCTCAACAAATATGACGGCATCACCGCGGGCTTCGAGTTGACCCGGACCGCTGCCGCCGACACCACCTCCAAGTGATTTCAATCATCATTCCCGCCTACAACGCGGAGAAATACATTGCCTCATGTCTTGACAGCGTGATCGCTCAGGACATGGGAGACTGGGAAGCCGTTGTCGTTGACGACGGCTCCTCTGATACAACTCTCTCCATAGCCCGGGAATATGCTGCCCGCGATCCACGCATAAAGGTCTTCACCAAGAGCAACGGAGGACTGTCGGAAGCCCGTAACTTCGGGACAGATCATGCCGCAGGAGAGTACATTACTTTTCTTGACTCCGACGACACATTGCCCCCGTGGTCGCTGAGCCGCATGTTATCCCTTGCAGGAAATAGCGATATTGTATCTGGCGAACTCGTCTCGTCGCCAAAGATTGACAAGGGACATAGCCGTGTGAGACATCTCAGCGGACGCTCCGCTCTTGAAGAAGGACTGTATCAGACCGGGATATGGACTTCAGCCTGTGGGAAACTCTATCCGAGAACACTTCTGAAGCGTGTGCGCTTCACACCGGGTATATGGTATGAGGATCTCGACTTTTTCGCTCGTGTGATGTGTGAGGTCGACAATGTCACCGTCACAGACACCCCCGTCTATATTTACCGCCCGAATCCCGCCAGCTTCATTCACACCTTTACTCCCGGCCGTCTCGACGTGCTCAAGGTGACGGAGGGGATAGAACGCCTTATTGCCGAGAAATATCCCTCTGTCCTCCCTGCCGCAAAAGATCGGCGCCTGAGTGCTTGCTTCAACATGTATGCCCTCCTTGACATCCATGATAAGGAGGGGAGATTTGATTCAGTAAAGGCATCGTGCCTGAATATCATCAAGAATTATAGGCGCAAGTCACTGTTCAATCCCCGAGTGAGGCCTAAAAACAAGGCCGGTATCCTCCTGAGCTATCTCGGTGCAGGGGCCTTTGCACGGGTTGCACGCCTCATCTACCGCTAAGCCGATATAACGAATAACTATGCAGGTCGTCACATTAAATCCAACTGACTTCGAAGATAAAGCCCGGCAACTGGCCGGAATGGTGGAAGAAGGATCACCACACCATTTTGATGCGATTGTGGCCGTGTGGCGCGGAGGCTCCTTCGTCTGTGATGCGTTCTGTCGTTATTTTCCCAAAGACCGTTTTGGAAAAAGATTTGACGTGACACTTCAGCGTCCATCCACAAAACGCAAAGAGGGGGCCGTGAGCAGATGGCTCAAGCGTCTCCCCCGCCCGGTGCTTGATGTCATGCGCATGACCGAGGCAACAATCCTCGCACTCAGAAGGATAGTGAAAACCGGCTCTCCACTATCTGATGTGCCGCTTCCGGCCGGCTTAGAAACGATCCTGACCACGAAGACCCGACCTGCAATATTGATTATTGACGATGCTATCGATAGCGGAGATACTCTGGCAGCCATTGAAAAAAGTCTCAGGATTTCCAATCCGGACACCAGGATCTGCATAGCGGTCATGACAGAGACTACCCGCCGACCGCGCATAACGGCCGACTATAAACTATATGGAAACAGAACTTTGATACGATTCCCATGGTCCAACGATTACAGGGAGGCCTGAAAGAAGTTACCTTAGTGGATCTCGACGGAACTTTACTTTCAGCAAACTCCATGCATATATTTATGCGCCGGTTACCCCTCATTCTCATCAGGCGGGGCCATTTAGGAGCTGCCATCGAAAGCCTCCGGTGGGTTGTCCTGAGGAGTTTGCGTCTGGTCAGCCACCGAACGATGAAGTGGCACCTGACCAAGATTGCGCGTCGCTATCTTCAGGGTTCCGATTGGGAAAACTTAGCCGGGAATCTACTCATGTCCATCAATCAGAAGGTACGTGACTATATCCAATCACGACGCGAGAGAGGACACCTCACCTACATAGTCACGGCAGCGATGGAGGAATATGCTCTGCCCATATGCAGCCGCATAGGCTTCGACGGTGTCCTCGCCACTAAATTCACAGAGAGACTTTCTGACTACGGGGAGCTTAACAGAAATGCCAAACTCGACGCTATCGAGAAGCTTCTTCATGACCATCAGCTACACTTGGAGTCTTTTCTGACCGATCATGTAGATGATCTTCCGACAGCAAGCGCCCACCCTCACGTGACCATACTCGTCGGCGCATCCGACGAAACTACTGAAGAATTCCGTAAAGCAGGAGTGTGCCGCTTTCTATAATATTTATATTTATCCAGGATACTTTTTTGACTACGGTCTGATCAGGTATCCTTATAGAATTTTTTTCATCATCTGTATATAGGAAATCAAAATTTTATTCCTAACTTTGTCCGCGAAACGGTTGGCATCACGCCATTAATAGGGAACCGGGTGAGAATCCCGGAC
>CAZOOY010000088.1:0-8001 GCA_964581555.1 uncultured Staphylococcus sp.
CGCCATGTATGACTCCGTGCTGGACCGTTACTGCGAACTCTTCACGCTCGGCGGTATCTCCTACTACCTCATCCAGAAAGGCTACATCTGGGGTGCGCTCATCACGTTCATAGCGCTCGTGGGTTCAATCATGGTGAGCTATGTCCGCGCCCGCGCCGAGGGCCTCGGACTGGAGTGCAAGATCGGGTTCATGCAGCGTCCCGAGCGAGTGGTTGTCACCGCCGCAGGGTGTCTCGCCACGGGTATAACCGGTCAGTGTGTGGCTCCCGGCGGATTCCAGGCAGTGATTATCCTCATCATCTGCATGGGCATCATCGCAGTTTTCGCCAATATCACGGCTTTTGCCCGCGTGGGGCATGCACGCCGCCAGCTTGAGAAGAAGTGAGTTATGGGGCACACTGCTGACAATACTCGCGGCTCCATCACGATGCGGGAGAGTGCTGTTATCATTGCCGCCCTGGGCCTGTGGTTCTTCGTCACGGGAATATTCGTGGGGCTGCGCACGGAGCACATCTACATACTCGCACTTCTCACGATCATGCTTTTCGCCGCACCGGCCACCCGCCGGTTCATCGTGGCGCTCCTGCCGTTCGTAGTCTTCGGCATTTCATATGACTGGATGAACATACTCCCCAACTATGAGGTGAATCCGGTGGATATCCGCGGGCTTTACGAAACGGAGAAGGGGATCTTCGGAATAGCGGGTCTCACCCCCAACGAGTGGTGGGCGCTCCACACCTCGAAGGTGCTTGACTTCATGGCCGGATGCTTCTATCTCTGCTGGGTGCCCGTGCCGATCCTCTTCGGCATCTGGCTCTATTTCAACAAGCAGTATGAAGTCTATCTCCATTTCTCGCTTGTGTTCCTTCTGGTCAATCTTATCGGATTCGCCGGGTATTACATCCACCCTGCCGCGCCGCCGTGGTATGTGGCAATGCATGGGTTTGATTTCATCCCCGGCACTCATGGCGAGACGGCCGGACTCGGGGCATGGGACGCGATGACGGGAACAGGAATCTTTGACGGTCTTTACTCGCGCAACTCCAATGTTTTTGCCGCTTTGCCGTCACTTCACGCGGCCTACATGCTTGTGGCTTTCATCTACTCGCTCCGCGCGCGTTGCGGATGGTGGCTCAGAGTGCTCTTCGCGTTCATCTGTCTCGGCATCTGGTGGACGGCCGTCTACACCTCCCACCATTATATCATAGATGTGCTCGCCGGAATCACGGTCACTATCATCGGATGGCTTATTTTCGAGCAGGTGCTTATGAGATGGGGTGCGTTCCGTCGTTTCATCAATGCATACAAGGGATATATCACTAAATAGCAAGCAATGACCGGCTGGAGGGAGGAATACCGACGATCACTCAAGTCCATGGACACCGAGGAGCACATCGACCTGGCGTTTTACAGGCCGCTGGGTTTCATCTGGGCCAAGATAGCTGCGGGACTCGGCGTGAGCCCCAACGCGATTACGATAGCGTCGATTTTTCTCGGCGTCGGTGCCGGAATCCTCTTTTATCCCGCCAATCTGTGGATCAATGTGGCGGGAATGCTGTTGCTTGTGTGGGCCAACTCGTTTGACAGCGCCGACGGGCAACTTGCGAGACTCACGGGACAGTATTCACGCCTGGGACGAATCCTCGACGGGCTCAGCGGCGACTTCTGGTTTGCGGCTATCTATATCGCCATCGTCCTACGCGGAATCCACACGGTGCCTTTCTTCGAGACTCATCACTGGGTGCTGTGGGTTATGGCTGTCGTGGCGGGTATCTGCCATGCAAAGCAGGCAGCGATGGCCGACTATTACAGGCAGTTTCACCTTTATTTCCTGAAAGGGAAGGAGGGGAGTGAGCTTGACAGCGCCATGATGATCAGGCGGCAGTTGGCAGAACTAAAGGAGGAGGGGCAACTCTCATTCTGGAAGAGGATCACGCTGACAGTCTATCTGAGCTACACTCTCCAGCAGGAGGCCTCCGCTCCCGCCATGCAGGGACTGCGCCGCGAGCTTCACCGCCGTTTCCCCGACGGACATATTCCGCAAGCTTTCCGCGATGAGTTCCGCAGGCTGTCGTTCCCGCTCCTGAAATATACCAATATCCTGACTTTCAACTGGCGCACGATAGGTCTGTTCATCACGCTGTTCATCGGGATGCCGTGGCTGTATTTAGTCTATGAGCTCACCATCCTCAACGGAATCGCCCTATACATGATCGTCAGGCATGAACGGCTCTGCCGCCGGCTCACCCGTCAACTCAAGGATGGAAAATATTGACGGCCTGATCTTTGATTTCGGAGGAACCCTTGACTCGCGCGGTGAGCATTGGTATCACGTCATGGCCCGGGCATATGATGAGGAAGGGGTAACGCTCTCGCGCGAGGCTTACATTCATGGCGAGCGTAATATCACCCCTCTTGTCACTAAGGATGACACCATGCTTGATCTCCTGCGGAAGAAGGTCGAGCTTCAGAGCTGCTTCTCGGGTATAAAGATTGACCCCGGACAGATTGCTCTACGGTGCTATAACTACGCCCGGGAATGCATAGAAGAATTGCGTCCTGTTCTCACAAGATTGAGCGAGCGCTATCCGCTTGCGATAGTCTCCAATTTCTACGGAAATCTTGAGGCCGTGCTTCGCGATTATGGTATCAGGGATCTCTTCGTCGAGGTGGTTGACAGTGGAATTGCGGGGGTGCGTAAACCTGACCCGGCCATCTTCAGGGTAGGAGCGGAAGGGCTGGCCATGGGTCCCGAGCGAATACTTGTGATAGGTGACAGCGTGGACAAGGATATTCTTCCGGCGGCATCAATCGGATGCAGGACGGCACTTGTGGAGGGTAGGCCCTGGGATGATAGCCGGGAGCAACCGCCGGTGCCTGAGGGGACAATAAGGGTGAGTTCGCTCAGAGAATTTCTGAAAAGTTTATGAATCAGCGGCGATACATCCGTCGCGCGAGAACGAACGAGATAATGGCGCAGGGGATGGCCAAAGATAGGGAGCTGAGCGGACCGAGGGACAACGCTAAGACAGTCATGACGGTTACGAGTGCGAGCACTATCAGCGAAAGCCATACAGATGTCCGCGACACGCTCAGACGGAAGCGGCGCAGATATATCCACCCCACGAGGGAGGCATAGAGGATATAATAGAATGAGAAGGAGAAGCCCACTCCGGGGAGGCCGTAGAGACGGTAGAAGAAGATATTTAGTGAGATCATCAGGATGGTGCTGACGACTTCTGTCACCATGTAGAGCCGGCCGTGACCCCGTGAGAGCATCACATAAGCCATACACCAGCTTACACCCTGCGCCACTACTCCGGGCATCGAGAGGATCACGAAGGGAACGATGGGGAGGAACTCGGAGGAATAGAGGATCCGGACCCCGAGGGGTGCGAGGGGGATGAAAAGAGAGATGACGCCAAGGAGCACAATGGTGAGCAGCAGTATCTCATGGCTCACATAGACGGAGGTGCGCCGGGAAGATGTGGCCACGGTGGTGAGGCGGGGAAAGAATTCGACACCGATCGCCGAGAAGACCATTCCTATATAGCGGTGGACCAATGTGTAGCCCGACTGGAAGAGACCTACCTCCTCGGTGCCTCCCGCGTGATTGAGCCATGCGATAAAGATGTAGGAGCAAAGCTCGGCAGTGACCGAAGCAAGGGTGAGATAGAAACCCATCAGGAGGATTGGGCGGCCCATCTGCCAAAGCCGGGAAAGATCGGGCGCAGGGCCTTGGACGGGAATGGTGCGGGCTGAAATACGTGCACATACCCAACCCGTGACAGCGTAGGAGATGATGACCCATATCACACTCCTCTCTCCAAGGAGGAGGATGAGGGGCACGGTCACTATAAGAGCCGCGACGACCGCGCGGATATTGCTTACTGCAAGCGGACGATAGAGGCGGAGACCCTGCATCGTGACCTGGTCGGCCATAGTGAGCGCCATGAGCATGACCGCTATGCCCAGAAGCATGAACGAGGGGGTATAGGAGAGATTGCCGAATGTCCGCAGACTGAATATCGGCGCCGTGAGGAGCATGAGAAGAAGTCCGGCCACTCCCAGCCACATGCTGAGACGTCTGACTCCGCGTATGGTGAAACTCTGGCGGGGAGAGCCTTCATCGGAGGCGATGGCTCGGATGGCGCTCGTGCGCAGATTGAGTTGCGAGAGTCCGGATATGAGATTGAGAGCTGAGTTGAAGATGGCAAACAGGCCCACTCCCGTAGTGCCGAGCCAGATGGCCACAAGCTTGGTCCGCACCACGCCGCAGAGGATGGAGAGGACCTGACTCCCGCCGAAGATGCCGAGAGCCTTGAAGACCATGCGTGACATGGAGGAGGTGTGGGGGCGTGAGGTCACTCTTTCCACGGCCGGGGGAGTTTGAGGATGGCATAAAGCGCTCCGCGGGTCATCCCGAGGAGGGAGGTGATGAAGGGAGCCTGCCCTGCCCGCCACAGCCGGAGAGCTTTTAGGGGAAGACGGAGTGGGAGAGTGAGGGGGTAATGATAGCTCATAACTGCACCGAAGGCTCCCAGGACGCGGGGATCGGTTATTCTGCTTTTACCGGTCGATACTCCCTCATGGGTGGTGATTACTTCAGGGATTATGCGCATGTCAAGGCCGAGTGTCTGTCCACGGAGAAGAAATACATCCTCCTCACCGGCGTGGAAGAGACCTGAAGCGAGCCCGAACCGGGAGTCGAAATGCATCGACTCGGTGCGTGGCGAACGCCGGACTGCTATCTCGATGGAGGAGGGGTAGAAACCCTTGGGATAAGGAAAGACCGCGCATTCGGCGTCGGGGTAGCTCTTCTTGTCGGCTCCTTTGAACCGGAAGAGGGCCAGATCCATTGTGGGGCGCGTCTCGAACGCTTGGATGACGGACCGCAGCTCCCCGGAGGTATAACGGAGGTCGTCGTCGGCCACGAGCCGGATATCGCCCCGCGAGCGGGATATGCCTTCATTTCGGTTGTTGCTGAGACCGATGGAACCGACACGGTGAATCTCCATATCTTTGCGGGCGGCAAGGACAGGCGGGACCGGTGTATCGCCCGACTTCTGCCAGGTGACGATATATCTCACCCCGTCGACTACCGGGAGATCCATAGTCGCCACGCGTCCGATACCGGCGGGGGTGCAGGTGGAGATGAGGACATCAAGTGTCACAGGCGTCCCTCCTCTCTGAGTCGACGACGCCAGAAGTCGAGATTTCGCCGGGCCACGACCTCGGTATCATTATGTTTCTCCACAAAGCGTCTTCCCTCGAGCCCACGGGCATGCAGGAGGTCAGGGCTGAGGACAGCACGCTCTATCACATCCCGCGCGCTCTCAAAGGAGGGCTCTACATGAAGGACGGGGCGCATCTCCTTCTCGCCGATGAAGTCATAATATCTCTCATCGCCGCCGGAGACAGTGGTGAGACCCATCGCCATCGCCAGCAGGGCGTTTGTGGCAGGGGTGTAGCTATAGAGTTGATCGAGCACGATATGGGCCGAACGGAGCAGATCGAGATACTCGGCATAGGGCCGGTTTTCCACGATGATGAGCTCGGCCTTGTCGGGGTGACGCTCCACCACATCACGGGCGGCGGCCTCAAGCACGTCTGTACCTTTCTCAAGCATGCGGTGCTTGTGGCGGCCGAGAAAGATTCTCACCTTGTCAATTTTTTCGGGTATTCCCGTCAGTTGCACGGCGGAGGTGTCGATAGGGATCCCTCCGTAGGCTATCTTTTCGGGAGGGAGGACGCGCCGAACCACGGCGTCATATTCCCATAGAGCCGTGACGCCGCCGAGAATAGTGGAGTTGACCCGTCTTTCCAGTCTGTCGAGCGGGGCGGCCAGCCAACTGTCCGTCAATCCGGGATTCGCACGTGACAGGGGGGAGGGTTGTCCGAAGATGCGAAACTCATTGTAGGAGAGGACGGAATCGCACGCCAGGCACTCGCGGACATAGGAGGGAGTCGTGCCGAGCACCGAGTGAAACACTCCGCGGTTGCGGGTAAGCAGATAGTCATAGATGGCCTGTATGCGCCACGGGCGGAGGGAGAGGAAACCGGGGGAATGGATGGAGACTACGTCATAGCCCGTGAAGCGCTTGCGCATTCCGCCGATAAGCTTGAGCCACAGGGCCAGCCCTCCCAACTTGCCTGGCAGCGGGCGTGAGGTGTCGATGTCACGCTCGAGCTTCATCCACCGTCCCCCTTCGGAGGCCACGGTCACATCCTGGCCGAGACGCATGAGCCCCTCGGCAAGTGTGTGGTGGAAATTGCTCGCGTCACCGAGCAGGAGCACTTTGAGCGGTCTCTCCTCCATGGCGGCGGGGATATCAGAGTTTCTTACGGAACGCACGGCGGCGACGGTGCTGGCGACGCTCGAAGTATTCCCACTGGCTTTGCACACTGTGGTTGCCCTCGAGTTCGAGATTGGTCTCGGCAAACTTCGCACCGTTTTTGTTGTATATATCTATCAGATCGTAGAAGAATATGGAGTTCACTCCCTTTGACTGATAGTCGGGATGGACAGCGATGAGCATGAGGTCCACCACGTCGTTGGGACGCTTGAGGGCTTTGAGAAGATGAAACCAGCCGAATGGGAAGAGCCTTCCCTTGCTCTTGCGGAGCGCCTGGGAGAGGGAGGGAATGGAGATGCCGACGCCTATGAGTTTATCGTCGGAATCAACGACGAGGCAGACGTAGTCGAGACGCAGCAGCCCGAGATATATGTCGATGTAGTATTCGATCTGTCGTTTCGTAAGCGCCGAGTAGCCGTAGAGGTCGGCATAGGCAAGATTGATGAGCTCGAAGAGCGCCTCGCCATAGTCGGCCTTAATTTTCTTGGCTGAAGTGTATTTGAGGATTCGGAGATTGTATTTCTTCATGACTATCTCGGCAATCCTGCCCATCTTCTCGGGCACTTTCTCGGGCACCTTGACGCGATATTCCACCCAATCGGTGTCTTTCTTGTAGCCGAGCCCCTCCACATGCTTAAGATAGTAGGGATAGTTGTAGATGGTGGCCATCGTTCCCATTTCCTTGAATCCTTCCACGAGCATACCCTCATGGTCCATGTCGGAGAATCCCATGGGACCTATGATCTCTTTCATGCCACGGTCACGGGCCCACTGCTCGGCGGTGGAGAAGAGGGCGGAGCTCACTTCCGGATCGTCGATGAAGTCGACAAACCCGAATCGCGCCTCCTTGCGGCCGGTCTTCTCGTTGACAAGCGAGTTGATGATGGCGGTGATGCGTCCCACCGGTTTGCCGTCACGATAGGCCATGAACGATTGCGCCTCGCAGAAGTCAAAGGCGGGATTCTTGGAGGGAAGAAGCGTATCGACGTCATCGAAGATCAGGGGAGGGATGTAGCAGTCATTGTCCTTATAGAGGTCAATGGCAAACTTGACATACTCGGTGAGCTCCTTCTTGTTGTGCTTTATGGGAACGACTTTTACTGACATAATCAAACGTTTGGAAGGGGACGGAGGGAGGAATTGAGCCACAGCAGGAGTGCTACCATGACCACGAGGAAAGCAATGATACAGATATAAATGGTGCGTTCGTGCTTGTCAGCCAAGGCAAGACGCAGTGAGTTGAGATTGCGGAAACGCTTGGCGGGATCGGGATTGACACAGCGGGCCGCGATGCGGCGCAAGCGGGGGTGGGGAGTGTCGACGGCATCGAGGGCCTGATTGAGGAGCACCCCGTAGTTGTAGATATCCTCGCCGGTATCGGCTTGGGTGAGGGCGTTTTTCTGATCGAAACCCACGTCAATCAACTTGAGATTGCCCACATTCTCGGTGAAGATGACGCGTGAGGCCGTGAGGGGATGATGGGCGAGATGCTGGGTCTGGATATAATCGAGAGCGTCCAGCAACTGGTGATGGAGTTTGTAGATGTGTTCGTCGGTGACCTTTCTTTCCTTGATGAGCTTGGCGAGAGAGTCGCCGTAGACATCGTCGGTGATGATACACATTCCCAGACCGGGCACATCCTCGA
>CAZOOY010000089.1:0-1796 GCA_964581555.1 uncultured Staphylococcus sp.
CGTCAGTGGCATATAGCTACTATCACAAAGAAAAGTCAACAAAAAGTTAGGTTAAGACATGAGGGCAGTTGTGAAACTCCCCTCATTTTTTTTGTACCCTTTTTGATCGGTGTCACTTTGATATATCGCATAAAACAATCGGAGCCGTGGCGAGATATGACTCTCTCCACAGCTCCGAAGCAAACAAAATTCAAGAACCTGAAGTGTTATCTTAATACCTTATAGGTCTTGTTGTCGATACGGATTATATAGATACCCTTCTGTAGAGTTGAGATAAATGACGTGTCTGCATTCTTCTTCACAAGATAACCGTTCACCGTATAAATATCAGCTTTACCGGCATCCATTATCAGGGCCTCGATTCCCGAAAGACCGAAGACTGAACAGTTGGCGCTCAGGTTAGATCCATCTACAGTTGATGCCGTGATAATAGCGGTACCAACACTGACAATGGTCACCAGGCCATCTTTATCGACTGTAGCAACACCGGTATCCGATGAGGACCACTCGACCTCCTTATTGGTTGCATCCTCCGGGAGAACCGTTGCGACAAGTGTAAAGGTTGAACCGGGGATCGACTCGAAGCTTGTGTGGTCAAGAGTAATCGAGGTTGCCAGGATTGTCACGTCCTTTTTCAGCACTTCAATTTCACATGTAGCCGATACACTACCGCACGTTGCGGTGATCGTGGCTTTACCGGCCGAGATAGCCGTTACTACACCATCCTTAACAGTTGCTACCTCCACGTCAGACGAGCTCCAGACTACGGTTTTGTCAGTTGCATTCTCGGGAGAAACGGTAGCGGTAAGAGTCAGCGACTCACCTTCGAATAGGGTCTCTTCGTTCTTGTCGAGCGCGATTCCGGAGGCGGGGATCACCTTTGCAGTCACGGTAATCTCACAAGTTGCAGATACGCTTCCACATGTTGCGGTGATCGTGGCTTTACCGGCTGAGATAGCAGTTACTACACCGTCCTTAACAGATGCTACCTCCTCGTTGGAAGAACTCCAGACAACGGACTTGTCAGTTGCATTTTCGGGAGAAACGGTCGCTGTAAGAGTCAGTGACTCACCTTCAATTAGAGTCTCTTCGTTCTTGTTGAGAGCGATTCCGGAGGCGGGGATCACCTTTGCAGTAACGGTAATTTCACAAGTCGCCGATACGCTTCCGCAGGTTGCGGTGATAGTAGCCTTACCGGCTGAGATAGCAGTTACGACACCATCCTTGACGGTTGCTACCTCCTCGTTGGAAGAACTCCAGACAACGGACTTGTCAGTTGCATTCTCGGGAGAAACGGTCGCTGTAAGAGTCAATGACTCACCTTCGAATAGGGTCTCTTCGTTCTTATCGAGCGCGATTCCGGAGGCGGGGATCACCTTTGCAGTAACGGTAATCTCACAAGTTGCAGAGACGCTTCCGCAGGTTGCGGTGATCGTAGCTTTACCGGCTGAGATAGCAGTTACGACGCCATCTTTGACGGTTGCAACCTCCTCATTCGACGAGCTCCAGACTACAGTTTTGTCAGTCGCATTCTCGGGAGAAACGGTCGCTGTAAGAGTCAACGATTCACCTTCAATTAGAGTCTCTTCGTTCTTGTCGAGAACGATTCCGGAAGCGGGAATCACCTTTGCAGTAACGGTAATCTCACAAGTTGCAGAGACGCTACCGCATGTCGCGGTGATAGTAGCTTTACCGGCTGAGATAGCAGTAACGACGCCATCCTTGACGGTTGCCACCTCCTCATTCGACGAGCTCCAGACTACAGTTTTGTCAGTTGCATTCTCGGGAGAAACGGT
>CAZOOY010000089.1:1896-7865 GCA_964581555.1 uncultured Staphylococcus sp.
GCTTTACCGGCCGAGATAGCAGTTACGACGCCATCTTTGACAGTTGCTACCTCCTCATTCGACGAGCTCCATACAACTGTTTTGTCAGTCGCATTCTCGGGGGAAACGGTAGCAGTAAGAGTCAGCGACTCACCTTCAATTAGAGTCTCTTCGTTCTTGTTGAGAGCGATTCCGTTAGCAGGAATTACTTTATTGATGACGGTTATTTCACAAGATGCCGAGAAGCTACCGCATGTCGCAGTGATTGTGGCTTTACCGGCTGAGATAGCAGTTACGACGCCATTCTTTACAGTCGCAACTTCCTCGTTCGACGAACTCCATGTGATGGTTTTGTCGGTGGCAGCTTCCGGAGTGACGGTAGCCTTGAGCGTTAGTGATTCTCCCACTCCTATTGTTTCCTCGCTCTTGTCGAGAGTTATTCCGGTAACGGGAACGTTTGGATTACCGACTTTGAGCGGTATTACATCACTGATCTTATCACCATAGACATCATAACAGATGAGATCATACATTCCTTCCTCCAGAGGGACCGTTAAATTTACATGGCCGGAGATATTACCGCCTGCTGCGAGAGATAAATTTATACCTGTATTCCACAATGGGGATGAATCGGTTCCGGGAAGGAAGGCTCTGACGTAAATTGCATTAGAGTATTCAATCTCGCTTCTGTTTTCCGCAATAATGTCAAATTGGACTGTGGCGTTTGGATTAACGTTTCCAACCGGTGCAAACTTGCTGACCCAGACCTTTGCTTTCTCGGCCGGAGCACCGGACGTAAAGCTGACGTTACCGGAGGAGTCAACAGTCATATTCAGATAACCCACAGCCGAGCGAGGGATGAGAAGTTCCTGCATATTTCCGTCGGGAGTCTCAAATACGAGGCTTGCAGTATACTCTCCTGCGGGCATATCAGCGGGTAGGTAGACAATTACACTTCGGTAACCGGACACACTCAGTCCCTGGGCACCGCCAAAATCCATATCCTGATAACTTTTTTCTGAGATATATTCCTTACCGGTGGTCTGAGATACGGCTTTAAGGTAGAAGGAGACGGTGACAGCCTCGGGTGAATAGTTAAATATTCCTTTGCCGCTATCCATTCCGATAATGACAATATCACCACTGACTTGGTTCACATTCAGTCCTCCTGTCGCGTAGATCGGATACCATTCGGTGGATGATGTGGTGGCAGGCTTTATGCCACATACTATTGCCTGATCGGAATTGTATCCGCCGTCGAAACCACCGATCCCCTGAAGACCGGGATCAAGAGCCGATAGACGGAAGTATCCGTTGCCCATTCCGGCCCATCCCCAGTTTATGTGGAAAAGACCGTTTTCATATCCGTCGCAGACAAACTCATGACCGCCGGTCGGAGCCTGGCCGCCATAAATGACGGGACGTCCATCCTTGAGCTCTGAGTAGACAAGCTCTTCCCACTCTTCTGTCGAGTAGTAGATTCGTTTAAGCAGACGGACGCCACCGTCATAGTTGAAATACGTCTTCAGTGCATACGGGATATAGATATCTCCAGCCCCGCTCTCATAGGAAGAATAATCCATGTTGACACCGACACCGCATGCATACATGAGATTGGCCACCGCATAGTTCTGTGTCTCCGTCTCATTACCGTCATATTCGTCAAGCATGTTGGCAAAATCAAACGTCGAAGCTGCATAGTTGTAGCTGAGGGTGGTGTTGTTCCATGAATAGCTGTGAGATCCTGATCCGGTCGCAGGCCATTCATGATATTTGACCACCTGAGCCATTGCGGTAGCCACACATCCTGTGACACTTCTTCCGCCGGCATCCGAGGGACAATCGAGATTGTAGGGGAAATCCTGATTCCAGCGTGTCTTAAGCATCTCAGGAATGTCGGCACGCGAAACGGCCTTCGGTGTAGCCGAATAGGCAAAATCACCTTCATTCTTGAAATAATAGTCAGCCTCGGCCGCATATTGGCTGAGCCACCATTTGAGTTCGGGAGAAGCTTTTGAAATATCAAATGCGCCCGAGTCGGAATAACCGAGCACTGCAGGAAGGCGGTCGTCGGCCGAAGTGACCAGAAATCCGCTCTCTGCCTGATTGAACACATAGATCGCGGCATTCCCGTGGATGGATTCAGTGTAGGTAAGTCTGTAGGCCGAGCCTCTTGACATCCTTAGCCCGGACGTCTGAGTGTTCACCCTTTGCAATGCCTGCGAGGGGGTGAGAGGTGCGGAACTTACCTGAAGGAACGGAATGAGCATTAATCCCAACGTTCCCATAAGTTTTAGGAAGTTTCCTTGCTTCATAGATTGATAAGTAAATTGTGTAATGATTTATTGGATAAGTTGGGGAAAAGAATTGAAAATCTGAGCAAAAATAATAAATAATAACAAAAAAAGCGGACAGTGTACGATTACTCGGTACACTGTCCTGTGAGTCGGCGGAGACCTCTGTGACGATAGTTTATTTCACGCCGTCAGCCCCGGTGAGCAAGCGGATTTTTTCAGGGATGGTGGTGTTGTCATTGAATGGTGCGAAGAGTTCGGCACCGTTACCGATGGCATAGACTGGCACGAGACCGCCTGAATGGGCGTTGGTGGTCCAGCCGAGACCGGTGACGCTGTCGAGCACACGGAACACCTGCTCGGTAAATGTATTGAACGTATTGTAGAGCGTCTTCTTGTCGCCCGAGGTGTCACCTCTGAGACATTTCTCAAACTCATTGCGCAGCATCTCCGTCTGCTCATCCGTGACAGGCACGGGACCCCAGAAGCCGAAATTATCGGCGAGATATTCTCTCATGTCCTCCCATGTGTAGATACGGCGGCTCTTGGCGAGTGACTGACAGTATTCCGCGAAGCGATCCTTGGAGATTTTCTGATAGTCATAGTAGCCCAGATGGAGATCATATCCCACCTTGTTGTTTCCGAGTCCGAGACCGCCTGTCTCATGGTCGGCCGTGACGATAATCAGGGTCTCGTCGGGATGGGCGAGATAGAAGTCATAGGCATGCTTCAGGGCCTGCTGGAAGTTGAGAGTCTCCTTGATGACTGTTCCGCCGTCGTTGGCGTGACCACCGTAGTCGATGTTGCCTCCCTCCACCATCATGAAGAAGCGGTCAGGCCTGTGGGCTGTCATATGGGCGATTCCTGCTGCTGTCATGTCGGGGAGATTGAGGGCTCCGGCCACTGAGTCGATGGTGAAGTTGATCTGACTGAGAGTGATCTCCTCCGGATTGAGCAGGAGCACTCGCGGGGAAGTGGCAGCGGCAAGCTGATCCATTCCGCGGGCTATCGTGTAGCCGGCGCTCTCGATTGTTGACAGTAGATCATTGGGGTTGCCGCCCTTGTCCAATGTACCGCGAAGATTTGATCCGGCCATGAAGTCGTAGCCCGATTCGGCCAATTGTCGGCCTATCTCGTAGTAATGACCGCGGTTGGGGACATGAGCATAGAAAGCGCCGGGAGTGGCATCGTCAATCGGCACGGAGGTTATTAGTGCGATTCCGTAGCCCATATCGGCAAGCTCGCGGGCCACGGAGTTGACCGCCACCGTGTCCGGATCCATCCCGAGCATTCCGTTACGGGTCTTGTGACCGGTGGCGAGTGCGGTGCCTGCCGCAGCCGAGTCGGTTACGGGTGAGGAGAAGGAATAGGTGGTGCACTGGGATGTGACTGGAAACTGCATCATGAGCAGTGGCGTATTGGAGCCGAGAATTGTACGGTTGTAAGCCTCGGTGGCCATAACTTGGCCCATACCCATGCCGTCGCCGATAAAGTAGAAGATATAACGCGGGCTTTCGGCCGAGTGGCCTGCGAGAATGGCGAAGAGAGTGAGAAAGAGCGGAAGAAACAGACGTTTTTTCATGATGTAAGCGTGAGGTAAGATATGATATTGTGAAACGATTGTCGGTCAGAGAGTGGCGTTGAGACGGAGCATCTCGTCCATAGGGTGACGGGAGTTGGAAAGACGGGGCACCTTGCGCTGTCCACCCAGTTTGCCGGTGGCCGCGAGCCAGGCGTTGAACACTCCCGGACGGCCTTTCACGATGGTGAGCCTGTCAAGAAATATGTCGTGAGAACGTTTGGCATCATAATCGGAGTTTAGATCACGAAGCGCTCTGTCCAGACGGTTGGCGAAGTCGTCAAGTGATTCCGGCTCGCGTTCGAACTCTATGAGCCATTCATGACGCCCGCGGTTTCTCCCCTCGGCATATACCGGGGCGGCGGTGTAGTCGGTCACGGCCGCGCCCGTCTCGTGGCAGACACGGGCGATGGCTGCGTCGGCATTGTCCACCATGAGTTCTTCGCCGAAGGCATTGATGAACGATCGGGTGCGTCCGGCAATGGATATGCGCAGGGGGTCGATGCTGTCGATGCGGACCGTGTCGCCGATCTTGTAGCGCCACAATCCGTTGCATGAGGAAATGATGAGGGCATAGGTTTCACCCTCCGTCACCTCCCAGGCCGGGATTGGTTGGCCCCCGTCAAGGGGCTGGAACTCATAGAAGGTGCCGGCGTCGAGGAGAAGCTGCATTGAATCGCTTTCCCGGGTGTCCTGCACCCCGAAGAAGCCCTCCGAGGCGTTGTAGCAGTTGATGTATCGCATGGATTCCGGACGTGTGATCCGTGCATATTCGTCGCGGTAAGGCCCCATGGCGATCCCTCCGTGGAAGAAGACCTCCAGTGATGGCCACACGTCATGGATGGTGGATGCACCCGCACGCTCTATGACACGTTTCAGCACCGTGAGAAACCATGAGGGAACACCTGAGATATTGGTCACTCGCTCATTGACGGATGCCTCGACGAGCGCCGGGAGCTTCTCTTCCCAGTCGGCCATCAGAGCGATGCGGCGCGACGGGATGCGGACCATATTGGCCAGCGGATTGATGCGGTCGATGAGATTGGCCGAGAGGTCACCTACTTTCACGCCCGGAGGGAGAGTGAGCTCATTGGCGAAACTTCCCCCCAGGATGAAGCTTTTTCCGGCAAACATCCGGCTGTCGGGGTAGAGGTTCAGATAGGATGCCACCACATGCGCTCCTCCGCGATAGTGACTTTCCTTGAACGAGGCGTCGGTGACGGGGATATATTTGCTTTTGCCGTCCGATGTGCCTGATGATTGTGCGAAGCGGCGGGTGATTCCCGGCCAGAGGATGTCACGTTCACCATCCACCATCCTCATCACAAGGGGGCGTAGGTCGGGATAACTTGTCGGCTCGGGTATAGCTTGCCGGAACGAGTCGTAATCCTTCACGGCTGAGAATCCGTGGCTCTCGCCCCAGAGGGTATAGCGTCCGCGCCCGACGAGCGATCGGAGCACCTCTCGCTGCACCTCTTCACACCGTCCCCTCCAGCCCTGTGCGGCGGCGGACAGGCGGTGGAACCATGGACGCACTATAGGTGTGAAATCCGGCATCACAGTTCGTCAGGGTGCTTGAGGAAATACTGTTCGAGCAGTGGGCCGATATTGAAGTAATAGCCACCGGCATCCGCTCCTTTCGAGTCACGCACGGTGATATACTCGAATGCCGGGTCATAGAACACATGATCGTCCACCGTGAGATTCATCATGTTGAGCAGCACGTATTCATGCTGTGGCTCGATGACATACCAGGCGTTTTCCTCGTCCTCGCCCGTACCGGTGGAGACGATGGCCATGAGCAGATAATTGAGCTTATACTGCCAGATGTTGGCCAGATTGGTCTTACCTTTTCCACGCAGGGCGTTGATGAGCATGACCATCTCGCCAAGGTTGAAGGGATTGTCGGCAAGGGCTTTCTCGGCGTAGACTATCACCGAGTCACACTCCTGGCGCGTGAGCTTCTTTGCCCGGGCCAGAGTGGCGGCATAGTTGAGCGAATGCTCCGACGAGCGGTAGGGATCATAGTCCTCCTGAAACATGTAGCCGAGATAGAGCCGGCGGTACTTGTCTATCTTCATCAGCGTGTCGTTGCGCTGAAATTCCTTCATCAGGCG
>CAZOOY010000090.1:0-7788 GCA_964581555.1 uncultured Staphylococcus sp.
CTTCAGGTGATGGACGAGGGCCGTCTCACCGATTCGCTCGGTCGCCGTGTAGACTTCAAGAACACCATTATTATAATGACATCCAACATCGGTTCCCGTCAGCTCAAGGACTTCGGTGGCGGTATCGGTTTCAACGCCCGTCCTGCCGATGACAAGGAGGTCTCCCAGGGTGTTCTCCAGAAGGCTCTCAACAAGGCTTTCGCTCCGGAATTCCTCAATCGTATCGACGATATAATCATGTTCTCCCCCCTGCGTCGCGAGGATATCTTCAATATTATCGAGATTGAACTTGCCGGATTCCGCCGTCGTGTGGAGGAACTCGGTTACACACTCACAATTTCGCCGGAAGCTCGAGACTTCGTTGCCGATAAGGGATATGACTCACAGTTCGGAGCCCGTCCTCTCAAGCGTGCCATCCAGAAGTATCTCGAAGATGCTCTTGCCGAGCTTATCATTGATGCCAACGTCCAGCCCGGCGATGAGATCCTCGTCACTCGTGAACCGGATGCCGAGACACTCACGACAAAGATTGTCCACGCTTCCGATCGTACTCTCGAAGCACCTTCAGAGCAGGAATAAATCTCATCGATCTGATATTTAAGGCCCTGCCTCAGGACATCCACCTGAGGCAGGGCCTTTGTCGTTTGGCGATAAATTCCTAACTTTGCATATAGAATATATGAAAAGTTTTCAATAAGATATGACCGGACCTGTTGAATTGACACGGATACCTGTTCTCAAAGGGCTTCTGGGACTTTCTCCCGTGGCAGTATTCATGATCACTTATCTTGTGGTCTCGCTTGTGATAGGGGATTTCTACAAGATGCCTCTCTCCGTCGCACTTGTGATTGCCTCTATTTGGGCACTTATTATTTATGGTGACGGAGGAGGGCTGACTTCACGCATAGAGACTTTCTCGAGGGCGGCTGCTCATTCGAGTATTCTTTATATGGTGTGGATCTTTATTCTTGCGGGAGCCTTCGCTGCAGTGGCTAAGGAAATCGGTGCGATTGATGCGACTGTTGAGTTGTCCCTAAGATTTTTCCCGGCCAGATTTATGGTCCCCGCTATGTTTGCTGCGGCCTGTTTTATTTCACTCTCCATTGGTACTTCTGTCGGGACAGTTGTTGCGCTGACCCCTCTTGCGGCCGAGATGGCCGGGCAGACCGGGGAAAGTCTTCCTTTTTACGTCGCGGTAGTGTTAGGAGGAGCTTTTTTCGGAGATAACCTTTCATTCATCTCAGACACCACTATTGCCGCCACGCGTTCGCAAGGGTGTAAGATGTCCGATAAGTTCAAGGCTAATCTTTGGATTGCACTTCCGGCGGCCGTGGTTACGCTTGTGTTTTACATCATGATGAGTTCAGGAACCGCTACCCCAATCCTTGCCGAGAGTCATTCTCCCTGGCTGGTTATCCCTTATATTGTGGTTCTTGTCACGGCGGCCTGCGGTCTAAATGTGATGATTGTTTTGACATTGGGAATAGTCTGCGCCATGATTCTCGGAGTGTTCAAGGGGTATCAGATCATCTCGCTTTTCGGAGTGATGGGCGATGGAATTGATGCGATGGGAGATCTCATCATCGTCACCCTGCTGGCGGCCGGAATGCTTGGAATCATAAAAGCAGCCGGAGGTATTCAATATCTTCTGCAGTGCCTCTCAGCCAAAGTGAAGGGTATACGGGGAGCACAGACATGTATCTCCATACTTGTCGCTCTTGTCAATCTATGTACCGCTAACAATACGGTTGCTATTATCACCGTGGGTGGTATAGCGCGTGAGATCTGTGAAAAGTATGGCGTGGATCCCCGGAAGAGCGCATCGTTACTGGACTCCTCCTCATGTATAGTGCAATGTCTGATCCCTTACGGCGCGCAGACTCTTCTTGCGACCTCACTGGCCGGTATAGCTCCGGCTGCACCTTTCATCTATCTTTATTATCCATGGGCACTCGCCGTAATGGTGGCACTCTCGATAATCTTCCGCTTCCCGAGATTCAAGGTGCCCTCATCAGAATGAGCGCTCACGCCTTGAAGAATCGATGCGGAGAAGGATGAAGAGAAGGAACGTGAAGCCCCAGAGTGAAGAGCCTCCGTAGCTGAAAAATGGTAATGGAATACCGATGACCGGACACAATCCTATCACCATTCCGATATTGATGGCAATATGAAATATGAGATAACTTGCCACACAATAGGCATAGACACGGCCGAACACAGTGGGTTGTCGCTCGGCCAAAGCTATGATACGAAGGATGAGAATAAGAAAGAGCACGAGGACCGCCGCCGAGCCGATAAAACCTTCCTCCTCACCGATGGTACAATAGATGAAGTCAGTGTGCTGCTCGGGTACATATTTTAGCTTGGTCTGCGTGCCGTTCAGGAATCCTTTGCCGAACATTCCCCCCGAGCCAATTGCAATCTTGGACTGATTGACGTTGTAACCGGCTCCACGCAGGTCATCCTCAATACCGAGAGCAACCTTTATTCGCATCTGCTGGTGGGGCTGAAGGATGGATGTGAACGCATAGTTGACCGAAAACATGAAGATGATTGATGTGACGGCTGCGATGACAGTGATGACCAGTTTGCGGGCTTTGGTCTTGAACATGAGCAGGACACAATAGGCAAGAGCCACTCCAATCACTCCCATGAAGTAGAAAAGCCCCGGGACATTCACTCCGAGCATTTCAAGCACCGTGACAAGAACACCGGTACCGACGAACCAGAGGAGTACATTGCGAGCACCCTCGCCATGCTTGCAGTAGATACCAAGCATGGCCACGATGAGGACCATTATCATGATGAATACAGCAGCCTGACCGGAAGGAATTCCGACGATCATACTACCGGTGAATTTGACTTCCACCACGAAAAATACCACCGCACAAAAAGCCGCAAGAAGCACCAGTCCACTCATGCCTTCACGATAGAGCACGAAGAAGAGCGAAAGATAGACGAGTGCTGAACCGGTCTCTTTCTGTCCGAGAATGAGGACTACGGGAAGGAAGATGATAAGGAGAGCACGGAAGTAATTAGCCCTCGATGCATTCAGGACAAAATTATAGCTTGAAAAGAGTTTGGCCAGACAGAGAGCCGTGGCAAACTTGCCGAACTCCGCGGGTTGGAGGCTCATCGGACCGATGACCAGCCATGAACGGGAGCCTTTGATGTCAGGCGCTATGAATATCGTCACCAATAGCAGTAACAACATGCCGACATAAATCACGTAGGCATAGTTCTCGTAGACTCTGACATCAATGAGAAGCAACACGAGACCAAGAGCGAGAGATAGACCAATCCATCGGAACTGTTTACCGGAAAATTCCGTGAAGCTAAGCATATTGGCATGGTCAAAATCATAGCTCGCGGCATAGATACTCACCATGCCGGCGGTGACAAGAAGTAGATAAAGCACCACGGTGAACCAGTCGACGTAGCGCAACGATGATGATATTTCGTCCTGTTGTTTCACGTTTTGTGTCAATGTTTTTTAGTACCGGCAAACTGGATAGTGTTGCTGTGGAGCATTCGCTCTTCAAGATATTTCCGATCCGGTGCGATGGACCCTTTTAGGTACTTTTCAATCACAAGCGCTCCGATGGGCACACCGAATGTGGCACCGAAACCGGCGTTCTCAACATAAACCGCCACTGCAATCTTGGGATTATGGTAAGGGGCAAAACCCATGAATGCAGAGTGGTCACGACCGTGAGGATTCTGGGCGGTACCTGTTTTACCGCATACTTCGATATCGGGTAGATTTGCCACACGGCATGTACCACCGGTAACGGCCATTCTCATACCCTCGGCAATATCCTCATACCAATGAGAGGCGATGGTAGGGGTATGGACCTCAAGATATTGAGCGGGAAGAACGGTGTCCTGGATCTCTTTCACCACGTGTGGGGTCACATAATGACCGCGATTGGCTATCGTGGCCGAAAGATTGGCTATCTGGAGTGGTGTGGCAAGGATCTCTCCCTGACCGATAGCGATGGAGATGACTGTATTTGCACTCCAGTGTCCCTCCCCGTAGTTCTTGTTGTAGAATTCCACGTTCGGGATAAAACCGCGGTATTCACCCGGCAGATCGATTCCAAGTTTGTACCCGTAGCCCATTGAGACCATGTGCTTCTTCCAGATGTCGAAAGCGTTGGCCGATGAACCGTACTTGCTTCTCTTGTCCACCATTGCCTTGAATCCCCAGCAGAAGTAGGCGTTGCATGATGTCTGGAGGGCCGGCTTGAGTGGGAGAGGTGAGCCGTGGCCGTGGCATCCTACACGTAAACCACCCGAGATAAAACCATGGGCGCAGGGGAACATTGTGCCAGTAGTGATTATACCCTCCTCAAGCAGAATGAGACCTTGAGTAGGCTTGAAAGTTGATCCGGGAGGATAGGTGGCCTGGATAGCACGGTTGAAAAGGGGCTTGTCGAGGTCCTTCATGAGCATGTTGTAATTGTTGCCACGCTCACGACCTATGAGTAGAGAGGGATCGTAGGTGGGGGCGGAAACGAGACAGAGTATCTCGCCCGTGGAAGGCTCGATTGCCACAACCGCACCTTTTTTGTTTACCATAAGGGACTCGGCATACTGCTGGAGTTCGATGTTGAGACTGAGCTTGATGTTGCGACCTGCCACAGCATCCTTGTCAAGGGCTCCTTCCTCATATCGGCCCTGTATGCGGCCATGGGCGTCACGCATCAGCACTTCGACACCTTTCTGGCCTCGCAGTTGCTCCTCATATGTATGCTCGATGCCTATGTCTCCTATGTAGTCACCGGGACGATAATAGGAATCACGATCCACATCCTTCTGCGACACCTCGCGGATATTGCCAAGGACGTTGGCGGCCGCCTTGTAGTTATATTCCCTCAGAATGCGTTTCTGAATATAGAAACCGGGAAAACGGTAGAGCTTCTCCTGGAGACGGCCGTAGTCTTCGGCTGTGAGATGGGTCATGAGTCTCTGGGGAGAATAAGTGGAGTAGGCGGGATTCCGACGTTTGTCGCGCATGTCGGCAAATCGTTTCACGAGTTCTTCACGGGTGATACCGACGGCACGGCAGAAATCAAGAGTATCGAAATCGGTGACGTCACGTGGAATCACCATGACATCGTAGGCCGGCTGATTATACACGACAAGCCTGCCGTCTCGGTCATAGATGATACCTCTTGACGGGAACACCGCCTTGCGGAGGAAGGCATTGGAATCGGCATACTCTTTGTACTTCGAGTCGGCGACCTGAAGATTGAAGAGTCTGACGAGATAAATGATTACAATGAGTATGATGAAGCCGCCTATGACGTAGCGGCGACGCGCAAGATTATAGTCTTTTCTCACTGCGGGGAGTCATTAGGGAGTCTACACCAAGCATCAGCAGCATGGAAAGGATGGTGCTGGTGACAATGCGTAGGACAAGTTGGAGAGGATTGAGGAAAGTAAAGGCTTCTATGATGAAGATAAGAGAGCAGTACACCAGTGTCATGGTGAGGAGATACTTGAGATACACCGCTGTTCCGAGCGACTGAAGCGTAGGCTCGGGGCGGGTGAGATCTTCCTCTCGCGGGACATAGAGACGAAGAATGGGGCGGCGCAGCATGGCCAGTACCGTACATGCCAGAGCGTTCATACCGGGTGTGTCGGAAAAGATGTCGATGATAAGGCCGAGGAAGAATGCGATGGTGAGGAGCTGGTTGGTGCTGAGGGTAATGGGGAGACGCACTATGACGTAAATGAAGACCATCGGAACAGCCACATTGAAGAGACAGATGTGGTTGAACACAAGCACCTGAGCCAGTATCAGCACCAGGGTGAGGATTATGAACTGAAGAATTATCTTGCTCATTACAGTTGACGTGGCTCTAAAATCCTTCCTTAATCTCGAGTTCTTTTTCTACGTTCTGAAGTTCGCCTTTCATGTCGTCACGAATCACGCGGACGGTGGAAAGTGTGGAAAAATCGGTGAAAAGTTTCACGCGAAGGGTATAGAAGTTGTCCTCCCTGTCACGCTCACCGGAGATGATGGTGCCGATGGGGACACCCTCCGGGAAAACCGATGAATAGCCGCTGGTCACCACCGTGTCACCTTTCACGAAGCGGGCATGCTTGGGAAGTTCCTCAAGGATTGCCTCGCCGGGATCCTTGCCGTCCCATACGAGTGATCCAACCTGTGCCTCGCCCTTTACCTTACAGGAGAGGCGCAGATGAGGATTGAGGACAGAGATGAGACGGGCGGTGTGATCTCCAACAACGTTGACGATACCGACGATACCGTTCTGGTCCATCACGCCCATCTCGGGTTCAATTCCGTCGAGACGCCCTTTCTGAATTGTGATGTAATTATGGGCGTGATTGATGGAATTGTTGATGACGTCGGCTATGATGAAGTGGTAGCGGGTGAGTGCTGAATCGACTGTCATCGTGTCTGCATACTCTTTCTGGGCATATTTCCTGATCACTTCATTGAGCCGGTAGATCTCAAGCTCAAGCTCGGAGTTGCGGCGCTGAAGATCCTCGTTGATATCTTTGAGGGAGAAATAGGAAGTGACTGAGTTGGCAGCACGGTAGGTGCCTGACGAAATGGTGTTGGCCGATGTCAGGTAGACGTGATGCTGGAAGGGATTGCTTGAAAAGAGCAAGACACAACTGACCGCCACGTAGAACACGAAGAGGAACAGACTACTGTATCGGACAAGGAATTTCAGAAGTTCCTTCACGGGAAGAAGCCTTATTTAGACATTAAGGGGGCGTGCGCGAGGCACGTCCCGATAATGAAAAGTTCGTTGTTTATCAGCGGATGAGGAACGAGAAAGTCTCGATATTCTTGAGAGCTACACCTGTACCCTTGGCCACGGCAAGGAGTGGATCCTCGGCTATATGGAACTGGATACCGATCTTGTCGGTGAGACGCTTGTCGAGACCGCGGAGCATTGCGCCGCCGCCGGCCAGGAAGATACCGTTCATCACGATGTCGGAATAGAGTTCGGGAGGTGTCTCGTCAAGAGCCTGAAGGACGGCTGCCTCGATGCGGGAGATCGATTTCTCGATACAGTGGGAGATCTCCTGATAGCTGACAGGGACTTCCATGGGGAGAGCCGTCATCTTGTTAGGACCGCGGACAATGTAGTCCTCGGGGGGATTCTCAAGTTCGGTAAGGGCTGAACCTACGTGGATCTTGATCTGCTCGGCAGTGCGTTCGCCCACCTTGATGTTGTGCACTCGGCTCATGTGTTCAACAATGTCATCGGTAAGGTCATCGCCTGCTACCTGGATGCTCTTGTTCGAGACGATACCGCCGAGAGAGATGACTGCGATCTCGGTGGTGCCACCGCCTATATCGACGATCATGTTGCCCTGAGGAGCAAGTACATCTATGCCGATACCGAGAGCAGCGGCCATAGGCTCGTAGATCATGTAGACATCTCGGCCACCGGCATGCTCAGAGGAGTCACGTACGGCACGTATCTCAACCTCGGTGGAACCTGAGGGGATACCGACGACCATCTTCATTGAGGGGGAGAACCAATTGCTCTTAGAGCTTGCCTTCTTGATGAGGCCGCGGATCATCATTTCGGCGGCGTTGAAGTTGGCTATCACACCTTTGCGAAGCGGACGGATGGTCTCGATGTCATCGTTCTCCTTGCCTTGCATGAGCTTGGCCTGGCGACCGACAGCCTTGAGCTTGCCGGAGCGCTTCTCGATGGCCACGATCGACGGCTCGTCAATGACGATCTTGTCGTTGTGTATGATGATCGTATTGGCCGTGCCGAGGTCAATGGCGAT
>CAZOOY010000091.1:0-7541 GCA_964581555.1 uncultured Staphylococcus sp.
ACATTCTTCATGCTTTGTACCACAATGATTAAGTCTCAGACTCTGACTATCTCCCTTCCCACCAACGAGAAGGTAGAGCAGAACGAGATGAACAAAGCTAAGGAATCGGAAGCTATCACACTCATCCTTACTACTGACCGCAATGCCAACGGCGACGTCAAGAAAGACGAAGCCGGTCGCCCGATGAATACTGTATATTTCTACGAAGGTATGCCTGAAGTCGCCGATGCCAATGGCGATGGCCTTATTGACAACAATAAGCTTAAGGCTGAGCACTTCGTTGGAAACGACGGTAAAATCCAGCAGGGCATTCGCAAGATCCTCCATGATCGTAACAAACAGGTACTTGACAAGATCGAAGTCGAGAAGACCCGTTGGCGCAACAAGGAGTTCGCTCCCGGCAACTCCGCTGCTAATGATTCTATCTATCAGGCTCGCGCACGTGAGATCCGTAACGACTCCACTCTCACCCGTCCCGTAGTTATTATCAAGGCTACCCCCGAGGCTTCATGGGAAAGCCTGATCTCCGCTCTTGATGAGATGCAGATCAACCAGATCTCTCGTTATCAGATTGACAACATCAATCAGGTGGACTCGGCTCTCATTATTGACTATCTCAAGAAGAATCCCCAGAAGTAATCTTTTGATGAAAGTAATATATTAACCCTGAAAAATCGCTTACAAGATATGGCAAAAGATGTAGATCTTTCATCATCAGAATGGATTGAGATAATTTTTGAAGGTAAGAACAAGGACTTCGGTGCTTATGAGCTCCGCAAGGCATCCACCAAGCGTCACAACCGTGCGATGCTTGTGATCCTCATCGTTCTTCTTGTTGTCGCTCTTCTCGGTCTTCTGGCCAACACCGTTCTCCAGCAGAACGAGGCTCGTCCCGAGGATCAGGTTGAGCAGGCAATGATCGACTACTCAGCTGATGAGCAGGAGGAAGAAGAACAGGAAGAAGAGGAGATGCAGCGCGTTGAGGAGCAGCAGCCCGAGGCTCTCCCCGAAGAGATCCTTAATACCGTTAAGGCTACCGAGCTCCAGATCACCCGCGACGAAGAGGTGGTTGAGGAGATCAAGTCACAGGATGACCTTAAGGAGACTGATACCGCTATCGGTCAGACCAACTTCGATAAAGGTACCGACGACCTTAACGTGGTGCGTGAGCACAAAGAGGAGATCATCGTTGAGGAGAAGAAACCCGAACCTGTCGATGACAACAAGGTGTTTGACGTCGTTGAGCAGAAGCCTCAGTTCCCCGGTGGTGAGGCCGCTCTTCTCAAGTATGTCGCTGAGCACCTCCGTTACCCGGCAATGGCTCAGGAGAATAATATCCAGGGTCGTGTCGTAGTTCAGTTCGTCGTTACCAAGACCGGTAGCGTAGGCGAAGTGAAGGTTGTTCGTGGTAAGGATCCCGACCTTGACAAGGAGGCAGTCCGAGTTGTCAAGTCTCTTCCCAAGTTTGTCCCCGGCAAGATGAATGGCCACTCGGTTAACGTTTGGTACACTCTTCCCATTCAGTTCAAGCTTCAGGGTGTTTAATTCCTGATGTGAACTGAGCCAGTTCAACATAAAGCGTTCCCGTTGAGATATATGTCTCAGCGGGAATGTTTTTTGTGGTATTTTCGAAAATAATAGACGATATATCTTAATATGTTATAAAACATAGCATTTGTTTTGTCTCTTAGTTTAGATTTTATTATCTTTGAGCCATGAAAATGAGTGTATTTTGTACACCCAAAACTTATTAACTAATTTCTTTAATTCTTACCATGAAATTCAATCTTTTAACCTTGATGGCCGGTGCAGTTGCGGTGTCAATGGTCTCATGTGGTGGAGGAAAGACGGAAACCTCTCAAAATCTTGCCGGACTCGATCCTCAGAAGTTCGTTGATACCAGAGACGGCAAACCCGTCGCTCTTTACACTCTGAAATCTTCATCGGGTATTGAAGCGGATATCACCAATTTCGGTGGACGCATTGTTTCACTGATGGTGCCTGATAGAGATGGCAAGATGACTGATATCGTGCTCGGATTCGACAGTATCCAGGCTTATTACCCGGAGAATAACCAGACCGACTTCGGAGCTGCAATCGGACGTTATGGTAACCGCATAGATCATGGTCGTCTCGTGATTGACGGCGATACGATTCAGTTGCCAGTAAATAACTTCGGTCACTCACTCCATGGTGGTCCGAATGGATGGCAGTATCAGGTCTACTCTGCAGAGCAGCCGAATGACTCTACTCTTATCCTAACAATGGATTCTCCGGATGGCGACAATGGTTTCCCCGGTAATATTCATGCTACCGTCACCTATACTCTCCTTCCGGATAATAAACTTGATATTGCTTACAGCGCTACAACCGACAAACCAACTGTAATCAATCTAACCAACCACTCCTATTTCAATCTTTCAGGTGACGCCTCAACTTCGATACTTGATCACGAACTCATGATCAACGGATCAGGCTTCACCCCGATTGATTCCACCTATATGACTACCGGCGAGATCCTGGCGGTCGAGGGTACTCCTATGGACTTCCGTAAATCTAAGGCCATAGGAGCAGAGATCTCTACCCCTGATTATGAACAGCTCGTCAATGGCAACGGCTATGACCACAACTGGGTGCTTGATACCGCCGGGAATATTGATGCTGTTGCGGTGACCCTCTCCGCTCCCTCGACAGGCATCGGAATGAATATCTACACTTCGGAGCCAGGTATACAGATCTACTCAGGTAACTTCCTCGACGGTACAGTGACCGGAAAAGGGGGCAAGGTATATGGCCAGCGTACCGGTATCGCTATGGAGACCCAGCATTATCCTGATTCCCCCAACAAACCCCAGTGGCCTTCCACACTCGTACGCCCGGGCGAAACGTACACTTCACACACAGTTCTTGAATTTTTTAATCTTTAATAAACCTCTAATTTTCAACTACAATGGGATTTCTTGACTGGATCGTCATAGCGCTTTTCTTCGTAGCGCTGATCCTCATTATCGTCTGGGTTTCCAGACAGAAGCAAAACACGGCCTCCGACTACTTCCTCGGTGGTAAGGATGCAACCTGGATTGCTATCGGTGCGTCAATCTTCGCATCCAATATCGGTTCCGAGCACCTCATCGGTCTCGCCGGTGCCGGTGCTTCAAGTGGTATGGCCATGGCACACTGGGAGATACAGGGTTGGATGATCCTTCTCCTCGGTTGGGTGTTCGTTCCGTTCTACACCCGTTCGATGGTCTACACCATGCCTGAGTTCCTTGAGCGTCGTTACAATGGTACTTCCCGTACTATTCTTTCGCTCATCTCCCTCATCAGCTATGTTCTTACCAAGGTTGCTGTTACCGTCTATGCCGGCGGTCTCGTATTCCAGCAGGTCTTCGGTATCGAGACTCTCTGGGGCATTGATTTCTTCTGGATCGCTGCTATCGGTCTTGTGATTCTGACTGCTATCTATACCATCGTTGGTGGTATGAAATCCGTCCTCTATACTTCCGTTCTTCAGACGCCTATCCTTCTTCTCGGTTCTCTCATTATCCTCGTGCTTGGTCTCAAGGCCCTCGGCGGTTGGGACGAGATGATGCGTGTATGCTCTATTGTCGAGGTGAATGACTACGGTGACACTATGACGAACCTGATCCGTGATAACCGTGACAGCAGCTATCCTTGGCTCGGTGCGCTCATCGGCTCGTCAGTCATTGGTTTCTGGTATTGGTGTACTGACCAGTTTATCGTCCAGCGCGTTCTCTCCGGTAAGAATGAGAAGGAGTCACGTCGAGGCACCATCTTTGGCGCTTATCTCAAGCTTCTCCCTGTCTTCCTGTTCCTTATTCCCGGTATGATCGCTTATGCTCTCCACCATGAGGGTATCACAATCAACGGTGAGACATTCGTCCTCTCTACTCCGGACGCCGCTTTCCCCACTCTTGTGGCCAAACTGCTCCCGGCAGGTGTCAAAGGTCTGATTGTCTGCGGTATCCTTGCCGCTCTCATGTCTTCGCTGGCTTCTCTTTTCAACTCATCTTCAGCGCTCTTTACTATTGACTTCTATCAGCGTTTCCATCCTGACACCGATCCCAAGAAACTCGTTCGTATCGGCCAGGCCGCTACCGTTGTGATCGTGTTCCTCGGTATCATCTGGATTCCTGTAATGCGCTCGATGGGCGACGTGCTCTACAACTATCTCCAGGAGGTTCAGTCGGTTCTCGCTCCGGGTATCGCTGCTGCATTCCTCATGGGTATCGTCTGGAAACGTGCTACTGCAGAGGGTGGTATGTGGGGCCTTATCACAGGTCTTGTGATCGGTATCACTCGTCTCAGCGCCAAGATCTGGTACGACTTCAATCCCATCGTAGGTGATTCCAACTGGTTCCAGTACATGTTCTATGAGTGCAACTGGCTCTTCTTCTGCGGATGGATGCTTCTCTTCTGTCTTGCTGTCGTATTCATCGTCAGCATGTGCACCAAGGCTCCTGATGAGGCTAAGATCCGTGGTCTGGTCTTCGGTACCTCCACTCCTGAGCAGCGCATGGCTACTTTCAATAGCTGGAACTACTGGGATGTAATTAACTCAGTGATTATCATTGGTATCACTGTCGCTTTCTATATCTACTTCTGGTAATCCGTGAGCTTCTACAGTGAAAATCCCCGTTTCTATGTAGCTGTAGACTGCATAATCTTCAGCGTGGTCGAGGGGAAGTTTTGTCTTCTCCTCACCAAGCGAAGGTTTGAGCCCGAGATGGGTAAGTGGTCCCTGATGGGTGGATTTGTCCAGAAAGATGAAAGCGCCGATCAGGCTGCACGCCGAGTGCTCCGGCAACTCACGGGTCTTGAGAATGTCTATATGGAACAGATGCAGGCATTCGGTGAGATCGGGCGTGACCCCGGAGAGAGGGTTATTTCGATAGCCTACTATGCTCTTCTCGGTCCCGGAGAGTACTCAACGAGACTGCTTAAAGAGTATAATGCCGAGTGGATTCCTGTCGACAAGCTTCCCCCTCTGGGATTTGATCATCCAGAAATGGTGACTAAAGCTCTCACCCGGCTTAGAGAGAGTATCTCGGTCAGGCCGATCGGCTTCAATCTGCTTCCGGATCTCTTTACACTCACGCAGCTTCAGACACTCTACGAGACGATACTCGGACGCCCCGTGGACAAACGTAATTTCCGCAAGCGCATTGCTGATACTCCTTGTATAGAGAAGACGTTCTTTATCGACAAGACATCATCAAGAAGAGGTGCGTCTCTTTATCGCTACAATGAAGCTCTGTTTAATTCCGAATCAAAATTCAAAATCTGACAAATATGCTCGAAGAACTTAAAGATAAAGTTTACAAGGCTAATATTGAACTTGTAAAACATGGTCTCGTCATTTTCACCTGGGGTAATGTCTCGGGTATAGACCGTGAGAAAGGTCTTGTGGTAATTAAGCCAAGTGGTGTGGACTATGACTCAATGAAACCTGAGGACATGGTTGTAGTCGATCTCAACACCGGTGAGGTTGTGGAAGGAGATCTCCGCCCCTCATCCGACACCCCCACCCATCTTGCCATCTACCGTGCTTTCCCCGAGGTTGGGGGAGTGGTTCACACCCACTCAACCTATGCTACCGCATGGGCTCAGGCCGGACGCGATATTCCCAATATCGGCACCACTCAAGCTGACTATTTCCATGATGCGATCCCCTGTACTCCTGACATGACCCGTGAGGAAGTTATGGGCGACTATGAGCTTGAAACAGGCAATGTCATTGTCCGTCGTTTCGAAGGCATGAACCCCATTCACACTCCCGGCGTGCTCGTGAAGAATCATGGCCCCTTTGCTTGGGGAAAGACTCCTTCCGAGGCTGTCCACAATGCAGTTGTAATGGAACAGGTGGCCAAAATGGCTTATATCGCTTATGGCGTCAATCCTGGCCTGACAATGAACCCGCTCCTTATTGAGAAGCATTTCGAGCGCAAGCATGGTGCTAATGCTTATTACGGACAGGTAAAGAAATAAATACTTCTGAAAGAAACTCTTTTTATTCAACCTTTAAAAACCAATATCAGTATGTTTGAAAATTATGAAATATGGTGGGTGACAGGTGCCCAGCTCCTTTACGGTGGTGACGCCGTTGTTTCTGTCGACGCTCATTCCAAAGAAATGGTCGACGGTCTCAACAAGTCCGGCCGTATCCCGGTAAAGATCGTCTATAAAGGCACTGCTAACTCATCTCGTGAGGTATCGGAAATCATGAAGGCTGCCAACAACGATGACCGTTGTATCGGTATCATCACATGGATGCACACTTTCTCTCCTGCCAAGATGTGGATCCACGGCCTTCAGCAGCTCCAGAAGCCTCTGCTCCACTTCCACACCCAGTTCAACAAGGAGATACCTTGGGAATCAATGGATATGGACTTCATGAACCTCAATCAGAGCGCTCATGGTGACCGTGAGTTCGGTCACATCTGTACCCGTATGCGTCTGCGCCGCAAAGTAGTCGTTGGCCACTGGACTGACGCTGACGCTCAGGATCGTATCGCAGTATGGGCCCGTGTGGCTGCCGGCTGGGCTGATTCGCAGGATATGCTCATCATCCGCTTCGGTGACCAGATGAACAATGTTGCTGTGACCGACGGCGACAAGGTTGAGGCAGAGCAGCGCCTCGGCTATCATGTGGATTACACTCCCGTATCCGAGCTCATGGAATACTGGAAGAAAATCAGCGATGCCGATACTGACGCACTCGTTGATACCTATTTCAAGGAATATACCCATGATAAATCACTTGAGGACAAGTCCACTGAGGGTTATAAGGCCGTCCGCAACGCTGCCCGTGCCGAGCTCGCTCTCCGTGCTATTCTCAAGGCCAAGGGTGCCAAGGGCTTCACTACCAACTTTGATGATCTCGGCTCACATGACATCGAGGATCCCAACTTCGTAGGCTTCGACCAGATCCCCGGTCTCGCTTCACAGCGTCTCATGGCTGAGGGCTATGGCTTCGGTGCCGAAGGTGACTGGAAGAGTGCTGCACTCTACCGCACGGTTTGGTTCATGTCGCAGGGTCTTCCCAAGGGATGCTCCTTCCTTGAGGACTACACCCTCAACTTCGACGGTGCCAACAGCTCCATCCTTCAGGCCCACATGCTCGAGGTGTGCCCCCTGATTGCCGAAGAGCGTCCCCGTCTCGAGGTTCACTTCCTCGGAATCGGTGTCCGCAAGGCTCAGACCGCTCGTCTCGTCTTCACCTCCAAGCCCGACAAGGGCGTGACAGCTACAGTCGTCGACCTCGGCAACCGTTTCCGCCTTATCGTCAACGATGTGGAGTGCATCAAGTCCAAGCCGCTTCCCAAGCTGCCCGTTGCATCAGCTCTCTGGATTCCCATGCCCGACTTCACCACAGGCGCCGCTGCATGGATTCTTGCCGGCGGTACCCACCACTCCTGCTTCTCCTATGACCTCACCCCCGAGTATTGGGAGGACTATGCCGAGATCGCCGGTATCGAGATGGCTCATATCGACAAGGACACCACTATCCCTGTCTTCAA
>CAZOOY010000092.1:0-7441 GCA_964581555.1 uncultured Staphylococcus sp.
AGAACTTCATCACGTTCTTCTTAAGCTCGGGATGCTTGGTGATGAGGGCGCCTATACGGATGCCACACTCATTGTAGCGCTTCGAGACGGAATCCACAAGCACCACCTGCTCCTCTATGCCCGGAAGATGGAAGGCCGAGATATAAGGAGCTCCGGTGTAACAGAACTCACGGTAGACCTCATCGGAGAACAGGAAGAGGTCATATTTCTTCACGAGATCCCTGATCTGGAGCATCTCCTTCATGGTGTAGAGATAGCCCGTAGGGTTGTTGGGGTTACAGATGAGGATCCCCTTTGTGCGGGGGGTGATGAGCTCCTCGAACTTCTCGACGTTAGGGAGCGCGAAACCCTCGTCGATGGTGGAGGGGACGGTGACGATCTTGGCACCCGCGGATATGGCGAAGGCCATATAGTTGGCATAGGCCGGCTCGGGGACGATGATCTCGTCACCGGGATCAAGGCAAGCCATGAAGGCGAAAAGTACAGCCTCGGAGCCGCCTGAAGTCACGATGATGTCATCGACATCGACGTCGATATTGAAGCGCTTGTAGTACTCCTTCAGCTTGCTGCGGAGTGAGGGGAGACCGTCGGAGGGACTGTATTCGAGCACCTTGCGGTCAATATGCTTCAATGCCTCCAGACCTTCGGGAGGGGTGGGGACATCAGGCTGGCCGATGTTGAGATGATAGACCTTCTTCCCCTTTGCCTTGGCAGCATTGGCCAGCGGGGCGAGGCGACGTATGGGTGAGGCGGGCATCAGTGTGCCACGCTCTGAAACTTTTGGCATAGTCAGTGAAATTTTTGAGAATCAGCGTCCGTCACGACCCTCGCGGATAGTGATGAGTATTTCCTTGTCGATCGGCGTCAGCTCCACGTGGCGACGCGCCATCATGCGCGAAGCGGTGTCGAAGAACCTGTCCATGTCAGCCTCGGTCATGCCGTGAGTCGTTCCCTCGTTGAAAGAGGGGATGAAGGTGCGGGGGAAGCCGGCTCCGTAGAAGTTGACTCCCACGCCCACGACCGTGGCGGTGTTGAACATCGTGTTGATTCCGGCCTTGGAGTGATCACCCATGATGAGACCGCAGAACTGGAGTCCCGTCTTGACGAAACGACCCTGAGCGATGCTCCACAGCTTGACAGGTCCATAGGTATTCTTGAGATTGGAGGCAGTGCATCCGGCTCCAAGGTTACACCACTCCCCTATCACGGCATTGCCGAGGAAGCCGTCATGAGCCTTGTTGGAGTAGCCGGTCATCACCACATTGTTCAGCTCGCCGCCCACCTTGCAGTAGGGGCCGAGAGTGGTGGCGCCGTAGATCTTTCCACCCATATTGACAACAGAGTGCTCGCACATGGCTATCGGGCCACGCAGACACGCACCCTCCATCACCTCGGCATCACGGCCGATATAGACGGGTCCTTTCTTCACATTGATTATCGCACCCTCCACAGTGGCGCCCTCCTCTATAAATAGGTCGGCGGGGTCACCGATGAGACGGCAAGTGTCGCTCAACGGCTGCGAGGCTCGTCCGGCAGTCAGGAGCGCGAAGTCCCGACGGACAGCCTCATCGTTGAGCATGAAGATATCCCATATATTCTCGACCTTAAGGACATCGCCGGGGTAAGTGATAGTGCGCTTCTCTCCATCGCCCACACGGGCCACGGTCTCACCATCCTTGAGAATGAGGGTATCTCCGGGCTCAAGGGCGAGAACAGCTTCGACGAGCGCTGCATCGGGATGGACATTGCCGGCTATGAAAAGGTCAGTGCCATCATCAGAAAGCACACAGGGATATTTTTCCGACAGATAGTCCTGGGTCTCGAAGGAGTAGACACCCGGGATGGCAGCCTGCCATTTCTCAGCGAAGGTGGTGACGCCGTGGCGGAGCAGGGCTACGGGACGGGTATAGGTGAGCGGCAGAAGCTCGGCCCTGACCTTGACCGGGTCGAAAAGTATGATATTCTTCATTTATGACGCTATTTTTTGCAAATGTACGACAAAAAGTCCACATACCCAAACGCTCTGCCGACAATCCATCAGGCGTCCTCCCGGCGCTCAGACGACGGTGGCGACAGCTTACGGCCATGACCAGACGCAGGGAGATTTTCTAAGTAGTCATGAACGGGTTGACCCGGAAGAAACCGGCAGTCTTAACCGTGGCGCGACATTTTCCGAAGAATATCGTCATCCCGGCCTGATCGGTGCGCCGGATGAACAGTGCACTTCGGTAGAAAGTCGTGTGGATGGAACCATCTTGCATTTACAGTCGCATTTCTGAAAAAAATCACAAATCAGAAAAGTTTAAATGAGTTCATCCAATTAGGCTGAGAGGTTAGGGAAATTTATGTGGTATATTATTTCACAGTGTTTAATGTACATAAGAAAAAAGTATATCTTTGCCATCACAGATCGCCTCACGGACACCTCAGCCCGGGTTAATAGAGGCGGGATGTACAGATCTGATAAGAAAGCGTCTATCTGCGCTTAATCTTTGCGAAGAGGCAACAGATACAGATTCCTACGCTTTTATTTTGCACTTAATTTATGCCAACGAGAGGATGACCGCGGCAAAATGAGATTATGGCTAAAAATCAGCTATATCCGGTGAATATATCATAACCGTTGAAGATTCTGGCGCTATACGCGTGTGTCGCATTTTTGATAATGTGATAGGATCGCTGCGCGAATGTGCCAAGTCAGTTGGGTTTGCAGTCGACCCAAAGTGGAATACTCAAGATCTTGGTCGCAAACTCGTCAAAGAGTATGGCGATGGTTCCACTGCTGAAATAGGTGAATACACAATTTCACGCGACAGTTCGGGACACGTCGACACCTACAGAGTGTTTGGCAACACAATTGCTATCCTCCGCAAAATAGCAAGTGAATTGGGTATGGAGCAGCATCCCAATTGGAATACCCGCCAGTTAGGCAACAAAATCATTGACTTCGTAAACGGCGAGCCTGAAAGTGAATTAGTGGAGGAAGTTGGATTTACAATTTCTCCGGAAGAAACTACATACGCTTTATGGGACGCATTCCGTAAAGAATTCGGGACTGTAATCCGAATCAAAAAGGGTGTCAAACGTTGCGATCCCGCCCTGCCGGGAGTTCCCCCAAGAGAAACACTCGCGGAGATGCCGCTTTCAGAAGCCGGCCTTAAGGAATCATTCTCTATAAAAGGCGATATGACTGTTGGCGAAGTAGAAGAACTCGCCGCCTCCAAAGGCCTTAAGGTCCAGATTGCAACGTGTGACGACTGGACTACCTGCCTGCCTCAGACTCCTCTGGATTCAGCTAAGTTTATGCCCAAGCAGACCACTAAAGCCAAGATGCAGGAAATTCTTGATCGCTAAAATCCAAAGTTGAGACATCAATAAAAGCATCTCAACTTCAAAGCCAACACAAAGGGCTGACTCTTGCAAGGTAATCAACTATAACCACTCGCCTTGTAAAAGTCAGCCCATTTTTTCCCGATAGTATTTCTTTTTGAACTTCTTGAAAAAATTACGGAATTACAAATAATTTCAGTTCTGAAAGACAGTGTTGAGCAGACGGGCGGAGAATCGAAAGTGTAAGATAAACACTTAAAATTCTTTAAAAAACTCTTTTCGTTTGTCTATATGAGGTTTATTACATATCTTTGCACTTGGAAAGAAACGCACCATCGTTGTAACGACCTTAGACTGAATAACGGTTTACGTGATTCACCTCAGGATATTTTCCGGACTAAGGACATAGGCAACATTTCCGGTCGCCGTCGTGATGACACCCCTTCGGGAACTACCAATGGTGTTGTGTAAGTATGATATAATCTCTACATTAAGTCGGGTCAACGCTTCAATTAAACCGTGGCTTGATTCCGCAATGCCTAATGGCTTTAGTCCGGTGCTCCTTGCCGATAAGGAGCCACGGACATTTTTATTTTGCACCCTTGTTTTTCCGGCTCATTCTCTTGGAATTATCGGGATATTTCACTACCTTTGCGCCCGAAAATCCGCAATCTCTGGCAAGGACATGCAGCCTGCGAATATTGCGGGGATTGTTAACATTTTAATATACGTATAAAAAATGGACTTAATCAAGGTCGTAGAGGAGGCTTTCGCCACCGGCAAAAAGCACCCTGACTTTAACCCCGGCGACACTATCACCGTGGCCTACCGCATCAAGGAAGGTAACAAGGAGCGTATCCAGCAGTATCGTGGTGTAGTGATCCGCATCTCCGGCGAAGGAGACAAGAAGCGTTTCACCGTTCGCAAGATCTCCGACAACATCGGTGTTGAGCGTATCTTCCCCATCGAGTCACCCTTCATCGACTCCATCACCGTCAACAAGTACGGTAAGGTGCGTCGCGCAAAACTTTATTACCTCCGTGGCCTCACAGGCAAGAAAGCCCGTATCAAGGAGCGCCGCGTAGCAAAGAAGGACTAATCTTCAAGAGAAGACCTGAAAAGTCACAGCCAGGGCCGTCCCGGATCACAACCGGAGCAGCCCCGGCTTTTTTTATCCCCTGTCGGCACGGTGAAAATTCAATACCGGATTTGCATAAATAGAAGATAATCATTAGATTTGCATTATCAATCCGCACCGACCATGCCACAGCTGATAAATCCTCGCACCGATGAAGGCTTCAAGATCATCTTCGGTCAGAAAGAATCCAAGAAATTTCTGATCGGATTCCTGAACGCGGTGTTCATGGGCTCACCCGTCATCACCGACGTGGAATATAACCCTAACGAAGTCTCACCAATGTTTCAGCGTGGATATAAATACATCTTTGATATCCATTGCGTGACCCAGGACGGCACACGCCTGATAGTGGAAATGCAGAAATGCCACCACGAGAACTTCAAGGAACGATGTCTGCGCTATATGTGCAGCGACATTATCTCGCATCATTATCGCGGAGATTCCATCGGCAAGAAAGAACAGCAGATAATCGGAATCTTCATCATGGATTTCATTCCGCCGGATGAATCCGAGCCAAAGGTGAGACGCGATATCGCCCTCAGAGAGGCAGGATGCGTTGAACCATATATCGACGCAATGCGTATGATATTTATATCGCTCCCTCTCGTCCCTGCCAAGGAGGAGGACTGCGTGAGTGATTTTGACAGATGGACTTTTATACTTGAGAATATGGAAAGAATGCAGAATTTACCCTTCAAGGAGCACGATCTTGTCTTCAATGAACTGGAGCAAGTAGCCAACATTGAATCGCTGACAGCCGATCAGCGCAGGGCCTACATGTATTCAGTCGATCTCTATAATATTGCCAAAGAACAGGAAGAGAAGAAACTCAATGAAGGTATGGCAAAAGGTATGGCCGAGGGAATGGCAAAAGGCATGGCAAAAGGTTTGGCCGAGGGTGCCCGAAAGGAAAAGATCAGCATGGTCATGAACATGCTCTCATTAGGCTTATCGCCCGAGATAATTGCTAAAGCCTCCGGCATGACCCTCGATGAAGTCCAGGCTTTAAGCAAGCCAAGCAAAGCTTGATTTGATCTATTTTCCCTTAAGCATTAATTAAGAAAGCCATCCGGAATCGCTCCCGGATGGCTTTCTTAATTAGTGAATAGGGTTGTTTCAGACCCTGTTGCCGCGTTTGCGCCAGAGGTTGGTCATATCCTCAAGAGTCTTGCCCTTAGTCTCAGGCACGAGAGTGTAGACGAACCATGCGGCCACGATACAGATTACACCGTAGAGTGCATAGGCAAACATATGACCGAAGCGATCGCCCATATCTCCAAGGCTCATGTTGTACATCGGAACAAAGGTGGATGAAACAATGAAGTTGAAGATCCATTGGAAGGCTACGGCGATGGCCACCGCTGCCGAACGGATGGTGTTGGGGAAAATCTCAGCAATAAGCACCCAGCAGATCGGGCCCCACGAGAACATGAATGAGGCAGAGTAGACCATGATGGAGATAACCGGGACAAGGGGGTTGACGTCGCCCAGGAAGTTGCTGGCCGCAACGCCCATCGCACCAACGGCCATGCCTATCGAGCCCCAGATGAGCAGCGGCTTGCGGCCGAGCTTCTCGACCGTGAAGACAGCCACAAGAGTGAAGGTAATGTTGACGATGCCCATATAGACCGTATTCATCATCGGGTCACTCATACCCATGGACTCGAAGATGCGCGGAGCATAGTAAAGGACTGCATTTATACCGACTGCCTGCTGGAACACCGAGAGCATCACACCGACGAAGATCACCATCACGCCAAAAGAGAAGAGCCGTTCACTCTTGACCTCGACAGTGCTCTTGATATCGGCAAGAATCTCCTTAGCCTTGGCGTAACCGTTGATGTGGGAGAGGACATCGAGCGCTTTCTCATCTTTTCCGATAAGGGCCAGATAGCGGGGAGACTCAGGCACGAGACACACAAGGATAGTGAAGAGGCCGGCCACGAAAGCCTCCGAGCCGAACATATAGCGCCATCCCTGACGGATGGTCCACTCATCGCTCTCTCCGCTTACCTGATAGACAGTCTCGGAGATCTTCTCGATGATGGGCTGGGTGTGCTCGCCCAGGATGAGGAAGTTGACAAAGTAGACCACGAGCTGGCCGAAGATGATGGCAAACTGGTTCCACGACACGAGCGTGCCACGGATATTGGAGGGGGAAACCTCAGCGATATACATGGGGCAGATGGCAGACGCCAGACCTACACCCACGCCACCGAGAATACGGTAGAGATTGAATGCCACAAGGAGAGTTGCCGTGGGTTCGCCATGACTGAAGAAAATGAACTCGGGATAATAGCTTCCGAGTGCTGACAGGAAGAAGAAGACGCCTGCGATGGCAAGTGACTTCTTACGACCAAAATAGGAGGCGAAAAAGCCTGAGAGCGCTGAGCCGATGATACAGCCAAGAAGAGCGCTTGACGAGGTGATACCGTGGATGGTATCGGTATATACAAAGTCTTTGGCTCCGAGGAAGAATGCCTGCAGACCTTTCTCGGCACCGGAGATAACGGCCGTATCATAACCGAACAGAAGGCCACCCAGTACTGCCACGAGCACTATGCTGAAGAGATAGACCTTACTGCCGTTCTGTGGATAATTCATGGTTTAAAAAGGTTGTATTATGTAGAAGAATTACCGAAAAAGGGGGACGCACGGTCTTTTCAACATGCGTCCCCATTGTGTCAGTGAATTTTTATCAGCAGTACATGTTGAGGATAGCCTCATAGAGTTCCTGCTTGCCCGAAGTCTGACGGGGCTCGGGCTGAGTCTTGGCATAAGCAACAACTTCTTCGAGAGTCATCTCGCCATCCTCAAACTTCTTGCCCTCACCCTTGTCGAATGAAGCATAGCGCTCGGCGAGCATGGCCTTCATGGGTGACTCCTCGAGCACAGCGGCTGCACTTTCAAGAGCGCGAGCCATAGCGTCCATACCGGCGATGTGAGCGATGAAGATATCCTCGAGGTCGGTAG
>CAZOOY010000093.1:0-7424 GCA_964581555.1 uncultured Staphylococcus sp.
CGTGACAGGCAGGTATTCTAACCAGCTGAACTACCACACCAAGGTTTTTGAGGTGTAACGGTTAGTTCCGTTTAACGAGTGCAAAGGTAGGGGGTAATTCCGAACTGTGCAAATTTTCCGAGAGAAATTTTAAGATAAAAAGTGTTTTTGCGAGAAATAGGATAAAAAGTGGTTAGTTTAGCCCTACAGTATGAGGCCAAATAAGGTCTCTGCGCACGCCGCCAGATAATAAAAAAGAGAGGCAGCTCGAGGCTGCCTCCCGTAATAAAATGGAAGAATCTTTATGATGTCTTTATCAGAAGATCACTTTGGCGGTGACGGCAGCGCCATTGGAGGCGGTAGCCTTCACTACGTAGAGACCGGTGGGGAGACCGGTGTTGATAGTGCCGTCGACAGCATCGGCTGCATAAACCTGACGGCCGCTAAGGTCGTAGACGTTGATAGTGGCAACCTCACCGTTGATGAGGAGAACACCACCCTTAAGACCCTTGACAGTGATGTCGGCAGCATCAACAGCTACGTTGTCGATACCGGTGGTCAGATCAGTGAAGTAGTAGGTGAGATAGTCAAGATCCTCATAACCGGGGAGGATGTAGGGAGTATTGGTGGCTGCTCCCATCACAGATCCGTCAGGTGTAGTGAAGGGGAAACCTGTGGCGGGCAGATCACCGTAAATGGGATCCCAGGTCTCGGGATCATAACCTACCTCAACATTCTTGGCGAGGAACTTCTCGTTCAACCAGTCAGCTATAGCAGTGTGACCCTTGGAGGCAAAATAATCGGCGTAGCTGACGTAATCTTTCTTTGTCTGGTCATACACATAAGCTGCTTGAGGAATGGGATTAAACATAGTGGGAAGTGGTGAAGCAGAGATCACAGTTCCGTCATCCATGACATCAACGACGGCGAGATTTGTGTAAGTGCTTGTGAGCGCTTCGTAGGTGCCATCCTCAAGGTTGAAGACATAGACTGTGTAGATGTCAGGTGAATAGAAATCTTCACCGGGAACCTGTGCGGTAGCGGCGAGATATTTGCCGTTGTGAGAGAGACAGACGGAGTTGTAAAGGAATGATACGGAAGTAGCCGCGATCTCATCCATGGCATCAAACCACTTGTTCATCGCTTCATTGTAGACAGCTGCTTCAGCATTATATTTGTCTACCGCGGCATTGTATGCCTCGATCTGTTCAGGCGTCATATACTCTTCGGGCTTGGGGTAAAGCTCTTCCTGATAGCCGGTCGATGCCCATTGATCCATAGCCTGATTGTAAGCGGCTCTTGCCTGATCTGACATGTAGTCCTGGATATTAACCCAAACGGGCTCGGGAAGATCGCCATAGTAGGGGGGAAGCTCTATGCCCTGAGGATTGAAGAGTTTGCCGGAAGGAAATGAATAGGACCACTTGCCATCATCCCCTTTGGTGTAGACAATGGGAATAGTGAAACTGCCTGAATCATCTTTCATGTTGCCGGCTACGATTTTGCCGTCAGCGCTGATGTAATTAGCGTTGGTCTGCTGAGGCTTGGTGCCGACCATGTCCTTCTCGGGATGGGGGAGAGCGATGGGGTCACCTACGTTACCGTTGGCATCCAGGGGGAAGACATAAGGATGAGAGGTGTACCCTTGGGTATAGATGCTTCCGCAGATCATGGTTGCATCGGGGGTAATACCTCCGAATCCACCGAGTTTATCCTGAGCCCATTCCGGCACGACGACTTTGCCGTTGTGGATGATGAGCATCATATCAGTTGCGGAAGAACCGACCACTGTACCGTTGTCGGCTACGCTGTTGCCATTGCCGCGAGAAAGCTCGCCATCCGTGTCAATGTCATTAGAAAAGACTATTTTCCCGGTCTCGATATCGTAGACGGCTAAGTCACCGTAGAAATAGCTGGTGAGATATCGGCCATTGCTTGAAATTTTCTGCCCGAAAAAGTTGTCGATGGTGTTGGGCGTAAAGTCCGCACCCATTGCGCTCATGCCGCAGGCGGCAAGTGCGGTGAAGAGTAAAAGTTTCTTCATTAAGTGTTGGTTTGGTTTATAGATGTGATAATTTCATGGCAAAGATAGTGAAAAAATGTTATATTTTGGGCAGATTAAAAGGATTCTTTTCTATATAAACACAAAAAAATCGTGAATTTCACGATTTTGATTCTTTCAGCTTTAATAATATTGATGGTCGGGCGTAGATGATATGCGCTTTATTGACCGGGCCGATATCTGTGGATCAGATATGATAGAGAAGTGCTGCCGATTCGCGATACCAGTCGCGGACGCGGCGAATAGTGTCAGATATTTTCATAGTCGTATGTCGTTTGTTTTGTTATTATTTCATCTTTAGTTGCGGTGATGGTGAAGGGCGCAATCACCGGTGGTGCGGAAACTCTCTGATGAAGCAAGAGTGTGGAGGATGTGACGGAAATCTGTTCTGATAGCTTTTAAAGAAACGTGGGTAAGCATGATAAAATAGTTTTAATAGTTGAAATACTTTAGGAAGAGCGCCCCGACCTCTGTGGGGCCTGTCACTTCCCGTTGTCTGTTATATAAACGTCGGGGCCTCCGGGAAAGTTCAGAAAAAAGAAGCCGCCCTCCTCTCACGAGGAAAGCGGCCGGGGTAAATTGGAAATGGGGAATTCTTACTTAACGTAGATCTTGCCGGTCTGGCGAGTGCCGTTGGCACTGCGGATGGCATAGATGTAGAGTCCGGCGGGGAGGGTGTGGGTGTTGACTGTGCCCTGACCCTCGGCGTTGGCGTGGAGCACCTGACGGCCGGTGATGTCGTAGAGCGTCACGACGGCGCGGTCGGTGAGGTTGTACTCGAGGCCGGCTGAGGTGTAGCGGACGGGACGGGCGCTCTCGACGAGAGTGAGACCGGAGCCGTCGGGGTTGAGAATAAGGTCGAACTCAACGAGTGTCGTCTCGTCTACGCCAACCTGGGCGCTGAAGTGGACGCTGATGTTGGTGGGGATGTCGGCTTCGCTTGCAAAAGTGCCGGTGTACTCAAACTGGAGGGGCACCTTTGTTTCCGCGCGGGCTGTCACGCCGGTCTTTTTCACCGACTGGGCTTTTTCGCAATTGCCTCCGGCACACATCTGGATGATCTGGCCGGTGGTGCAGGTTGCGGTGATTGACAGCTTATTGGTAAAGATGTCTGACTCTATTGAAAGATTGGGATCCATGACGACATCCCATTCACCGACGAATTCTTTCTGTATTTCGGAGAATGTGATTGTGGTGTTGGGTTCAATTTTCTTATCGCCGATGTAGAAGGTGAGGTTGGCATGAGCCACTCCTGCCACGAGTAGGGCGGCGAGAAAGAGGTAGATTTTCTTCATAAGCTATCTGGTTTTTTTGTTATTATGTTCAGATTTAATCGCGGTTGTGTCATAATTGACATACTGTGAGGATCTGTCTTTAGTGTGTTTATATAACGTTTCCTACATGCTACGTGCCGAAGGCACGTCCGTACAGTTGTGAAAATTATGACACTCCCTCATTAGTCGTTGCTATTCGTTGATGATGACTTTGGCGCGGGCGGCCTGGAGGACGCCTGATTCGTTGTAGAAAAACGCTACCACCGAGAGATTGTTCGCATTCCATTTCTCCTTGCTGTTGTCGCGGATGGCGATGGAGTGATTGTGGGTGGAGTGGATGCCTGAAGTGAGGCTCATCTCTTCGCCCCAGGTGCCGTTGATGGCGGCGCGGAGCACGTGGTTATGGACGTAGGTCTGATCGGTGGTGTTGTCGGGGAGTTTCTGACGGGCCACGATGCCATCCTCGATAACCCAGAGCTGGAGACTACCCTTGAGATTGGCTGCGGGACGGAGGGTGACTTCGGTGAAGATGTCGGTGCCGTCGGTTGTGGCGGTAAGATCGATGGCCATTTCAGCCTCCTCGGTGAGAGCGGCGCGCACTGCGGCTGCCCATCCGGTGTGGCTGAGGGTGGCGCCACGGTTGACGGTTCCTGCGGGCCAGGTCTGGAAGGTGTTGTAGCGGGTGTCATACTCGCTTCCTTCAGGTGTCATGAGGCCGACATAATTATATTCGAAATTAGTGCGGTCAACTGATATCGCGAGGCCTCCGGCATGGACGCTGACAGGAATAACGTTGTCGCCATACTGCTCGACGAGGTCATGGATACGCTCGTGGGCATCGGGACAGTTGAGACAGGTCTGACCGGTGAAATCCTCGATGAGGACGGCGCGTGCAGGCACGACGGGATCGGTCTCGATGAAGCGGTCGGCAGTGTCAACGTCATCGCAGGCGGTGAAGATGAAGGCCGAGGCAAGGGCTGAGAAGAGGTATCGGAAAGTGTTGAATTTCATTTTCAAAGGGAGAGATTAAGTGTGAGAGGGTTTAAAAGTTATATGTGTAAGCTATCTGGAATCCGTGGGTGGAGGGGACGCGGCGGCAGACGCCTCCGGCGCAATTAAATCCCTCTCGGGTGCGTCCGTAGCTGAGCATCAAGCGGTTGGAACGGTAGTTGCCGGTGATTCCGCCCATGTAGTAGTGGGTGCCGGTGTCGCCGCAGTTCCACATGTCGCTGATGGAGAACATCAGGTAAGGAGCGACGGAAAGCTCGATCAGACCGTAGGCCCAGTCCTTCTGGTCCTGGCGGGTGGTGAGATACTGGAGCTCGGTGCGGAGGGTGTAGCGGCGGTCGATGGACCATTTGCCGTCAAGCACGAAGATATTGGTGTTTATCTTGTGGGTGCCTTCCACCTCGGAGATCTTGAGGATGTCATTGTTGACATGCTGGTTCATATACATGAAGGAGAGGTTGTAGCTGCGGGAGAGCTTCTTCTCGATCTGTATATTAAAGTCGTGATAGTACTCACCGCCCATCTTGAAGAAGGATGACTTGTAGCCGTCAGTTCCCTCAATAGAGTTGCCGAAGATGGGAGCCGGAGCGGTGCGGTCAAGACCTCGGATGTAGCTGGCGTTGAGCTTGATCTTGGTGCCATACTTGCCGCCGAGCGCGGTCTTGCGCTTGAACGTGTAGGCGAAAGATCCCTGGAAAGCCCACTCGCCGGGAGCGGCCTGAGTGGCATAAGGGTAGAGGGCGGGGAGGGAGTAGGTGTGCTGGTAGGCAAAGGCAGGCATGTTGTTGAGGAAGACGGATGTTCCTGTCATGGATCTCTGCGAGCGGAACGACATGTTCTCGCTGCGCTTGGCCTGGATGATGGCGCTGAGACCCGAACGGGAGTAAGAGCCCGAGAGCATCACGGCCGTTCCCTTGCCGTAGGTGTAGTTATTGTCTTCCGAGGGATCCTGCCCCTTCCATGCGAACTCACCAAGCACTCCGAAATTGCCCTTGCGGAAATTGGTGCGGAGATCAAAGGCGCTCACGCTCTTGGGGAGATTGAGGCGGTAGTCGGTGCCGGAGATCATCACATCCTCATCGTTCTCATGCTTGAGCACGTAGCTGGCTCCGAAAGTCCAGCCTATGCCGCGGTCGGAGAGGCTCTTGGAGAGTTCGGAAAAGTTGATTTCCATGTCTCCGCCGTAGACCTGAGAGTGTTTCTTCCAGTCCCAGTAGCGACGCTGAAGTCCGCCGAGGAGGGTGAAATTGAACCCTCTGAGAGCTGTGACCTTGAGGCGACCGCCACGGATGGAGTTGTCGATTCCGAGCGCGCGCTCCTGATAAGTGCGCAGGATGAAACCGCTGCCGAACTGCTCATAGAAGTCGCCTGCGGTGAGTTCGAAACCTTTGTAGCGTCCCTTGACGTAGATGTTGGGTACACCCCAGCCGGCGAAATCAGGCTCGTAGCCCGGGAGGGGCCACTTCATGAACTCCAGTCGCATACCGGCATCCACGTAGCGCGAGATCATGTTGAGATCGGCGTAGGTGTTGAAGAGGATATCCTTGTCATACGAACCGGTGTTGATGGCGTCATCTTCCTTGGGGAAAAGGACGTCGGCCTGAACGCTGCCGTGGAGCGCCACGCCGTTATCGCCCCCTACGGTCAGGGCAGACGCTACGGCCGGGACGCACAGGGCGACCGGGAGGAGGAGCGAGGTGAGGCAGTGTGAGAGTTTCATGCTGCGGTGTCAGGGGATGAAGTGGGTGGAGAGGAGTGATTATTCGCCGGACTTCAATGCGCGGAGTTTCTTGATGATATCGTGCTCGGCGCCATCAGTGTAGCCCGAGTGTGATTCGACGATCTGGCCCTTGCCGTCGACGATGAGCATGTGGGGGACACCCTGGATGCCGAGCGAGCGGTAGAAATCGCCGTTGGCGTCAAGGAGCACCTCGTAGTCCCATCCTTCGGCGTCAACCAGAGGTTTCACCTTATGGGTGTTCTGAGCCTCGTCGATGGAGACGATATACATTTTCACGCCGGTCTCATCCTGCCAGTCGGGGTAGAGCTCGTGGATGGCCTTGAGCTCGCGCAGGCAGGGCTTGCACCATGTGGCGAAGAAGCTGATCAGATAGGGGTTACCGTCGTTGGAGAGGGTGGCGGTGTCCACGATCTTGCCGTTGAGGTCCTTGACCTGAACGGAGGGGAGCTGGGCCGACGCGGGAGCCGAGACGGAAAGTATGATGGCAAGTGCCGCAAAAATGCTTAAAACAGTGCGCATGATGATTGGTCTTTAATGGAAAAACATACAAAGTTAATGTTTTTCGGACGATAATGCAAGAAAATTGTTATACCCGGCTAATGGATTAACAATTATTAAATCACATCACAGGCCTATCTGATGCCACGGACGAAGTCGGGAGTGGACATGCGTTTTTTCCCGGGAGCCTGGAGGCTGAGTATTTCCACGGGAGAAGTGGCGGTGCCGACGATGAGCCGTGACCCCTCGACAGAGGTCTCGCCCGGGAGGAGCGGGTGTTTCTCCTCGAGGATGGCCGTCTCAAATATTTTCATGCCGGGGTGGGGGCGTCCGTTGATACGCAGGTCGGTCCATGCGCCGGGATAGGGGGAGAGTCCGCGCACCTGATTGTGGATCTCACGGGCCGGACGGTCCCACCGGATCTCGCAGTCTTCCTTGAATATCTTAGGTGCAGGAGTGGGCTCGGTATCGCCGATGAGCTGATCCTGTGGCGTGGTGGTCAGTGTGCCGTCGATGATGTCACGGATGGTTTTAAGGGTCAGCTTGGCGCCGAGGTGCATGAGGCGGTCATGGACATCGCCGACGTTGTCGGTCGGCAGGATCTCCACCCGCTCCTGTGAGATGATGTCGCCGGTGTCGATGTCGTGGCGGAGGAAGAAGGTGGTCACTCCTGTCTCGGTGTCGCCGTTCATCACCGCGCGGTTGATGGGCGCGGCGCCGCGATAGCGCGGCAGCAGGGAGGCGTGGAGATTGAAAGTGCCGAGCGGCGGCATGGTCCAGACCACTTCGGGAAGCATGCGGAATGCTATCACGATGAAGAGATCGGCGCGGAGGGAGCGGAGCTCGTCCACAAACTCGGGGT
>CAZOOY010000094.1:0-7399 GCA_964581555.1 uncultured Staphylococcus sp.
TCCTGGTAGGCTCCGACGAGGAAGACGCCGATATAATAGGGTTCGCCCGGCTTGACGGGATGTACAGGTAGAGCGCCGACGGTGCCGCCGGAACTTGAGATGAAGTTGGCGATCTTGCCATCGCTGTCGCAGGTGATATCCTGGATGGTACAGGTGCGGGTGGGCTTCTCGTCAAGGCGGGAGAGAGGGATGATGGGGAACACCTGGTCAATCGCCCAAGAGTCGGTGAGCGACTGGAAGAGCGAGAAGTTGCAGAAGTACTTGTCGGGCACCATCTTAATGACTTTGCGAAGCTCCTCGGGGGCATGTTTCATCTCTGAAGCTATCTCGCCGACGTCGCGGGCCACGCTCCAGAAGAGCTCCTCGATCTGGGCACGGGTGCGAAGGTCCAGCAGACCGAGCGAGAAGAGGTCAAGCGCTTCTTCGCGGATCTGAAGAGCATCGTGCCAGTTTTCAAGCGAGTTGCCCTGCTCGAGCTTATCCCAGATGGCGTAGAGCTCTTTCACGAGTTCATGGGCATTCTCGTTGATCTCCTTGTTGTCTTTCCAGATGGGGAGATGAGTGGTCTCGAGCACTTCGAACACGAGTACAGAGTGATGGGCTGTGAGCGAGCGCCCGCTCTCGTTGATGATGTTGGGCTGAGGAAGATTGTTTTTTTCACAGGCGTCCACGATAGTCGAGACGGCATCGTTGGCATACTCCTGGATGGAGTAGTTCATTGACGAAGAGGAGGCTGAGTTGCGAGTTCCGTCATAGTCTACGCCCAGACCTCCGCCAATATCCATGAACTCAACAGAATAGCCCATGTTGCAGAGCTGTACGTAGAATTGGGTGGCTTCACGGAGGGCATTCTTTATGAGGCGGATCTTGGTGACCTGGCTGCCTATATGGAAGTGGATTAACTTCAGGCAGTTTTTCATCTTGTTGCGCTCCATGAAGGCGAGAGCCTCGAGAAGCTCGGATGAATTGAGGCCAAACTTCGACTGGTCGCCACCGCTTGTCTCCCATTTGCCTGAGCCTGAGGATGCAAGCTTGATGCGGATACCTACATTCGGTTCGATGTCCATGCGCCGGGCCACCTCGGTGATGATGCGGAGTTCGTTGAGCTTCTCCACGACAAGATATATCCGGCGTCCCATCTTCTGGGCGAGAAGTGCGAGCTCAATGAAAGTCTTATCCTTATATCCGTTGCAGATGATGAGGGCGTTATCCTTGATGTTGGTGGCAAGGACAGCGTGGAGTTCCGGTTTTGAGCCGGCCTCAAGACCGATGTTGAATTTTTCACCGTGAGAGACAATCTCTTCCACAACAGGTCGCATCTGATTGACCTTGATGGGGTAGATGATGTAATTCTTGGCTTGATAGTTATACTGCTTTGAAGCCTGTTCGAAACATTTGGAAATCTTTTCGATACGGTTGTCGAGGATATCGGGGAAGCGGAGGAGAACCGGGGAAGTGATATCGCGCACCTGAAGTTCGTCCATCACCTCGCGCAGATCCACGGACGCGTATCCCTCACGGGGCGTCACTTGGACGTTTCCTTTATTATTGATGGAGAAGTATTTGCGACCCCATCCTTGGATGTTATACAGCTCCTCGCTGTCCTCAATGCGCCATTTTCTCATCGGCCTGAACTTGAATTTTAGATATTAAATCAAGCAAAGGTACGATAAAATGCCGAAAATGCAAAATCGGGTATCGGAATAAGATTCAGGGAAAAAGAAAGGTTGGTATTGGGAAAACCGGATGACCTGCCAAAAAAAAGTCAGACTATCATCAAATTTGGTATGATTATCCGTGATTCGGGGTGTATCCGGCGGAGTGAAGATGATTAATTTTGTAAACGATAAAAATGGGATTAATTTATGCTGATGACTTATAAAAACTATTTCCCGGCGTTGACGTGTCTCGCCATTTCATTGACAATCAATTCTCAAGATATGAACAATGTGAACATCAACACCTCTCTGGCTCCTATGGAAGAGCTGGAACTTACGCAGGAATGGGACAAAGTTTTCCCGAAAAGTGACAAAGTGAATCACAGCAAAGTGAAGTTTGTGAATCGCTATGGCATTACTCTTGCCGCAGATCTCTATGCACCCAAGGTTATTACGGGTAAGCTTCCCGCCATTGCCGTCAGTGGACCGTTTGGGGCAGTCAAGGAGCAATCCAGCGGCCTTTATACCCAGCAGCTTGCCGAGCGAGGTTTTCTCACGATAGCATTTGATCCTTCTTTTACGGGCGAAAGCGGAGGAGAGCCCCGACGCGTGGCTTCACCTGACATAAACGTTGAGGATTTTTCAGCAGCCGTTGACTTCCTTTCGGTACATCCTGATGTTGATCCGCAGCAAATCGGTGTGCTCGGAATCTGCGGCTGGGGAGGAATTGCCATTCAGGCTGCCATCAACGATCCTCGTATCAAGGCAACCGTTGCCTCTACGATGTATGATATGACCCGTGTGTCGGCCAACGGCTATTTTGACAGTGAGGATACTCCCGAACAGCGCAATGCCAAGCGTGCGGCTATGGCGGCTCAGCGCACCGAAGATTACCGCAATGGCACTTATCTCCGCTCCGGAGGTGTAGTAGAACCTGTCCCGGATGATGCCCCGCAGTTTGTGAAAGATTACAACGCGTATTATATCCGGTCGCGTGGTTTCCATCCCCGTTCGGGTAACTCCACGGACGGATGGAATGCCACATCGGCGCTTCCTTTTCTTAACTTTAAGTTCTTCGAGTATGCCGGCGAGCTGGAGAGTGCTGTTCTGATCATTCATGGCGAGAAGGCTCATTCACGCTATTTCTCTGAAGATACATTCAAGCTACTTAACGGTGACAATAAGGAGCTCCTTATTATTGCCGATGCAAGCCATGTGGATCTTTATGACAATCTCGACAAGATCCCATGGATCAGATCTCAGCCTTCTTCAATAGGTACCTTCCGGCGGACAAGTAATTTATCTTACAAGTTGGGTGGCCAGTATAAGCGCGCGGGTGGTGGCTGAGTCTATCACCCGGGCGCGATCACCCTTGAAGCGGGCGGTCTCATACTTTTCAGTCGCCGTGCCGTCACCATGATCAAGACGGGTGCAGATGCAGACTGTTCCGACTGGCTTTTCCTCCGAACCTCCACCGGGACCGGCTATGCCGCTTGTTGCTATAGTGAGTCGGGCACCCGTGGCGCGACAGGCTCCCGCAGCCATCTCCCTGACCACCGGGATGCTAACCGCACCGTTGGCCGCAAGAGTCTCAGCTGAGACTCCCAGGACATTCATCTTAACCTCGTTGCTGTATGATACCACTCCTCCCGCAACCACATCAGATGCACCCGGGACAAGTGTCAGCTCGTGGGCTATGTTTCCACCGGTACAACTCTCTGCGGTGGCTATCGAGATTCCTCTCCGGCGACATACATTCAGGAGGATTTCAGCCGGAGTGAGATCTTCGGTGGAGAGCACGGCTTCTCCAAGTATCTCCCGCAACTCCCGTGCAGCACGAGCTACTTCCGAGCGGATGAATGTGGCGTCGGTGTGTACTCCGTCAATCCTGAGCCGGACGAGACCGGGTTTGGGAAGATATGCAACATGCAGCCACGCCGGGAGAGCATCCTCCCAGGGAGCTATCTTCATTGCGAGCGCACTTTCAGTATAGTCTGTGACGATGGTGACGGCGTGGTCTATAGTAACGTCCGTGCCGAAGCGGGAGAGGAGTCGGGGAAGGACAGCCTGAGGAAACATTGTGGCGGTCTCAAAGGGGACACCGGGCATCGAGACGAGTACCTTACCGGATTTTTCAAACCACATGATCGGTGCGGTACCGGTGAGATTCTGTATCACCTCGCAAGAGGAGGGGACGAGTGCTTGAGCTGCAGTGAGGTCATTGAGTTTCAGCCCCCTTCCGGCAAAAATTCTTTCGATATTCTCTGTCACGGACTCATCCATCACCAGTTCTCCCCCGAAATAGTCACAAAGTACTTTCTTGGTGATATCATCCTTCGTGGGGCCGAGACCACCTGTCGTAAGGATTATATCTGTAAGCTCAAATGCGCGGGTAATGGCGCGAGTGATGGCTTCGGCAGAATCGCCCACGGTCTGCACGTTGTCCACTTCCCAGCCATAGGGAGCCATGTCACGTGCGAGTGTGCCTGAATTGGTGTCAGTGACCTGCCCGATGAGCAGTTCGTCACCTATTACTATAACTGAAACTTTCATTACTCATGTGTTATTCCCTGTTCACACCGTCACACGGGCGAAAGGAGTGCGGTCGTAAGGACAGAAATCCCTGTCTAAATATTTGAAGTAGCCGGCGATGGCGACCATGGCAGCATTGTCGGTTGTGAATAGTCGTGGGGGAATGAATGCCGTGAGTTTGCGCCGACGGCAATAGTCGGCCACGGCATCGCGCACCCCGGAGTTGGCCGAGACACCCCCTCCGATAGCAACGGTCCGGACACCTGTCTGACGGACGGCCTTGTCGAGCTTGTCCATCAGTATGCCTATGATTGTATGCTGAAGGGATGCCGCAAGGTCAGCCTTATTTTTCTCAATGAAATCCGGATCATCCTTTAGATTATCGCGAAGAGTGTAGAGGAATGAAGTCTTCAGTCCGCTGAAACTGTAGTCAAGACCGGGGATATGGGGTTTGGCGAACTTGAATCGTGTCGCGTCACCTTCAGCCGCCAATCGGTCTATATGAGGGCCTCCGGGGTAAGGGAGACCCATCACTTTGGCACACTTGTCGAATGCTTCGCCGGCAGCATCGTCGATGGTGCGGCCGAGGATCTCCATATCGTTATAATTGCGCACGAGAATAATCTGGCTGTTACCTCCCGAGACGAGCAGGCAGAGGAAGGGGTATTCCGGCACCTCGTCACCCTCCTCACGACGGATGAAGTGAGAGAGCACATGGCCGTGGAGATGGTTGATATCCACTATGGGCACCCGAAGCCCGAGCGACATACCTTTGGCAAAGGATGTGCCGACGAGCAGGGAGCCGAGCAGACCCGGCCCGCGTGTGAAGGCTATGGCCGAAAGATCGTGACGATCAATACCGGCACGCTTGAGGGCGGTGTCGACAACCGGGACGATGTTCTGCTGATGGGCGCGTGAAGCGAGTTCCGGCACAACGCCCCCATACTCAGCGTGCACTTCCTGAGAGGCAATGACATTGCTGAGGAGGAGTCCGTCGCGTATTACGGCTGCAGACGTGTCGTCACACGATGATTCGATACCTAATATTGTAATGCTTTCGCTCATTTTATCTCATTGTTTCTGCCCGCAAAATTACAAAATAGGCCCGTGAATACCAAGAAAAAGCCGGAAAGCACCATCAGTCAGGCCCTTTTACCGGCTCTTAGTTCACCAATGAAGAAGGGTATAAACAGAAGCTATTAATTTTTACAGTTGGCTTTAATATGTTCAACCGCATGGCTTACATAGAACCTTTCACCAAAGAGACTATGTTTACGGTTGCTCCATTCGTTTAGTTTGGTGTAGATTAAGTCAATGTCATAGGTAGATTCATTCTGCATGATGTAATGTACAGATGAAAGAAGTTCTAAGGAAAAATCAGAGTAGAATCCTTCCAGAAATTTCTTAGTCTTGTCACCGATGGCTTTTAAATCTGGCCTCTCATTAATATATTTAAGTACGTCTTTATATCCGTCGTTGACATATGTCAAAGGATCAAAAGCTTTTTTATTCATGTCACTATAGCCCATGATGTAGCTCCCGTTGAGAGCAGCGAGGACAAAACGCACTTTCCCAGAGTATGGCCCATAAAAGTGGGGAGTAAATGTCAGTTTGAAATATTGATGGGCTCCAAAAAGTTGAAGAAAATAACATATTTTCTCACCTGCAAATTCCGAGACAAAAGATCCATTGCTAACAAGATCGTAGAGGACGTAGAGAAGAAGTGCTCGCCCGGGGGTCAATTTGACTCGTTCTGATTTAAGATGCTCTTTGATCTGTGAATCAGGTTCATATATGATAATATCGGAGTCGCTATCTTTGAGCTTATCTTCAATCATGGCCTTGACAAGAGTCCAGTTTAAGCCTCCGTTACCCGCTCCTAAAGGTGGGATTGCGACAGACTTGATACCTCTCTCTTTTAATTCACGTGCTAAAGCCTCGAGTCCAGCCTCGATATATGAATATTCAGATGGCTTTCTCCAATCAGTTTTTGTCGGGAAGTTTATGATGATCTTTTCACCTGACTCCATATTCCGGTCATTGAGAATCAAAAGGTTCCCAATCTGTAATTCTCCATTGCTGCAAGCTTTGCGATAGAGACGATAATTGGACGGAAAGTTTTTCTTGAATTGCAGTGCAAGCCCTTTTCCCATGACACCAACAGTATTGACTGTGTTGACAAGGGCTTCCGCAGAGCTTTCAAATATATTTCCCGTTGTATATGTTATCATCTTTATGAGGTATGGGTTGATAGATTCGACATATTAAAAGTAAGCATCCGGATAAATTTTTATTTTTCGTTCATCTACACCCATTTCAACAAGTTTATCTTTGGATGAGGAGCTATAGCAGACCAATGCGTGGATAAGTTCCGGGCGTATATCATGCTTGACAAGAAATTCCGCTTGTTTTTTAGCCTTCAACAATAGATTTTCTGATCCACCCCAATATTTTGCTTTTACAGCTTGCCAATCTATTTTGTCAGGCAGGAGTTGGATATGTGAGACATCATATACGGAGGTCAAGAACTCCGTCGCATGTCCATCGGTATAATAAAATTCGGTCTCTTCTTTGATGACATCGACAGCTCTACAAACAAGATAGACAATATCATCGGGTGGAACGGCCGTTGGAACAGAATTCCCACCATGTTGAATCACATATAACATGGGCATTCTTATACCGAAATAGAATGGGATGTATTGGCCGAGTATGATCTTTCTGCTTGAATTAGTGAACTGTCCGTTGTTGACGCAGATACGTTTGTTATTGCGTGTATCTATCAAGCTGGAGTCGCCTATGGCTCTATAAAAAGGGTTGGCGTTAGGGGAATCTCGATGAGTGATACCATACCGAAAGATATGTGGAATGTTATCCACATGAGTGATACGATATATGAAGACTTCGGAAAGTTCCATCGATATGGTGGATAAGATATATGCTGCTGTTTTTGCTCTAAAACTGGTTGAATAAAAGCCGACCGGAGTCTTGCTGAACTTCCGGTCGGCTATTAACAGTTAATTACCGTGTCCGGTGATCAGAGTTTGGCTTTGATGGCCTCGGTCTCTTTCTCGTAACCGGGCTTGGCGAGGAGTGCGAACATGTTGCGCTTGTAATCCTCGACACCGGGCTGGTTGAAGGGGTTGACGTCGATCATGTAGCCGCTGATACCGCAAGCCTTCTCAAAGAAGTAGATGAGCTGACCGAGA
>CAZOOY010000095.1:0-7394 GCA_964581555.1 uncultured Staphylococcus sp.
GGTCAGGACCGAGATTCTTCCAGAGGCAGAGGATGAACGCCTGGCAGAAACGCATGATCTCAGCATCGCTCTTGCCACGGGGCGAGAAGTCACTGCCACCTTTGGCGCCGCCCATGGGAAGAGTGGTGAGCGCATTCTTGAAAGTCTGCTCAAATCCGAGGAATTTAAGGATAGAGAGGTTGACGGATGCGTGGAAACGGATACCTCCCTTATACGGGCCTATGGCGTTGTTGAACTGCACGCGGTAACCGATATTGTTCTGCACCTCACCTTTGTCGTCAATCCATGTGACGCGGAAGGTGATGATGCGGTCAGGCTCGACCATGCGCTCGATGATTTTTGCTTTCTCGAATTCAGGGTGCTGGTTGTAGACGTCCTCCACACACATGAGGACTTCCTTGACTGCCTGAAGATACTCCAGCTCGCCGGGGTGTTTGGCTTCGAGGGAGTTTAAAATCGTGTTTATATCCATGGTTAAAGGTTTTTGTGAATATTGGTAGATTCGATGACCGGCTGATGATCTGACCGGTGGTTAACTATGCAAATATAGCACATAATTCGAAGATATGTAACCCTTGCGGATAAAAATTTTTTAATTAATTTTGTGGACCAAAAATATATGTTTTATGGCAGTGATATTAAACATTGAAACCTCTGCTGCCGCCTGTTCCGTGGCCCTTACGGCCGAGGGAATGGTGCTTGCTCATCGAGAGGAACTTGAGGGACGCTCACAGGCGGCGTTGCTCAGTGACTTCATAAAGTATTGCCTCGACTTTGCGGCTGAGAAAGAACTCAAGCTTGAAGCGGTGGCTGTCTCGATGGGCCCCGGTAGTTACACCGGCCTGCGCATCGGTCTTTCCGAGGCCAAGGGATTGGCTTACGCACTCGATATCCCGATGATAGGGGTTGATACACTCAAACTGCTTTGCTGCCAGGTCATGTTCACCTCCCATGAACTCACGGGAGAGGAGATCTTTGTCCCTATGGTTGATGCCCGCAGGATGGAGGTCTATACGGGAGCTTATGATATGGCGCTTGAACCCCTCATGCCTCAGCAGCCTGTCATTCTTGATGAGAACAGTTATAGCGAGATTCTCGCTCTCGGACGACCCGTGCTTTTCTTTGGCGACGGGAGTGATAAGGCGCGAAGTGTCATTACGGCTCCCAATGCCATCTTTGTCCCTGACATCCGTCCGCTCGCTATCGATATGATTGCTCTTGCCGAGAAGGCTTACACTCAGCGTGATTTTCTCGACACCGCCTATTCCACACCTAATTATATAAAGGACTTTCAGGCCACCAAGCCTAAGAAAATGTTCTGATACTTCTCCTCCGAGGGCTGACTCATTATGGATTACGCTCGTCTCAGACTCAAACATCGCGGTGACCATGCGAAGCTGGAAGAGATACTCCAGATGCAATGTCGGGAGAAATGTGCAAGGAAACTTCCTCGCCTATGTTCCACGCCCGGATTCGTGTTCCCTTCCACGGCGCTTGCTGAAATGTCGACATCAGAGGCGGTGGCAGATGTGCATGCCGGTATGGTTAAAGAGGGTGAGAGGGTTCTCGACATGACTTTTGGCCTTGGCGTTGATGCGTTCGCCATGGCGGCTAAAGGCTGCCGTGTGAGCGGTGTCGAGCTTGATGACCGGGCTTATGAATGTGGGCGGAGCAATGTCGGACTTCTTTACCAGGGGCAGATTCAGCTTCACCACGGAGACAGTGTGGGATGGCTTGAGGAGAGTGGAGAGAGCTTTGACACAATCTTCATTGATCCTCAGCGACGCGATTCCGCCGGACGGCATTTTGCACTCTCGCAATGTCAGCCCGACCTCACTCAGTGTCTCCCGTTGCTGTTATCAAGATGCCGCAGGGTAATTGTCAAGATCTCCCCGATGGCTGATGTCAAGGCAGTGAGACGTGAACTTGGATTAGAAGCTTGTGGAGTCATGGTGATCGGCACTGCCAAAGAGTGTAAGGAGGTGGTGCTGGAGATCTCTTCCGATAGGCATGAAGAAGCCTCGTATGTTAAATGCGTGACGGTCGGAAGAAATACCTTCTCATTTAATGAAGGGGTCATCGAGCCTATTGTAAATTATACCGATCCTCAAACTGACATGTGGCTTCTCGAGCCTTATCCGGCCGTAATGAAAGCTGCTTCCCTCGGGAGTCTGCGCCACATTCCGTTTGCAAAGATAGCTCCCGACACCAATCTTTTCGTTTCGCCTGACGGGGAGACGGACGGTTTCCCCGGCGAACGCATGAGAATAAAGGAAATCCTCCCGTTTGATAAGAAGACAGTCAAGAGCTTGAGGGAGCGAATCCCGATGGTCAATGTAGCCGTCCGCAATTTCCCTCTGCCGGCTCCGGAACTGGTGAAGAAACTCAAGGTGAAGGAGGGCGGAACGGAGATGCTTCATGGCGTGACTCTCTCCGATGGCAGAAAGGTTCTCATCCTCACCGGAATGCCGGAATGAGAACCGGATGTTTTTTCAAAAAAATTCTCCGAAAGTGTTACACTTCCGTCCGCTCTCCGTTATGAGGATAGTGACTGAACATAACAAGAGAAGTGCGACAATCCATATTGACATCCACCTTCATCACCCTTCGCCACAGGCTCCGGCAGTTTGCGGCAGGGATCGTAGGCGATGGTGACGAGGCTGAGGATGTCGTGCATGATGCCTTCTGCAGGTTATGGAACGCTCACCCTGAGGTCAAAGATGAGGTCTCGGCCAGACGGTTGAGCTATACTGCGGTCAGAAATATGGCCATCGATGCCGTGAGACATTCCAGAAGCCATCCTCATGTCAGCATGGATCCGTCACAGGGGAGCTTTGATCTGACCGATGAGGAATCCCCCAACGAGAATGAGAGATTGGAAATCTACAGGGCGGTCGTGAGACTGAGTGAAAAGCACCTCTCACCACGTCAGTTTGAGATCTTCCGGCTTCACGACATTCAGGGACTCACATATGCTGAAGTGGCCGACGAACTCGGCACCACGCCGGAGTATGTGCGTGTCACTCTCTCCCGGGTACGAAAAACAATTAGAGACTTATACAGGACACAATCCAAACGAGATATATGAGATACGATGATACAGACCTCAAGCTTTTGCTTGAAGATATTGACAGATATTTTGACTGCTCGCTCAGCGATGAGCAGGAGAGACTCCTGCGCCGCCGCCTCGCTGCCACGCGTCACGTTCATCCGGCCATCGACGAAGCCCGTATGCTCATGGGTTTCTATCGGCAGGAAAGACGCCACTCTCCATATTTCCGTGGCCGGATGATTGCTGCCGTAGCCGGAATTGCGGCTGCAGTTGCAGTAGTATTCGCGTTGGGCTGGAAAATGCATAAGGGACAGCCCGACCCAATGGCCGGGGATGTCTGTCTGGCCTATTCCGGCGGTCAGATAATCACGGACGAGGATGCCGTCATAGCCATCGTGGCCGAGACTATGAGCGAAGTCCACAATGGAGTCTTTACCGCCAATTCCGACCTCCGTGATGATGTCAGTATCATCGCACCGGCCATTGACCGTTATGTCACTAATTTTGATCCGATTAATGTTCTGCTCTAAAATTCACGACCGATGAAACATTTCTTGATAACCCTCTGGCTTCTCATGGCTTTCGCACTTTCAGGCGCGGCTCAGACAGGCCTGAATATAGATAAGATATTCGGTGGAAAATATGTCTCCGATCCTGAGGTGACCGAGACACTCATTAGTGGCAATCATCACTATCTGCGTGATAACTCCCTCGTCACGCTCGCTACATTTAAAGGTCCGGCGGCCAAGTATGTACCCATCATTACCCCCCTCGTGACGTCCGATGCCCATCGTGCCACCGGCCGGAATGTCAGATATGAACATGGAAAACTCTATTTTGCTTTTCTTGTCCTGCCTCCGGTGGTGAGCAAGGGTGTTAAGTATAACAGATATCTCTATTATCTTGACACCTCTCTTAACCGAGGTAAGAATGTGATTGTGGTCTTCCTCGAGGGAGAAATCTCGCAGGATGACGCCGCATCGCTCATATCTGCCATGACCCGAAGTGCAAACTGATTTAAAGAACCTTTCCAACCCCAACAATATGATTAATCTCCGTCAGCTCCCGATACTTCTCTTCTTCCTCTGTCCTTTCTTTATTTCAGCCGGCATGACAGAAGGTGCCGATACACTGTTGAATGCTTCTACGGCTACCAGAGTATTGCTCCAGACCAATCCTTCGAGTATCACGGTGAATGTCTTTGGTGTGAACGGTTCGCCTGATAATTTTTTCTATCAGACGGGAATCCCCGGGAGCGAGAAGCAAAAGATCCAGAGCACACTCGAATTTGTCGATATAAGTAATGTGAGCGTTCTCGAGCATGACGGCCGGATCACGGTCTCATTCATCTCTGGCACCGACTCGCCTCGTGATGTCACCCTCGATATTCCTGATCCGGACAACCGATATGTCCGCACATGGCTTGGAAAGCCGGTGAAGGAATTCGGTATCAATCTTTCCAATACTCGCACCACTCAATGGAACCTTGTCTCAGGCGGCTTCGGCTTCGGCTTCGTGACACCTGTTGACTGTAAGCCTGACTTTGATGCCTCGATGGGGCGTAGCTATGAGTTGACTTGGGCAATGGTATTAGGAGTGTCAATGCGTCACGGACATCATAGTGTCAGAGCCGGGCTGGGCTTTGACTGGCGTAATTATGTCACCAAGGGAGACCGTTTCTTCTTCAAGGATGATGAAACCATATCGCTCCTGCCTTACGATGAGGAGATGACGGGAAGACGATCACGTATAAAAGTGTTCAGTCTCCAGGTGCCTGTGCTTTACGGCATTTCTTTCGGGCGACGGAATCATTGGGGGATAGAGTTAGGCCCGGTTATCAATTTCAATACCGGCGGAAGCATCAAGACGCAGTATAAAATGGATGGCACCTCGGTTTCGCTCAAGACGGGACATATCGGCCAGCGTCCCGTGACAGTTGATATCATGGCTACTGTCCACTACAAAGCCATCGGTCTCTACGCTCGTTATGCACCCATGAATGTTCTCAAATCATCCACGGGACTTGACTTCAGAAGTTTCTCCACGGGTATCATGATTGGATTCTGAAGCTTAAAGTTCATTTATCTCCCTGTTTTCAGGCGGATTATTAGCTCATCTGCTGATATCGCCTCCATTCTTGAGAATGCAAATAGTTTCTTCCCTAAATCTTTTAGAGAGGCTCCGATATGATAAACCGTGTCGTCTATTATGAGGAACCGGTCGTGTGCCTTACGGAATGTTTTTATTTCAATTGGCGCATATTGTGAATTATGCCTGTCAAGATCTTGCCGTAAAGTGGGAGTAATTGAGGAAGTAAATATTATTGCCTGTACTCCGTAAGCACGTTTATCGAGTTGGCGGAGGACGGAATCGTCAATATAATTATCTATCAAAATAACACGATGTTTTGCACTTCGCACAAAATCGGACATCAAAGCATATGCGTCAAAAATCTGTCCATCAAAGAAGATCCCTTCTTTAGGTGGAAGTGCAGTCCGCACAAAGAGGTCGAACTTGGTATGTAGATCTTTTATCTGGTTATCATGTTCTGAAAGACGATGGTCAATTCTATTTTCTATATGCATTAATCGTTGGTTAATACTGTATCCTCTTAGTAAATATTCTTTTAATACAGTGTTAGCCCACGCACGGAACTGAATACCTCGTTTTGATTTCACTCTGTATCCCACCGATGTAATCATTTCAATGTTATAATATTCCACCTGGTATGTCTTACCGTCGGAGGCAGTTGTCGCAAATTTTGCGACAACTGAACAATCTTCTAATTCTTCCTTGAGCGCGTTAGCAATATGTTTACCGATTGTTTTAATATCTCGGTCAAATAATAAAGCTATCTGTTGACGATTAAGCCATACGGTGTCATTATTTAACCGTACCTCAAGTTTAATGGCAGCCTCATCGGGTTGATAGAATATTATTTCACTATTTTGTGACGAAATTGAACCTGTGTCATTGAAATTCTCGTTCATGATACTGATATAAATAAAAATGTTCTATTCAAATATTATCAAGAAAAGTTTGGACGGCGAATTCACATCCGGTTGCAATCAATGAATCTTCCCGACATTTCAATCCTTGCAAGAGATATTATCTTACCGATGAAATCTGTTTTTGCTTCCGTGTAGCCGTCACGGTTGTTGCGGTAGGCGGGGAGAAGGCTTAGTTTCAATTTTTCATATTCCCGGGCTGCACGGGGATGGGAACGTAGATAATCCCGGAATAGTACCTCGTCATTATCTCCCGAGGGATGGAAATGTATATGGAAGACCTTTTCGGCATATCCGGAAGGTGTGTACCCCTTATTGAAACTCATTCGTTCCCTTGACTCGGACATAAGTATATAACCTCGGGAGAGCATTCGTTCCTTGATGATTTTACGGTCGGCATCCGCCGGGATTTCTACCAGCAGATCAATAATTGGTTTTGCCATTATTGCCGGGATAGCCGTACTTCCGATGTGGGTAATCGTGAGTATATTGTCTCCCAGGAGTTCCGACAGTAACTCTATCTCCTCCCGGGCCCACTCTTCCCAATCGGGATCATGCTTGACAAGTTCGATGGGGAAAAGCCGCCACAACTCCTCAAGTGTCATATCTTCAAGGCGTTTCATCCAGTCGATATTTTTTCGTACGAATAAGTTTCTTTGATACAATATTAAATCGGGACGGTCTGTTGGAGATAGACCGTCCCGATCGGTGGATAGGATAGGTAATTATTCGTCAGCCTGAGCCTTCTCGGCATACTCCTTGAGGAGCTTCTCCTGGACATCGGAGGGCACGAGTTCGTAGGAAGCGAACTTCATGGTGAAGGCCGAGCGTCCGCCGGTGATCGACGAGAGAGCGGTGGAGTATGAGCTCATCTCCTTGAGGGGCACCTTGGCGATGATTTTCTCGAAACCGTTGTCGCTCTCCATACCCATGATGATGGCGCGGCGTCCCTGGAGGTCGCTCATCACGTCACCCATCACATCGCCGGGCACCATAACCTCTACATCATAGATGGGTTCAAGAACCTTGGGATTGGCATTACGGAAAGCCTCGGAGAATGCGTTGCGGCCTGCGAGACGGAAAGAGATTTCGTTAGAGTCTACCGGGTGCATCTTGCCGTCATAGATGCAGACGCGTACGTCACGTGCATAACTTCCTGTGAGGGGACCCTGTTCCATACGGTCCATGAGACCCTTGACAATGGCGGGAATAAAGCGGGCATCAATAGCGCCACCGACGATACAGTTGTGGACCACAAGTTTGCCACCCCAGGAGAGGGGGATCTCCTGAGTGTCACGGACACTCATCTTGAATTCCTGATTGCCAAACTTATA
>CAZOOY010000096.1:0-7308 GCA_964581555.1 uncultured Staphylococcus sp.
TGGATGAACTACAACATCACGCGCAAGACCTCACTCATGCTCAATGCCCATGCCAGGTATGCATATGAATCAAACCCCTCGCTCGATCTCTCGGCGAAGGGTTGGGGAACAAGTTTCTACGGACGTGTCCGTCAGAAACTGCCTAAGAATTTCTCTATTGTTGTGTATGCTAATCTATGGCAGAGCTCACCCTCGATCTACTCGCGCACTGTATTCAACTTCAAGGATCGCATCTATTGGGGAATCACGGTCAACAAGGAGATGCTCAAGGAGAACCGACTTTCGCTCTACCTCTCCATCCGCAACCCCTTCGGCTCCACATGGCGCACCTACGAGTCGCGTCCCGAGAACATGGGTTACACCGGCTACTCCCGCAGCACATACAACCACTCCTCCAACGTCTTCACCATCGGCCTGAGCTACCGCTTCGGCTCCCTCAACGCCCAGGTAAAGAAGACCGCCAAATCAATCTCCAACGACGACCGCGCCTCCCGCTCCTCCGAATAAATCCAAAAGCCCAAAGACCTAAAGCCCAGAACCTAAAGCCCAAAATCCTAAAGTCCAAAACCCTAAAGTCCAAAGACCTGGTCCCGTGGCCGGGCCTTTAGGTCCGGCATCAAGAATGTGGGCCTTTAGGTCCGGCATCAAGAATGTGGGCCTTTAGGTCCGGCATCAAGAATGTGGGCCTTTAGGTCCGGCATTAAGAATGTGGGCCTTTAGGTCCGGCATCAAACCCCGGCCATAATCCCGTTGAGCTTCTGTTCAAGCTGCATGGCGATAGCCGCATTCTCCTTAATGAAATAATAGAGCTCAGCCACCGGGTGCAGATCCTCCGGATCGCTATCCACCGGTTCCTTACCGACACCCGCCATCTCCTTGGCTACCCGTGCGCGTGCCTCCTCCTCAGTAGTGACACTCTTGTCGCCCACGAGGTTGAGCACATTCCCGCTCAGCGTGTCGGCCGATGAGAACATCTGATACGAAGCCACAAAGGAGAAGCAATCATCGAGCACCTCCGGCCAGAGCGCCAAGTCAACCTTCGACTGGAGTGAATCGAGGGCAAGCGATGTCTGGCTCGCACTCGAGATCAGGCGCGAAGCTGCCGGAAGACGCGTATGGTCGTTCGGCAAACCGCTGGGTTTGAACATATCCGCCATGTCGGAATAGGTAAACCCGGCATCAAACTCCTTGTCGTCACCCCTCTTGCTGATCGGGGTTGTCACCGCATAGCAATAAGAGAGGAAATTGCCGAGTGTGTGGAGCACTCCCGGTATCATCACGAGCAGTTTCTCGCGCTCCATGGCGGCGTGCGCCCTTTTCTGCTTCTCCACCTCCGATGTCACGTCGATCTCCGACTTCATCGAGCCGACGGCATTAAGGAAGAACCCGAGTATCACCAACCCGAGCATCACCTCCAGGGCCGTGAAAATCTGAGCCCAAAGATGCGCCGGAGTGTAGTCGCCGAAACCGAGCGTTGTGATGGTGACCACGCTGTAGTAGAGCCACGACCAGTAATCGGTGCCCGCACCATCCGGAATACGGAACTGTGTATCGGGCAATCCCCAGTAAATAAAGCCGAAAATCGGCATCAACGCCACGTAAGCCCCAATCCATACGATAGGGCGTATGTTGGAGACGACGTGGAAGAAATGTTTAGTCTCGTCGGAAATATTATTCTTCATAATCAAATGCTTTTATAAATCCAATTTCAGGGTCCGGCTTCCAAGCTCAAACGCCAAGCTTGGAAGCCGGGCCTCTAAAGCTACAACACCGACCTCCCCCTCCAGGTTCTCCCCTCCGGCGGGGATCGCCTCCTCCCGCCGGCAAAAATCCGGGATTTCCTCGCGTCAGCCCCTCCCGCCGGCAAAAATCCGGGATTTCCTCGCGTCAGCCCCTCCCGCCGGCAATAATCCGGGATTTCCCCGCGTCAGCCCCTCGCCGGCAATAATTCGGGATTATCTCGATTATCCCGATTAATCTCGATTAATCCGCCTCAGCCCCCGATTAATCCGCCCTGCCGCCTCCCATCTTGCAAAACTTAAAAAAATTGATTAATTTCGCGAAGAAAATCAAATCAATCCAACATAATCATGGCAACAACTTTGGTAAAAACCTCCTTCGACTTCCCCGGACAGACCTCCGAATACCACGGCAAGGTGCGCGACGTCTACACTATCGACAACAACCTAATGGTGATGGTCGCCACTGACCGCATCTCCGCATTCGACGTTATCCTCCCCGAGGGTATCCCCTACAAAGGCCAGGTGCTCAACCAAATAGCAGCCTATTTCCTCGATGCCTCCGCTGCCATTGTACCCAACTGGAAACTCGCCGTGCCCGACCCGATGGTCACTGTCGGCGTCAAGGCCGAGTCTTTCCCCGTGGAGATGATCATCCGCGGCTACCTCACCGGCTCCGCATGGCGCGAATATAAGAGCGGCGTCCGCGAGATCTGCGGCGTCCGCCTCCCCGAAGGTATGCGCGAGAACGAGCGTTTCCCCGAACCGATCATCACTCCGACCACCAAGGCCGCCGAAGGTCACGACGAAAATATCTCACGCGAGGAGATTATCGCCCAGGGCCTCATCAGCGAAGAGAACTATAAGGTGATGGAAGACTACACCCGCCGCCTCTTCGAACTGGGCTCAAAGATGGCCGCCGAGAAGGGTCTCATCCTCGTCGACACTAAATATGAGTTCGGTCTGCGCGACGGCAAGGTGATCCTCATCGACGAGATCCACACCCCCGACTCGTCACGCTACTTCTATGCCGACGGCTATGAGGAGCGTCTGGCCAAGGGCGAGCCCCAGCGCCAGCTCTCAAAGGAGTTTGTCCGCGAGTGGCTGATGGCCCACGGCTTCATGGGCAAAGAGGGACAGCAGGTGCCCGAGATGACCGACAAGTTCTGCGAGGAGGTATCAGACCGCTATATCGAGCTTTACGAGCATATAACCGGCAAGACCTTCGTCAAGGCTCCCGAAGAACATCTCGATGACCGCATAGCCCGCAACGTGCTCGATTGCCTCAACAGCCTTAACCTCTGATGCAGGAGGTAGAGAACATAAACCCTTACGGATCTGATCCGCGCGACAAGACGGATCAGGTCCGTGAGATGTTTGACTCCATTGCGCCGGCCTATGACTTCATGAACCGCGCCATGACAATGGGCATCGACAAGCTATGGCGGCGCAAGGCCGTCGGGCTCATCCGCGGCCGCGACCATGACGAGATCCTTGACATAGCCACCGGCACGGGTGATCTTGCCATCAGGCTGGCCAAATCGCTCGACCCGGTGTCGGTCGTAGGTGTCGACCTCTCGGAGGAGATGATCGGTATCGGTCGACGCAAGGTAGAGGAAGCCGGACTCTCGGAGACCGTCTCCCTCGGCATAGGGGACTGTCTCTTTCTCCCGTTTCCCGACGGGAGTTTCGATGCGGTGACCTGCGCCTACGGCGTGCGAAATTTCGCCGACATCGAGGGTGGCTACCGCGAGATGTACAGAGTGTTGCGTCCCGGAGGCACGGTGGTTATCCTTGAGCTATCCACGCCTCAATCACGCCTCGTGAGGCCGCTTTACAATCTCTACACCCGTCAGATCATTCCCGCCGTGGGGAAGATGATCAGCAAGGACCGCCGGGCCTACAGCTATCTGCCCGAGTCGATTGCAGCCGTCCCGCAGGGAGAGGCCATGTGCTCACTCCTCAGCGCCGCCGGATTTACCTCACCGCGTGCGATCCCTCTCACCTTCGGCACCTGTACCATCTACACGGCAACGAAAGAATAAACCTGATTACCATGGGTCAACTGACAAGACTATCTTCTTTCCCGGAAAAAGATTACATATCCCGTCTTTCCGGCAGTTCATTCCGTGTTAGAGTTTACGGAGAAAAATCTTACTCTGACAGGCTTGCCGTTGTGACCCATTGGCTTCACAACAGGGAGCTTGCGCCAGAATTTTCAAGAAAAGAAGCAATCGAAATCATAAAGGACTATCTACGTACTGAGGCAAAAGACATGAGTGAGGAGACTCTCACAAACATTGCCTGTGAACCACTCCAGTATTCCCTCTTTACAGATTACTTTGACATTCCCTTCCCTCCCGTGTCGGAACCAAAATTTACATTTATAGATTTATTTTCAGGTATGGGTGGATTTCGGATTGCCATGCAGGCTCAAGGAGGAAAATGTGTATTTTCATCCGAGTGGAATCCCTTTGCCCAAAAGACTTATATGGCCAATTTCGGTGAAATGCCTTTCGGTGACATCACACTCGAATCGACAAAGGAATACATACCGAAATATTTTGACGTATTATGCGCCGGGTTCCCCTGCCAACCATTTTCAATCGCCGGAGTATCAAAAAAAAACAGTCTCGGTCGAGAAACCGGATTCAAGGACAAGACCCAAGGCACATTGTTCTTTGATGTTGCCGATATAATTAACAGGCATAGGCCCAAAGCCTTTTTTCTCGAGAATGTCAAAAACCTTATCTCTCACGACAAGGGAAATACATTCAGAGTCATACACTCCACTCTCACTGAACTCGGTTATAGCCTGCACTTTAAAGTAATAGATGGCAAGGATTATGTGCCTCAGCACAGGGAACGTATTCTGATGGTGGGATACGATAAGAATATTTTTCATGGTCTCGAGGATTTTCAATTCCCATCCGGCCCAGAAAAGAAGGAGCATGCCATATCTGAGATTCTTGACTCATGTGTTGACTCGAAATATACTCTTTCCGACAAACTATGGACCTATCTCCAGAACTATGCGGAAAAACATAAAGCAAAAGGTAATGGTTTCGGCTACGGACTGACACAGCCTGACGGTATAGCCAGAACACTCAGTGCAAGATATTACAAAGACGGGTCTGAAATTCTAATTCCGCAGAAAGATAAAAACCCCCGAAGGCTGACCCCACGTGAATGTGCGAGACTGATGGGCTATCCCGACAAATATGTACTCAATGCTGTCTCTGACGTACAGGCCTATCGTCAGTGCGGAAATTCCGTTGTAGTGCCTCTCATATCAGCGGTTGCAGAAGAATTGGTTAAACCTCTGTTGCGAACCTATCAATAATCTCTATGAATCAAAAACTTCTCTCTTCGGTTTATATTTCGGCTGATTCAGGCCTTAATGCATTCTGCCGTTTTATCACTAACAATGATACAGGTAAGACTGGCGCTCATCAATCTGGTTTTTATCTGCCCAAAAACGCAGTTCCTATGCTCTTCGACAGTCCCGGTGTAAAGGGTTCTAACAAAGACAGAAACATCACTATCCGTTGGCAGGATTCTTTTGAGACTGAAAGCCGATTGATCTATTACGGAAGTGGAACCCGCAATGAGTACCGTCTTACCCGATTCGGTCGAGGCTTCCCTTTCTTCAACGATGAATACAGTGGCTCTCTCCTCATTCTGATTCAGATGGATCAAAGTTATTATTGTGGATATGTTCTGAGTGATGATGAAGATATTGAAGCTTTCTTTGAAAAATATAACCTTTCACCCACCAATCTGGGTAATATCTTCACCGGCTTCCATAGACAGGCGGAGATAATACGGTCATACGCGGAGAAATTTGATAAATTTCCCTCAACGAAAATAATGGGCGAACTTTCGCATGAAATTTATCAACACGTCAGCAAAGACAATGATCCTGACAAAAAAATCCTCCGCCTGATCACTATCGAATTCGATCTTTTTAAGGCCCTGGAAGAAAGACTTTACCAAAATATGATGAGACATGGATTCAATGATATAAACTCCATGATTACCCTGTCCAATGAGATTCTCAACAGGAGGAAATCAAGGGCCGGAAAAGCATTGGAGCACCATCTATCTTCCATTTTTACGGAAAATGCCCTTAGATTTGAAGAACAGGTAGTGACCGAGGACAGCAAGAAACCCGATTTCATCTTCCCGGGTAGTAAGGAGTATCACGACTTTACATTCCCTGCCGATAAGCTGACCAGTCTCGCAGCTAAAACAACGTGTAAAGACAGATGGAGACAGATTCTTAACGAAGCGGACCGCATAGAAACAAAACATCTTTTTACCCTTCAGCAAGGAATATCATCAAATCAGCTCCGTGAGATGACACATGAAAATGTGAGACTCGTGGTACCGAAAAATAATCTTGGAACTTTCGCCCCGGAATTTCAGTCCACTATCCTTACGCTACAGGACTTCATTACAAGTGTAAAATCTCAACAGTCCTGACTTGGTGGATAGATCAAGTAACAACTGCACTCACAAGGGAATGAGTTAAGTTTTTTGTATTTATTATCAATAAATACTATCTTTGTTCAAAATTCTTGGACGAACTAAACTAATCCATATTCAACGAATAAAAAATCATATAATAAGACTATATCATTATGGAACCCAAACAGAATGAAATAAAGATCGAGCTTACCCCCGAGGTGGCTAAAGGAATATATTCAAATCTTGCCGTGATCACCCACGGCCCCAACGAGTTTTTCATTGACTTCATCACCATGGCTCCCAATATGCCTCAGGCCAAGGTGCAGAGCCGTATCATCATGAGCCCTGAGAATGCCAAGAATCTACTGGGCGCGCTCATGGAGAATGTCAAGAAATATGAGGCCACATTTGGCGAGATCCGCCCCAAGCGTCCGCTCAACCAGGGAGGCAATCAGGGTGGCGAGATTCCCAATCCCTTCATCATGGGTGGTAAGGCCTGAACAGCATAAATCTCACACCCGATGAAACCCAACAATCTGACACTCTACAACACCCTGACCCGCACGAAGCAGGAGTTCGTGCCTCTTCACGAGGGGAGAGTGGGAATGTATGTCTGCGGGCCGACCGTCTACGGCGACGGCCATCTCGGTCACGCCCGTCCCGCCATCACATTCGACATCCTCTTCCGTTATCTCCGGCATCTGGGCTACAAGGTGCGCTACGTGCGCAATATCACCGACGTGGGCCATCTCGAGCATGATGCCGACGAGGGTGAGGACAAGATAGCCAAAAAAGCACGCCTCGACAATCTCGAGCCCATGGAAGTGGTGCAGCACTATCTCACCCGCTACCATAAGGCAATGGATGCTCTCAACGTGCTCCCACCTTCTATCGAGCCCCATGCCTCCGGCCATATCATCGAGCAGATAGAGTATATCAAGAAGATTCTCGATGCCGGGTATGCCTACGTGAGCGACGGCTCGGTCTACTTCGACGTGCGCAAGTATAACGCCGACCATCATTACGGCAAGCTCTCGGGACGAAAGTCCTCCACAACAACGCCAGACACATTGACCTGAGCTACACTTGTTAGGGTTGC
>CAZOOY010000097.1:0-7246 GCA_964581555.1 uncultured Staphylococcus sp.
CGTAACCGTGAGCCAGGTAGGCGCGGCCATCCTCGTCCCAGAAGGGGCAGGGGTCTATAACTCCCTTGGCCTTGTAGACGAGCGTGAGAGGTTCCCATCTTCCTGCGGGATCCTTGGTCTTGGTCATGAAGATGCCAAGGTCCGGATCGCCATAATAGATGTAGAATTCGCCGTTGTGATAGCGGATGGCGGGAGCCCAGACGGCATTTCCGTGGCTGGGATCGGGAGCAGACTGTGCATAGTCGGGCATCTCCTCGATCGCGTGTCCTATCAGGGTCCAGTTGACGAGATCCTTCGAGTGAAGGATGGGGAGGCCGGGGATATCGCAGAAGCTTGAAGCGGTCATATAGAAATCGTCGCCCACACGCACTACGTCGGGGTCGGAATAGTCGGCATCGATCACAGGGTTCTGATACTGTCCGTTGCCGAGATCCGGTGACCAAACCTCCGATACATATTCGGACGCATGTGAGGTGAGCGCCGCGGAGGTCATTAGGGTGAGGATGACAGCTTGGTAAGCAAGTTTTTGCATGTCCGGTTTAAGGTATTGATGATTTTGGTTTCTTTAAGGTTGCCGGCAAATCGACTGTCGACACCAATCTCGAGCCAAAGGTAATAAATTTCCCCCGAATTTCAGAGATTACTTCAATTAAAAAATAAAAAATCGTGGATAAACTTCCGGACTGCCTGCCAAAAGCAATTTTCTTTGAGTCATAAAGGGACGCCTGCCGGTTCCTGATGTGAAGGTGCCGGCAGGCGCAAATTTAAGTTTAATGTCGGTATGTGATTATTCCATGCGGCTATACCAGTCGTCAAGAGAGATGGAGTCTTCCGCCAGACCGGTTTCGGGACCGTATGTCTCATTGTGCTGCGAGCGGTCGAGACCCATGGCTTCGTTAGTGGCACTTACGCGCATCGGAATGATCTTATCGGTGATCCAGTAAAGAGCGTAGCTGACTACGAATGTGTAGATAAACACCATGATGAGCACGAGAATATGATTGACGAAGAACTCCCCGCGGGATATCATCTCGGCATCCTCTGCCGCGAAGAAGTCATAGGCGAAGATACCCGTTAAGACTGTCCCGAGTATGCCACCGAGACCGTGGGTGGGGAAGACGTCGAGTGCATCGTCGAGCATCGAACTGTATCCCTTCCAGGAGCAGGCGAGATTACAGCAGAAAGTGATGATGAACGCGATGGCGATACTCTGACCCACGCTCACCCATCCTGCCATGGGAGTGATGGCTACAAGTCCAACCACGGCTCCGATGGCTGCACCCATTGCTGAAGGACGGTGGCCACGAAGTGCGTCCATCGCTATCCAGACCACCATGGCGGTGGCGGCCGCGGTATTTGTGTTCAGGAATGCTGAAATCGCCACTCCGTCAGCCGCGAGTGATGATCCTCCGTTGAAACCGAACCATCCAAGCCAGAGCAGGGCGGCTCCGAGCAGCACGAAGGGGACATTGGCCGGTTTGGACTGATGCTTTCCGGTGCGTTTTCCCAAAAACAATGCTCCTGCGAGAGCGGCGATACCTGAGGCTGCATGGACAACGATTCCGCCCGCATAGTCATGGACATGCATCATCCCGAAGAGACCGTCAGGGTGCCAGGTGCAGTGGGCAAGCGGACAGTAGACAATTATTGTCCAGAGCACCATGAAGAGAAGATAGCCGGTAAAGCGGACTCGTTCGGCGAAGGATCCGGTGATGAGCGACGGGGTGATGATGGCAAACTTCATCTGAAAGAGAGCGAACAGAGCCAACGGGATCGTAGTAGTGACCATCCCGATCTGAGTCCATTCGGCAGAAGGATCCGTGACGTTGCGCACGCCCACGCCGTCAAACATGAAAAATGTGGCCGGATTGCCGACCACATGCCCTATATCTTGTCCGAAAGCGAGCGAAAATCCGAAGAGAACCCAGAGGACGCTGACCACACCCATCACGATGAAGCTCTGGAGCATCGTGGAGATGACGTTCTTGGCCCGCACCATGCCTCCGTAGAAGAAAGAGAGGCCCGGAGTCATCATCAGGACGAAGATTGTTGCAGTTATCATCCATGCGATGTTGGCGTAAAGATGAGTGTTGGTGAGATTGAATGCTCCTTCCTCACCGGTGAAGAAGCAGCCTGCTACACTTGCGGCGAGCATCAGGAGGAATACCATGAGCCACGCCAGATTCAACTTTTTCATAAGCTGTGTGATGATAAGTAAGTGATTTAAACCATTCAACGATTACTCTTCGGTAATATCTCGGTGGAGAATCGCCGTTGAATAATCGTTTTCACTGTCAATTTGCTTGCAAAATTATATTATTGCTGACAAATTACCAAATTTTCTTGTACAAATGTGATTTGGCTTATGAATAAAAAGAGGGAGCCTGCGGCAGATGGCAGGCTCCCTCCGTAAGGGAATAGAATTAGTGGAGTTGCAAGGGATTAATTTTCAAGCAGCTCCATCTCGAGACATGCGTTGATGAACGGGCCGACACCCTTTGCGTCGTTGTCGCGGATAGGCTCTGAGAGGTAATACTCGAACGAACCGTCACGGTAGACCTTGTCGCCACCAAGACCGCCCACTGCGCAGCATTGTGTGAGCGAGATGGTGCCGTCGGGATCGGTGCGGACAAGATTCTTCAGCATGCCGTTCCAGCCGGTAAGGGCTGCGTTGAGATAGCTCTGGTCAAGATACCCGAGGCGGACGGCCTTGAGAAGAGAGTAGACATACATGGCGGTTGCCGTACCCTCGAGGTAGTTCCCCTCTCGGCCGGGCTGATCGAGCACCTGGAACCAGCATCCGCTCTTGGTGTCCTGGAATTTCACCACGCCGTCGGCTATGGACTTGAGGAGCTTCAACAGTTCGGGGCGTTCGGGGCAGTCGGCGGGCATCTGCTCAAGCACATGGATGAGTGCCATGAAATACCATCCCTGGGCGCGGGCCCATGCGTGGGCCGACTGGCCTGTCTCGGGATTGGCCCAGCGCTGCTCCTTGCTCTCGTCCCATGCATGGCGGTAGAGGCCGGTGACGGGGTCGTAGGTGTGCTTTGCCACAGTGAGGAATTGGTTGGCTATCTCTTTCCATGCCTCTGCGCGCTCGCTCTCTGGGAGCAGACGGTTGGTGTAGATGGCGTTGAAGGGTTCAGCCATGAAAAGACCGTCGAGCCACATCTGGTGGGGGTAGACTTTCTTGTGCCAGTATCCTCCTTCCGAGGTGCGCGGCTGCTCCTTGAGTTGCTCCTTTAAAGTGTGGATCGCCTTGAGATAGCGCTCGTCGCCGGTGCTGTCGTAGGCTGCGAAGAGGAGTGTTCCGTCCTTTACCTGGTCGAGGTTGTAGTGCTTGATGTCATAAGTCTTGATTGTACCGTCGGCGTTGACGAGAGTGTCGACATAGGAGAAAACGTAGTCAGCCACAGCCTTGTTGCCGTAACGGTTGGCGTAGTTTAGCATGCCATCGAGTTCGGTACCGATAGCATAGGTCCAGCGGGGACCTTTGTGGTAATCGAGCATCCAGCTTTCCGGGTTGCGCTTCATCTCGGAGTAGACCATGGTCTGCGAGAGGGGTGTCACCTCGCCGTCATAGAGTTTGCCGTTGATGTATACGTTGCCGAGGCGCACGTTTTTGTAGAGACCTTTGAGGAAATTGCCGTTCTCCTTCACGCCGTCCCAGCGGCAATCCTTGACCTCGATGTTCTTCACGTTGTTGATATCCTCGAAGCCTTCGATGAAGACGCCATATTTGCTCTTCTTGCAGTTGATATTTTCGAGATATACGTCGCGGACAACCGGGGGATAGCTGCGGTCACAGAGTTCTTTGCGCTCATAGACGAGATTGATCTTTAGGACGGCCTCGTCACACTGACCCACCTCGATGTTGCGGCAGAAGATGTTCTCGATCACGCCGCCGCGGCATGAGTTGGTCTTGATGCGCACCACGCGCTCCAGGTCGGGTGAGTCCATCACACAGTTCTCTGCGAAAAGGTTGTTGAAACCACCCGAGATCTCGCTACCCACAACGATACCGCCGTGGCCGTTTTTCATCTGGCAGTTACGGACGATCACGTTTTCGGTAGGACGTGCCCAGGTAAGACCGTCGCGGTTACGGCCGCTCTTGATTGCGATGCAGTCGTCGCCGGTGTCGAAGTAGCAGCACTCGATGAGTACGTTCTTACAGCTCTCGGGGTCGCAGCCGTCACCGTTGGGGCCGTCGTTCTGGATGTGGACGCCTCTCACGGTAAGGTTCTCGCAGAACAGCGGATGGATCACCCAGAAGGGTGAACGAAGAAGAGTGACGTCTTCTATGAGGACATTCTTGCAGTCCAGGAAGTTTACGAGCTGGGGACGCATGCCGTAACCCTCGCCCATGATACGTTTCTCAACGGGGACGCCGTTCTCGTTCCACTGCATGAGCAGGGGACGGCCTATCCTCTGGGAGACGATCCCTTCCTTGTATCCATAGGTGTCCTTGCCGCACATGGCCCACCAGTTGTCATTGCCGGCGCCGCCGTCGACAGTTCCTTTGCCGGTGAGGGCCACGTTTGTCGCACCGTTGGCGTAGATGAGAGGCTGATAATTATAGCAGTCCATGCCTTCCCAGCGTGTGCGCACGATGGGATATTGCTTAGTGTCAGTTGTGAAGAGCAGCACGGCACCCTCCTCAAGATGGAGGTTGACGTTGTCCTTGAGAGTAATGGGGCCTGTCAGCCATTCGCCTTTCGGGATGATGACACGGCCGCCTCCCTCCGATGAGCAGCGGTCGATGACCTTATTGATGAGTTCGGTGTAGAGAAAGCCCTTGGTCTTCGACTTCTTTCCGTAGTCGAAAAGTTTGTAGTCCTTGTCACGGAACTTCGGCTGTGTGATGGATTTTTCAATCTGAGGATAGAGGTCGCGCCAGGCCTCGTCGGGAGTGAGGGCCATAGCCGTCGCCGCTACCCACACTGCAAGCAGCAGGGTCGTGAATTTTTTCATGGTGAGATATCTCTTATTAATTAATGTGTCCGGTGTCGGCGTTGATGATTACCGCAAAGGTAATAATCCTTTCCCTAATAGCCTAATGAAAGTGTTAAAAAAAAGTCTTATTTAATGTTAACCCTTTGACAATTCAAATATTATTCATACATTTGCCCGCAGTAAAGCTCTCAAAAACAGGCCCCGGTTTCTACCCTCCCGAGGCCTCGGACAATAAGCCGTTAAATAGGCTTTGAAAGCCTTATGTTTAATACCGAATCACGATACAATAACGTCATTCATCCGTCTTAAGAAACCAATCTTTCTTTCTCCACGGCCATGCCCTTTTCCGAGAGGGTGGACGCCGTCCTCTTTCAAGAATACAAACAAATTGCATGAAAAAAATCTTATTTACCAATTAACACAGACATGAAAGACTTAAGTTCAGGTCGCAGTCAGTGGCTGCGGCGCTTTTCCCTTGCTACGCATTGGAAAACCATGGTACTCCTGTTGATGCTCTGCGTCGGACTGCCCGTAGGCGCGCAGAATATCACGGTCTCCGGTACAGTCGAAGATCCCAACGGTGAGCCGATGATCGGTGCAACCGTGCTTGTCGACGGTTCCAAGGAAGGTGTCTCGACCGATATCGATGGCAACTTCACTCTCAAAAACGTCTCTCCCAAGGCTACTCTCAAGGTTTCCTACATCGGCTACAAGACTGAGAACATCCGTCTCGATGGCCGCACACAGCTCAAGGTTGTCCTCCGCGAGGATTCCGAGACTCTCGATGAGGTTGTGGTTGTGGGTTACGGTACAGTAAAGAAGAAGGACCTTACCGGTTCCATCTCCTCAGTGAAGGGTGATGACCTCGTGAAGGTCCCGACCGCCAACGTCGCTCAGGCGATGACCGGACGTCTTGCAGGTGTGCAGATCACCACCACCGACGGTTCTCCCGATGCTGAGATGGTGATCCGCGTGCGTGGCGGCGGCTCCATCACCGGTGACAACTCGCCTCTCTATGTGGTGGACGGTTTCCCCGTTTCAAGCATCTCCGATATCAACCCCGCTGATATCGCCGACATCACCGTCCTCAAGGATGCATCTTCCACCGCTATATACGGTTCGCAGGGTGCCAATGGTGTAATCCTTATTACCACCAAGTCTCCCGAGGCCGGCAAGACCACCGTGACCTATAACGGTTATCTTCAGGGCAAGCACATCAACAAGAAGATCAAGTCGATGGATCCCTACGACTATGTGATGTTCCTCTATGAGAAGGCAGCCATGCAGGGTAGCACCGGTATCTCTACTTTCGAGAAGCGTTTCGGTGCTTTCGATGACCTCGACCTCTATCAGTATCAGGACGCTTTTGACTGGTATGACGACGCTTTCAATAACCACAAGCTTTCTCAGAACCATCAGGTAGGTCTGAGCGGTGGTACGGAGAACACCAAGTTCAACATCAGTGCTGCATACATCAATGATGAGGCTCTCATCAAGGATCAGGGCTACAGCCGTTTCAACCTTACAGCCAAGATCATCCACAACATCGCCAAGAATCTTCGCTTCGAGTTCGGCACACGTATGAGCGACACCGAGACCCGCGGTGCAGGTACCACAGGTCAGCGTCGTTCGTTCCGTTCCTACGACCTCGTGACCAAGGCTCCCGTCAACGGTCTCTATGACCAGATCGACGATGCCACCATCGCCCAGATGGACGAGGAGGAATACGAGAGCTACCTCTCGCAGACCCAGCTCCTGAGCGACCGCGCCGCTCTCGACTGGAAGAAGCGCAAGGAACGCCGCTTCCACTATGATGCAGCTATTACCTGGAACATTATCAAGCCCCTCCGCTACCGTGCTGAGGTAGGCTATGACTATACTTTCCGTGACACAAAGTCATGGTGGGATTCCAAGTCGTCAAGAGCTGTCCAGGATGGTGGCGAGCTCCCCATGGGCGAATGGGAAAAACGCAACGACTGGAAGCTCCGTCTGGTCCACACTCTTACATTTGATAAAGAATTCGGCGCTCATTCTCTGAATGCCATGATCGGTCAGGAGTACATCTCCACCAACTACGAGTTGAATACAATGAGTGGTAAGTATTTCGTGGACGGTACAACTCCCGACAAGATGTTTGCCGCTATGCAGGCCAACAGCGGTGCCACCGGTTCACGTGTCATCTCCTCCTCTCTCGGTAAGGAGGAGCGCACCATCTCCTTCTTCGGCCGTGCCAACTACAACTATGACGGTCGCTACTACGCCACCTTCACTTTCCGTGCCGACGGTTCCTCGA
>CAZOOY010000098.1:0-7243 GCA_964581555.1 uncultured Staphylococcus sp.
TGCATTATCCCTGTTGGACGTAAGCATGAATGCAAAGTTAAGCAGGTTACCCTGAATACTCATAAGCTTGCTTTCAAATTCCTTGTTTGACATAATTGTAAGTTTTAATAGTTGAACGATTTTTAATGTTGGATGTCGTTTTTTTCTTTCGACATGTCAAAGTTACAAACTTGTTACGCAACATTGACAATTTTACTACAAGAAATTTTATTGTAATCTGAAAAAAATTTCAATATTTTTATATTACCCTGATTAGCAATCTTTTATAAGTGCCAATTATGTTTCACGATTGTTACAATAATGTAACAAACCCCCGCTTTTGTAACAAAAGAATCTCCTGTCGCCCTACCGGGACTGACAGGAGATTCCTTGATTCTATACTATAATTATCTATGTGCCGGTTCAGCTCTTGGCAGCAGCCGCACGGGCGCGAATGGCGGCCATGACCTTACCCTTGCCCACACGGATGAAGTCGAGAAGCGGACGTGAAGAAGGACAGATATAGCTGCATGAGCCACACTCGATGCAGTTGGCGATCTTTTCATTCTCTGCGTCGTCATACTCCTTGAGACGGGAAAGGGTACTGATGAGGAATGGCTCGAGTCCCATAGGACAAACCTCCACACAGGAACCGCAACGGATACAGGGCTCTGCCGGACGACGGTGAGCATACTTCTTGTCGAGCAGTATGCCTGATGTGCCCTTGATCATCGGGGTCTGGAGAGTCGAAGCGGTGCGACCCATCATCGGGCCTCCGAGAATGATCTTCTCATAGTCCTCAGTCTCCACGATATCTGCAAGGATCGTTCCGAGAGCAACTCTAAGATTTTTGCCGTCCTTACCATCATGAATGGTCAGGACACGATCAAGAATAGGTTCATTATGATAGACGGCGCGATAGACGGCATAAGCGGTTGCCACATTCTGGACGATGGCACCGGTAGCGATGGGAAGTCCACCGGAAGGTACTTCCTTTCCGATGACAGCCTCGATAAGCTGTTTCTCACCACCCTGGGGGTACTTGACTTTCATGGTCATGACCTCGAGGCCGGCCACGGGGGCGGCAGCTGCGGTCATTGCGGCGATAGCCTCGGGCTTATTGTTCTCTATTGCGATCACACCGCGGTCAACTCCGGCAGCCTTCATGAGAAGGACAACACCCTTGACGATCTCAGGAGCGTGTTCGCGCATGAGCATGTCGTCACACGACAAACAGGGCTCGCATTCGACAGCATTGATAATAACCACTTCAGCCTTTGAACCGGGAGGAGGTGAAAGCTTGACATGGGTGGGGAAGGTGGCGCCACCGAGACCTACGATACCGGCATCCTTGATGAGACCGATGATGTCTTTTCCTTCAAGTACAGCCACTTCGGCATCAGTGCGGGCAGGAGTCTTGTCAGCCATGGCTGCGGCATCAGCCTCGCGATCGGCCTCGTCACTCTTGATATAGATGGCTTCTACAGGAAGGCCCTGTGGTGTACGCGCCATATCGATCTTAACGACCGTGCCCGAGATGGGAGTGTGGATATGAGCGGAAACAAAGCCTCCGGCCTCAGCCACGCGATCACCTCTCTTCACCTTGTCACCTTTCTTGACAATAGGTTTGGCCGGGGCACCGATGTGCTGCGCGACAGGAAGCACGACTTCTGTGGGGAGTGGAAGTGTCTCGATGGGCTTCCCGGCAGCGATCTTATTCTCGGCGGGATGAATACCGCCAATCTTGAATGTATGGAGTTTCATGAGTTTCTGAAAGGTGAGGATGATTAGACGTTAGCAGGTTCCGCCTTGACGGCCTCGGGCTGCACTTTCTTCACGGGGAAATTTACCGCATGAATTGCATGGGTTGGACATACGTCGACACACTTGCGGCAGAGCTTGCACTTCTCGTAGTCGATGTAGGAAAGGTTATTGGTCACGGTGATGGCATCGTGGGTGCAGATCTTGACACACTTCGAACATCCGATACATGCCACCTTGCAATACTTCATGGCTACGCCGCCCTTTTCCTTATTGGAGCAGGCCACATAGACACGCATGCCACGCGGACCCTTATTGCGGAGCTCAAGAACTGAGCGGGGACAGGTCTTGACACAGACACCGCAACCCACACATTTATCCTCAAGTACTTCGGGGAGACCGGTCTCGAGATTCATCTTCATGGCACCGTAGGGACAAGCCTCTACGCAGTCGCCACAACCGAGACAGCCGTTGGGACAGGGGGAGTCACCTGAACCGAGCGATGCAAGAACCGCACATGAGGGTGCGCCTTCGAATCGGGCGAAAGCTGGGCGGAGATCACATGTGCCGTTACACTTGAGCACTGCGATCTTGGGTTGTGTGACAGCCGCTGTGAGACCGACTATTTCACCGATCTGTTTCATTACGGCCGCGCCTGACGAGGGACACGAAAGACCGTCGAGGCTGTCGGCATTGACACATGCCACTGCAAAGTCACGGCATCCGCTGCGGCCACAACCGCCACAGTTAGCCCCCGGGAGAAGGGCCTCTACCTGATCGATGCGGGGATCCTCATGGACGTGGAAACGCTGAGCCACCAGATAAAGCACGGCGGCCCCGACGATACCGATGGTTCCGAGGACGATGATTGATAGGAGGATTACGTTCATGGTATTGTGTGATAATTATTATTTTCGAGTTCTTGGCTTAGTGATGTGATGAATCATGGTTATATTCTTCTCACCTTCCATCTCACCTTCTGAGCTATTCTCTTGCGGAAGAGATAGAGGAAGAAGTCGTAGATCGCGAGGGCGACGAATCCTGCGAGGATGGACCATCCGCCACTCTCGGGCCAGCCAAACCTGACGCCGAGTATGCCGCCTATAAAAATAAGCGTCGGGAGCAGCAGGGCCCACCACGTGGCAAGAAGCGTGGACGTTGAAGAAGCAGTGACTTCGACCCGCTCCCCTACCCTGAAGTCGGTAGCTCTTTCAGTGTTGACCGAGAGCAGTTCATGGCCATCGTCGGAATCCTTGTTGCAGAGAGCAGCCACGGCACATCCGTCACACCGACATTCTTCATCGGTGCGGATAGTGAGGAGGTTGTCTCTTACATCAGTGATGATTCCCCTATGGGTGACGTCTTCTTTCTTCATGGTAAATTCCAGCTACAAAGATAGTGTTTTCTCTCAGAAGAAACAAATAATCTTTCATCGGGCCAGGTGAGCCGGCCGGAGGACGAACGGAAGAGGGGCCCTGAGGACAATGCTCTTGTCGGCAGTCACGCGTTCCCAGTCTTTAAGTATGTCTTCAGGACTGTCCGAGGTGGCTACCGCAACATAGTAGAGCGGCTCGCGGGTATGGACTATAAAGGCATTTTCATATCCGGCCGAGATGAGTCGTTCGCGCATCTGACGCGCGTTGAATACCTGCTTGAACTGACCCACGACTATGTTATATTTCTTCATCCGGGCTTTGTCCATTCCTCCGCCGTCGGTGAAACCGATGTACTCGGTTCGCACGGGCAGACTGTCAGTACCCACAACCAGTGCCGATGTCGTGGCGCTGTTGCGGATGCGGGCGTAGATGGTGGAGTCGATTCCTGTTGATTCCTCTCTCTGCGCCACAGCCGTCTGATAGGCTTGCCGGTAGTTAGCCTCGGTGGTCTTGCATCCGGTGAGAGCCGAAATGCCCACGGCGGCTGCAACGACAAGTGAGGGGAAGAGTCTGAGGTTTTTCATTTTCCGCTTTCTCTGGGTGGATTAATTAATTGTGGTTATCAAACCACATGATGACCTGATTCCGACAGTGCTTTCTTGATCTGCGTGATGTGATCGTTATTACGGGTCTCCACCTCAATGCGGAGAATACATCCGTTGATGGAGGTAGCATCCGAATTTCGCTCATGTGTCACGGAGATGATGTTAGCACCATTCTGTCCGAGGATGCTGCATATCTCGGAGAGCTGACCGGGCTTGTCGCCGACGTCAAGTTTCAGCATACAGTTACGTCCGCTCTTGACAAGACCTCGGGTGATCACGCGGTTGAGGATGGTCACGTCGATATTGCCGCCGGAGACCACACAGACGGTCTTCTTCCCCTTGATGGGAACTTTATTGAACATGGCTGCGGCTACCGATACGGCTCCCGCACCTTCGGCCACGAGCTTCTGCTGCTCGATCAGAGCGAGGATTGCGGCAGCAATTTCGTCCTCGGTCACGGTGACGATCTCATCCACATACCGGGAGCAGAATTCAAAGGTATTCTCACCCGGTTCCTTTACGGCGATACCGTCAGCGATGGTGGAAACCGACTGTAGATGCTCGCGCTTCCCATCCTTGACTGAGCGATACATCGAGGGAGCACCCTCGGCCTGCACGCCATAGACTTTCACCTCAGGCTTGAGTTGCTTGAGAGTGAATCCTATTCCCGCTATAAGGCCTCCACCACCTATGGGGACGATCACAGCCTCGACATCGGGCATTTCCTCGAGTATTTCAAGAGCTATCGTACCCTGGCCCGCTATGACTTTGAGGTCATCGAACGGATGGATGAATGTGTAGCCATGCTCTTTCTGGAGAGCAACAGCTTTCTCGTATGCATCGTCATAGACTCCCGGGACAAGGCATACCTCCGCGCCGAGCCGCTTCGTAGCCTCTATCTTTGAAATAGGTGCTCCGGCTGGGAGACAGATGATTGACTTGATCCCGTTGGCCGTCGCGGCGAGAGCCACACCCTGGGCATGGTTGCCGGCCGAACATGCTATCACTCCTTTCTCCCGCTCCTCAGGTGTGAGCTGGGAGATTTTGTAGTATGCTCCTCTCAGCTTGAAAGCACCCGTGTACTGCAGATTCTCCGGCTTTAGATATATCTCAGCATCCGGATTAAGCTTTGTAGGTCCTATGAGACGGGGATGACGGGCCACATCACGGAGCACCTGAGCAGCCTTGTAGACCTCGGATATTTCCAGTTTTTCCTCCATAGCTGTTTTAGTCGATGACTTTGGCGGAAATGATTTTGATATCCTCTACGGGGCGATCATGGGCATCGGTCTCGGCCTTCTCGATCTTGTCAACCACATCCATTCCTTCAAGCACACGCCCATAGACCGTGTACTGCCCGTCGAGATGGGGAGTGCCGCCTTCACGCATATACACATCTCTCATCTCGGGTGTGTAGATGACGGAGTCACCGGCAGTCAGGGCCTCAGTCTCTTTGACAAGCTTTTCCTGAAGGGCCTGGAGTCCGGCCTGATCGCGATTGCGGCGCAGAGTCATGATGGAATCGCGGTTTTCCTTGCACAGGCTGTCGAAGACACTCTGCTTGCGTTGCATCTGGGCCTGATGTTCCATCTGGTCAAGCTGGGCGGGAGAGAATTTCTTGCCTGTGACGATGTAGAATTGTGAGCCCGACGACTTTCTTTCGGGATTAACATTGTCTCCCTGGCGGGCGGCCGCGATTGCTCCGCGATGATGATAATGTTTAGGGAAAAGGAACTCCGCTTCGATCTGTTCGCCTGAGTCACCGGCACCGAGCATCTTTCCCTTTGGAGCATCCTTGCTCGTCGGATCGCCGGTCTGAATCATGAAATCATTGATGACACGGTGGAAGAGGACGCCGTCATAGTCACCGGCCTTGACACGCTTCACGAAATTGGCAGTATGGCGTGGAGTGTCACCGTAGAGCAGGAGTGTGATGTCACCCAGGGAGGTGTGGAGGAGCACCTTCACATCTCCGTTGTTTTCAGTACTTTGATTCATATCTTTATTATTGTTTTTCGAATAGAGGGTCCCGATCAGTGCGAGCAGGATCATTACGACAGAGAATCTTTTCATAGTCATAAATGTATTAGACAAGCAAAATTACACTTTTTTCTTATAAACCCGCTCCCTTTATGGGAAATAAAAGTTAACTTTGTTCTCATCATCGAAAAAATGTCCCGAAATGCGCATAGGATTTGACGCCAAAAAGATCGTTTCCAATATGACCGGTATCGGCAACTACAGCCGTTCGCTGGTCAATCTCCTCTCCCCCGATGGCGAGGATCAATGTCTGCTGTTCACCCCGATCGAGGGTAATGCGCGTTGCCTTTCGGAACTGAATATTACCGATTATGTCACATTCCATCGTCCGGACACACGTAACGCTATCGGACGCCATCTCTGGCGAAATCATGGTATCATAAAAGATCTGGAGCGAGAAAAGATTGACCTTTTTCACGGATTGAGCAATGAGCTACCGTTCGGTATCAAAGATGCGCCTTTCAAAAAGGTTGTGACGATCCATGATCTTATCTTCCTGCGTTTCCCTCACACGTTTGACTTTCTTTCAAGAAAGATTCTTGAAGTAAAGACCCGATATGCCTGCCGGGTTGCAGACCGAATAATCGCCATCAGCGAGCAGACTAAAAATGATATAGTAAATTTTTACGGCGTCGATCCCGGGCGAATAGATGTGCTTTATCAGGGATGTGATAAGATTTTTAAGCGTAGAGCTTCCGGGGAAGAACTCGTTGAGCTAAGAAAAGAATATGATCTTCCGGAGAAATTCATGGTGGCGATCGGTACGATTGAGGATCGCAAGAATCATCGCCGGCTCATTGAAGCTCTTACTCACACGTCAACGGATCTTCCTCTGATTATTCTGAGCAAGAAGACACATCTGCAACCGGAGATAGAGGAGCTCATTAAAAGGAAAGGTCTCGAGCAACGCGTCAGAATAATTAATGGAGTCCCCTTTGCTCACCTTCCGCTTTTTTACCAGGCATCTCAATTCGCCATTTACATTTCCTATTTCGAGGGATTCGGACTCCCCGTTCTTGAGGGACTTACATCAGGTGTCCCCGTTATTGCTGCAACTGGATCTTGTCTGGAGGAAGCCGGCGGTCCGGGTGCAATATATTGTGATCCCCACTCTTCCTCCGAGATTGCCAAAGCGATAGATGAACTTACGCTCTCGGAAAACAGACGGCAGCAGCTTGTGGAATCTGCCCAACAACATCTCACAAAATTTACTGACGAGGCTATCCGCACAAACCTGAGAGAGTTTTATGCGAAAGTTCTTGCAGATAAATAAAACTCAATCTCAATAATAGTGGTTTTCCCCGTTTAAGTGAGACAGCCTCTGGGCTGTCTCAGATTATAATTTGTCGTCTATGTGAGACAGCCCGGAGGCTGTCTCTCCTTGCGCATACAATTTGCATATAAAAAGGACAGCCGGGCTTTCGCTTTTGAAAGTCCGGCTGTCGGAGGGGGCGGTTATCTACTTTCCCACTTTCGCAGTAT
>CAZOOY010000099.1:0-7216 GCA_964581555.1 uncultured Staphylococcus sp.
GCTGGTTCCTCGACCGCATCTGCACCCACATCCTGTCGTTCGAAGGCGACGGCAACGTGGTCTTCTACGAAGGCAGCTACTCTGACTACGAAGACTACAAGCGCGCCCACAACGACGGCAAGGAACCCACCCGCCGCCGCTACCGCAAGCTGATGGAATAAAAGCCTACCGCCACCGGCGAGCCAGGCAAATATATCCTATCGCGCCCCTCGGTTGCTCAGTCAACCGGGGGGAGCTTAGCTGCTGTGATCTTGCCATTGTTGCCTCATCCGGCAGGGCCATAATGTACCGATTATCCTCAACGATGTACGATACATCCTTTTTTATCAAAAAGTTTGAACCACTCTTACCTACCCTTGTTGTAACGACAGATATCACTAATTACTAACCCCCTAAAAATTATCTGTTATGGACGATCAGAGAGGTACACGCTACCCGACATTCGGCTTCATTACCGGTGGAACCGGTGCTTTCAACGACGGTATTCCCCCTCAGCCCTACGAAACTTTCGCCTACGACTCGGCTCTTCTCATGGCCCGTATCGAGGACTTCAACGTAATCCCCTACACCTCGGTGCTTCCTCCCGAGTGTCGCGGCAACCTCGTGACCATCACCAAGGAGTTCGCCGACAAGTATCCCGCTCATCAGTATCGTCCTGACCTCCCTGATCAGTTCAAGCATGGTGCAGTACTGGAGGTGATTATAGCCGGTAACGGTGCCAACTACAACGAGCACAAGGCTATCGCCACAGGTATCGGTATCATCTGGGCCAAGAAGGACGGCAAGTTCATCGGTGGCTACGCCGCAGAGTATGTGCAGTACTACGACACCCACATCGACGATGACATCGCCAAGGCAGAGGCAAGCATGTGGCTTCACAAATCACTGAAGCATGAGCTTCAGATCCGCGGCCTCGAGCAGGATGGCGAGATCGATCTCTATCACAACTTCCTCAACATCCCCGCCGACCAGCCTTTCGGCTACTGCCTCACCTGCATAGGCTTCCTCAACTTCGGCTATGCACCTCTGGCTAAATAAGGAATAAGATAATTATTATCAATCACCAAAGGGTGGGAGGAACTCATTCCTTCCACCCTTGATAATAAATTGACGAATTATGTCAGACGATACAAAAAAACTCGGCCTGATCGGACTCACCGCCATAGTTTTCAGCTCGATTGTCGGAGGAGGAATCTACAACATCCCTCAGAACATGGCAGCCGGCGCGGGATTGGGCGCTATAATTATCTCATGGTTACTCACGTGTGTAGGCATGATATTCCTTGTCTACACATTCAAGATCCTCAGCGACAAACGCAGCGATCTGAACGCCGGTATCTATCAGTATGCCCAGGTGGGCTACGGCAATTTCGTGGGGTTTCTCGTCGCCTGGGGCTACTGGTTATGCACCGCCACCGGCAACGTGGCCTATGCCGTGATGCTCAATGACTCACTGGGAGCCTTCTGGCCCGTGTTCCTAAAACACGGATGGGAGACGGTGGTATTCGGCATCGGGCTGATCTGGCTTATGTATTTCGTGGTGGCAGGAGGTGTCAAGACAGCCTCCTTCCTCAACGTCCTCATCACAGTCATCCAGATGGTATCGCTCGTGCTGATCATCGTCATCCTCTTCATCTTCTTCAAGCTCAAGATGTTCAGCTTCGACTTCTGGGGCCATCTCACCGATCTCGGGTCGGTGGGCGAGCAGGTCAGGACCACGATGCTCGTGACCCTGTGGTGCTTCACCGGAATCGAAGGCGCCGTGATGATGTCGTCACGAGCCAAGAAAGCTACGGATGTAGGCAAAGCCGGTATCATCGGATTCCTTTGCGCATGGTTGATGTATGCTCTCGTGTCGGTGCTCTCGTTCGGTATCCTCCATCAGCCCGAGCTGGCCAAGCTGCCTGACCCGTCCGTAGCATACGTGCTCAAGGACTGCTGTGGCGACTGGGCTTACTACTTTGTCATCGGAGCCATCATCTTCTCAATCCTCGGCGGATGGATCGCCTGGACTCTCGTCTGTGCCCAGGTGCCCAACGAGGCGGCCAAAGTGAAGATATTCCCGTCCCGCTTCCTCAAGCTCAACAAGCATGGGATGCCCGGCTTCGGCCTTGTAGTCTCCTCGATCGTGATGACCGTGTTCATGTGTCTGGTGGTTACCTCCTCCAAGGTCTACACCGCCGCTCTCGACCTCACGAGCCTCATGGTATTGCCGGCCTATCTCTTCAGCGGCATGTTCATGTGGAAATGTGCATTGAAGAGCAAGCGGCAACCGCCTCTCATTCAGGTACAGTCACCCCGCCAGCGGAATTTCTTCAAATTCATCGGCATCGGTGCTACCGTGTTCTGCTCCTATATCGTGATTTCGAGTAATATCTCCCTGCTGGTAGTCACACTGCTGTTCTATCTGCCCGGTGTATTCTTCTACGTGAAGGCCCGACATGAATATTATCCCGGAACAAAGGTGTTCACCCCGGGGGAGAAATGGCTGCTGTGGATCCTGATAGCTCTGGGAGTCGTAGGTATAATCCTTCTGGCAACCGGACACGCCGGACTGTAACAGAATTAACTCTAACGAAGAGGGAACGGCGACGGCCGTTCTCTCTTCCGTCTGTAAATACACAACCGATATAATGACACCTGACTACGCAAACGGACATATAACGACGCTGTTCCGCAGGATTTTCATCCCCACGCTGCTGGGGATGATCTTCAACGCGTTGATCACCGTGGTCGACGGAATATTCGTCGGGCAGGGGGTGGGTCCTCACGGCATAGCGGCTGTCAATATCATCACTCCCGTCTACATGGCTGTGTCAGGCATCGCGCTGATGTTTGGCGTGGGAATTTCCGTAGTGGCAGGCATAGCCTTGTCACAAAAGCATTATGAGAACGCCGGACGCCAGTTGACGCAGGGCACGGTGTTCGCATCCGTCCTGATGGCTGTGGTCTGTCTGGTGCTCCTGCTTATTCCGGAACAGGTGTGCAACGGACTGGGATGCTCGGAAGAGCTGAAAGACTTCGCGATAGATTATCTCCTTTGGATCCTGCCGGGACTTTGGTGTCTTCTGTTTCAGATAATGGGTATGCTCGTGATACGTCTGGACGGCGCCCCGAGATATGCCTCGCTCTGCGAGATAGTCCCTGCGGTCGTCAATATCGCTCTTGACTGGTGGTTTATATTTCCGCTGGGGATGGGGGTGAAGGGAGCTGCCGTAGCCACTTCCATCAGTATCATCCTCGGAGCCGGAATGACGCTGTTCTACTTTCTCCGCCGGGCCAAACTGATAAAGTTCCGCAAAGGGATGCACCGTTTTTTCAGAAATGTGAGACATCAGATAAAGATAGGTGTCGCAGCGTTGATCTCCGAGGTGGCGCTGTCAGTGATGGTGCTCGTGGGCAATTACGTATTCATGACCCTTGACGGCGAGGCCGGTGTGGCTGCCTACAGCATAGCATGCTATCTCTTTCCGGTCATGTTCATGATGAGCAGCGCGGTGGCTCAAAGCGCCCAGCCCATCATCAGTTATAACTATGGCGCCAGGGCCATGGAGCGCGTCAGAAAGACGTTCAGGCTCAGCCTGACTGTGGCCGGAGCTTGCGGACTGCTGGCCACACTTTCCATCTGGCTGGGATCACACACGATAGTGGGGCTCTTTATTTCCCCGGGGAGCGAGGCTGCCATTATCGCCGACAAAGGGCTGCCACTCTTCGCCCTTTGTTCCGTATTCTTCTCGGTCAACATGGCCTACATCGGATACTATCAGAGCATCGGCAAAGGCGGACGGGCCATGATATACACTTTGCTACGCAGTATTGTGTATATCCTCCCGGCATTTATCATTCTCTCCCATCTGATGGGAAGAACGGGAGCATGGCTGGCTATTCCGGTCTCGGAGATCCTGACCATGATAACGATACTGCTGACCGGAGCGCGGAAACACCGTCAGTCATCATGAGTGATGGTGATGCGACGGCGTGTGCGGTACTGCGAGGGCGTCTCCCCGGTACATTCCCTGAACCATCTTGTAAAAAAGGTGGGGGAATTGAAATTGAGATTATAGGCCACCTCCTTTATACTCAAATTGGTATTACGCATCATCCTTTTTGCCTGGGCGACAACAACGGTGTTTATCCAGTAGAGAGGGGTGTAGCCCGATACGGCTTTTATGGTGGTGGAGAAGTAGCGGGGAGAAAGATTCTGCAGCGCAGCATAATGGGCCACGTTACGGTGGACGGCATAATCACGCATAAGGGCCGCATGAAAGGCCAGCATAATTCCTTCCTTTGTGTCACTGCTCTTTATAACAGTCTGCCTGACATTCATATAGGAGTCCAGGACCAGAAATGTCAAGGCATTGACAAGACTGTCAGCCGTCATGCCTGACAGCGGACGACCGGCTTTCATCAGGCTGCGCTGTTCGATCAAGTCAAGAATCGAGACCATAGCCGACATGTCCTGTGAGGAAGGGCGGGAGATGGGATGCAGCGAGATAAACTGCATATTGGAGCATAGATTGAGGGGGGCGATGGCCGAGAATATCATTTCCATATCCACAATACAGAGTGTACCCTTAAAATCGGGACTCATGTATGTCAGGGAGACATTGGAGAAAAGTCCGAGCACCATCATATCTCCCGCATGTATCTCGCACTGCTTTACGCCCATCTGAAAACTCGCGAATCCCGACAGACATAGCAGCATCCCACTCTGGTGGTCTACAAAATGCGTCAGGGCTTCGTGTCCGTCGACACCGTCTAAATGTGTAACGATCGGCATGGATTTCATATACGCAAAAATAATATTATTCGCCTTTCCCCGGTTACGGATCGGATAAATATTACCCGTAAAGAGTACAAATCGTCCATCTTTATTTGCGAGTCCGTCATTCACGCCTTCTTTCGGCGCGGGAACATTTTGCGGACATGGAGGATGAGATTGTCCACCGGTCGGGATGCTATGACGATGATAGTGGCGATAATGATGAGCAGACCGCCCAGGACGTCGCGCAGCGTGAGAGTCTGGCCAAGCACAATCACGCTAAGGATCACCGCCGAGACGGGCTCGAGAGCCCCCATGATGGCCGTAGGTGTGGAGCCAATGAGCTGAATGGCACGGGTGGTACATGCGAGCGATATGACCGTGGGCACCAGGGCAAGAGCCGCCAGTGAGCACCAGCCGCTGTAAGAAGTCGGGAACGTGAGAGGGCTTCCGAGGGGAATCATGACGATGTAGACCAGACATCCCCATGCGAGCACATGAAAGAGAAGGCAGGTGGTGGGAATGGACCGGATGCGCTCCGAGACGTTGACAAAAATGATATAGAGCGCGTAGGTCAGTGCCGATACCATCACGAGCAGACAGCCATAAGGGCTGAGCATGGCTCCATCTCCCGGATTCATGAGCAGGATGAGACCTCCCGACATGATCACGAGGCAGACGCCTACAGCAGGACTGAAGCGCTCGTGGAAGAAGAAGACCATCATCACGGCCACCATGACGGGATAGACGAAAAGCAGCGTCGAAGCCACCCCGGAGTTAATGTATTTATAGCTCTCAAAGAGCGAGAGAGACGACAGTGCCATGAGGATGCCGAGGATAGCTGTGGGTCCCACTCCTGCAGAAGGAATACGCAGACTCCTACCTCTCATCCATAAAATCACAGCCAGCACCGGGAGCCCCATCATGTAGCGGAAGAGGAGAACCGACCCGGGATTCATCCCATGGGCGTAGAGAGGGACAGCAAATGCAGGATTGGTACCGTAGGCGGCGGCAGCGAGGGCGGCCAATAGATAACCTTTGATGCGTGAAGAGTTCATGACACGGAAGCTTGGAGACAATCAGCCCCGGCAGCACGGGGACTACCGGGGCGTATAGGAGTTGATTTAATCAGCGGTCGTTACTGCGGGGCACGATCACTCGGAAGCGAGCGCACGCTCAAGATATTTCTTGAGGTCCACACCGATCTCCGCACCATAGGCAGGATAGTCGGTGATGATCTGCTGGTAGACGGCAGCCTCAGCCTTGTAATCCTTCATCTCGCGGAGGAGAGTAGCCTCCTTGAGGAGGAAAGTGGGAGTATAGGCCGGGTTGTTGTCAGAGATCTTGACAGCCTGCTTGAAGCAGCCGAGAGCCTCGTCATATTTCTTGAGATTGACGTAGCAGTCACCCTCGAGACTCTTTGCGCCTGCGCCGATGATACTCTCGGAGGAGGAGAAATCCTTGAGATAAGAGAGCGCTTCCTCATACTTCTTGTCCTTGTAGAGGAGGATGGCGGCATTGAGACCTGCGAGATTGCCGGCTTTGTAGCCATGATCGGCGGCCACCTGCTTGTATTTGGCGAGGGCGACTGAATCATTGCCCATGAGGAGCTCGATATCGGCCTGACCGAGAGCCTGGTTGGCGGCATTGATGCCCGGCTGACGGATGGCATAGACCCAGATGAGGATAAGGGCGATCACCACTGCCACACCGACTGTGGCATAGACGATGATGCGGGAGTTCTTCTGTACTTTCTCACCGAGACCGGTGAGGGTGTCGTTGACGTCGTCGATGGAGGTACGTGTTTCGTCCTTGATTTTTTTATTTTCTGCCATTGTGGTTTATTTGAATCATTTATTGGGAGCTTGACGCCGACGGTCACCGTGGCGTTTCAAAGGTGCAAAATTAATATTTATTCCCCGAAGAATGAAATTTTTAGGTGTGTTTTTTGTTATAACGTCACATATATCTCAACTCCATGCGACCGGAAATGCTTAAAAAAACACAAAACGGGTGCGGGATGTTGCTATTAAAATAACATAGTGTTAACTTTGCTACTGTCCAATTCCGGACTCTCCCGACACGAATATTTCAAAATTACATATTATCCGTTTAACTTAAAAAATCATCAATCGCTATGAAGAAGAAATTTATCTGCACCGTCTGCGGTTACGTTCACGAAGGTGACGAGGCACCCGAAGTATGCCCCCTCTGCAAGGCTCCCAAGAGCAAATTCAAAGAACTTGAGGAGAATCCCCTCCTTCAGTTCGTCACCGAGCATGAGATCGGTGTAGCCAAGGATACCGACGACCAGATGAAGGCCGACCTCACCGCCCATTTCAACGGCGAGTGCATGGAGGTGGGTATGTACCTGGCCATGTCACGCCAGGCCGACCGTGAGGGCTATCCCGAGATCGCCGATGCTTTCAAGCGCTACGCTTTTGAGGAGGCCGA
>CAZOOY010000100.1:0-7170 GCA_964581555.1 uncultured Staphylococcus sp.
CTATAATAAAATCATCAACGATGACTGACGCACAGCTTGACATATTATTCGGACGTATCGAACGCGGACTGCAGCTTTCCGTGCAGCGCACTCTGCGCAACAAAGCTCTCCACGACCGCGACGTCGTATATGCCGGACACGACGGCATACCGTTCAGCATGCCTGCCCGTGAAGCCTTGCGCGAATATGAGAAGTCACTTCGGAAGGAAGATTGAGAGGGATGTAAATTCACTCCACGATGACATCGGAGAGAATGCGGACGAGAGCGAAGGTGAAACACGATCCATCGGCAGGAGGGTTGGCCAGCGTTGTCATTCTTACCCGCAGGATATATTCGTGACCACGCTCATAGGTGAAACCTTCGATCGCGCTAAATGAAAACGGTTGCCACCGGTCGGAATCCTTACCGTATTTGACGAGCATACATTCGATGGGATGCTCTCCGTAGGTATCAAAAAGATTGTATGTCACTCCGGTTTCTGCCGAGACCATCATAGTGATCTCCCTGACGGTATCCTTGGGTTCATCGGGAAAACCGCAGGATGTTACCGCCAGACAGATCGAGAGAAGAAAGGAGAAGATAAATTGTTTCATAATTCCATTATTATAAATCAGATGTAACCTTAATATCCGAATCGTCCTTCAAGAGTACCCTCGCTGAACGAGAGAGAAAACGTTCCCTTATTGTTCCCATGCTTATCGCGTGAGAGACGGAAAGTTCCGTTCTGCACGATCTCATGGTTGACTCTCGCCCATGAGATATTGCGCTCCTTACAATATTCAGTATATTCATACCACTCCCTATCCTTCTCCTCCGGTCTTTCAATGTGTTGGTCGGCGGTAAGATAAGCCTCGGGAGTATCACAATTGACGAATATCTCCACATAGTAGGCCGGGGCCCCGCGTCGCCCGTCACGGAGAAGCGTCTCGAAATGGACGGACAGCGAGTCAACCGTCAGGATGGGCGTAACGCCCGGATTGAATCCGGCCGGCGACTGATCGATATAGGAGTGGCCGTTGATGTCGGCTACACACTTCCACTTGTAGTACAGAATGCCGTCGTGCTTCTCGCACGATGCGAGCCCGAGCAGCAACAGAAGAACAATCGTAAGTTTGGCTTGAAGTCTCATCTTTTTCAGTAATATCAGTTTTTGACCCGGACAGGAGAAGATCTTCCTATCATGGTCACACTGTATAGATATACTGAAAGGGAAAAGACTGCATGGCTACTGACATTTTTTTTGAGAATCACCATGTGATCCGCAGTCCCACCGGGAGGGTGAACATGGTCGGATGCTCCTGCCAGTAGGTTGGCAGAGTGGAGTGACTGCTGAAATTGTAACGCACGGAGGGCTCGGCATATATGCCCAGATTAGGCTTGAAATTGTATTGCAATCCCAGTCCCCCGAGGAGCGAAAGCTGCGGGCGCACCGTCAGATCCGGAAGCCCAAGGACATCCGAGGCTCCGGAGGCGCTGTAAGTCTTTGATGACAGACTCAAAGGGAAAGCCACTTCTCCACCGGCAGTAGCGTAGAGCGAGAATGATCTCGTCCGGAAGAATCGGAGGTTGAGCTTAAGCGGAATGCCGAGATAGAACGTGCGCGCCTTGCGGACAGCATCCACCCTGTAGGCGGTGTAATGCAGTGAGGTCCGGAGCAGAATGGCACTAACACCGGTCTCAACACTTAGTCTCTCGGAGAGACGGCGCGCCACGTTGACGCCCAATGTCAAAGGGAGCTCATGATCAGCTTCCATTTCATAGACGCGGATCGGGTTGGGACTGACCGGCCTGATGGGAGGATAAGGCGCTCCGGGATTGCCGGGATGCACAGGCTCCGGACTATCTGAAAAAATATTATCTCCTATTCCTCCCGAAACCGAAAGGCGTGACGGATCGAGGCTTATACCGGGACTTATGCTCCACTCATCGTCAGCGGCCGCCGAGATAATCCGATACTCTGCCACATCATTTTGCGGAGAGGGGGGAGCGGGAAGGTCAATTAGCATAGAGTCCACCTCCTTAATGATAGTCTCCGCTATCTGTTCCGGACATGGGTCTTCCTTAGCTGCAACTTTTTCGGCCATCAATTGCGGAATCGTATCAATCGCTTCCTGGACGAATGGAGCAGATTTCACAGTCGGGGTGTTAATCGGGGATGTATCATGCGATCCGCCGGCTTCCGAAATTAATGAAGTTGATGCGGTTGGTTTCTCTTCGGGTGCAGCCACAATCGTGAGAACGCGCCCGTCATCTGATGAGCCGGAAGAAGTATGACGGCCCATGAAAAACCATCCGGCAATAAAAAGAGGCAGAAGTAGACCGAGCAGACCAAGCTCTCGCTTGCGGTCCATGATCATCCTCCGGAGCAACACCTTGGCATGATAGAGTTGGGAGGATGATGAATGAGGCTCGATCCCTAAAATCTTTCCAATCTCCCGATGCGACTTGCCGTCAAGCACGGCGAGCTTGAAGACATTGCGGTATCCGTCCGGCAGACGATTGATCAATGTCATGAGTTCATCGTAGCCAAGGAGATCGTCAAGTTCCGGAAGATCAGGCAAAGCTATATCCTCATTGAGAATAGTTGTAAGGTCAAGCTGGGATAGATAACCGAGACACAGATTCTTCATGATCGATGCCATCCAGTACTCCAGTCGGTCACTCTCTCTCACATCCCCGATGCGGGTGAAAATGACGATGAATCCGTCATGCAGGATATCTTCGGCAGCCTTGGAGTCAGGGACATAACGGCGGATGACTCGCATCATCCGCCGGGAATAGGTATTGTAGAGAAGCTCCATAGCCTCCCTGTCGCCTCTGACACAAGAGCGTATCAACTCGCTTGTCTCCTCCATCCGATCAGGTTCTTTTTATACAGGATAAGCAACTAATAAAAAGACTGCATGAAGGATAATAAATATTTTTAGAACCTTATATAATTCGACCACAGATGCCAAAGATTTACCAAAGAACCAGTTTTTATAAATCTTTATAAGAATTACATCAAAACTCATACTGGTTCTATAGCAGAACTTTGGTTCTATGGTCAAAAAGGCAAAGTGATGGGGACTTACGAAATAATATCAAAGGTGGTTGCCTTGTCGCCGAGAGCGTTTTGTCCATTCTCAAGGAGACGGAGAGCGTGACGGATACCCTCGACTGCCATCTGCGATCCATAGGCGTCAACGGTGGCCTTGAGCCAACCCTCGTCAAGGAGAGGACGCATCACGGCATCGTTGTCAAAGCCCACCACGGCAATCTCACCGGGTTTCTTCCCTGCCTCACGAAGCACCTTGATCACGCCGAGCGCCATAGCATCATTACAGGAGAACACAGCCTTGACTTCGGGATGATCGGCAAGAATCCCTCGGAACACTTTCTCTGCCTCATCAATCTCCCAGTTTGCAGGGACACTGGCCACACAATCCAGACCATGCTCCGCTATGGCCTGATCTGCACCGGCCTTTCGCTGTCTGGCATTGTCGGCCACCGGGAGACCCTCGATTACAGCCACCGGGGTTCCTGCAGGAAGTGTGTCAGCCAGCAGTGAAGCCACGGCATAGGATGCAGCGAGATTGTCGGGTCCGACGAAATCCACATTGACACCCTCTTGATTGAGAAGTTCGTCGTCAAGCTTGATATCGATGTTGACAACCTTGATCCCGGCCTTGACAGCGCGTGCCACAGGTGCCACCAACGCTTTGGAATCAATGGGGACTACGACTATAGCGTCAACGCCGGCGGCGATCATCTCATCCACCAATTCGATCTGACGCTCCACTTCGGTCTGACTCTGAGTGCCGGTGGAGACAAGCTTGCAGCACTGCTCCTTGTCCACAAATTCTTCGGCACCTTTCTGCATTTCCTTGAAAAAATCGGCCTGGAGTGATTTCATCACCAGTCCAACGGTATAAATCTTGTTTTCCATGATACTGCAAATATATGACATTAATGGACAATACACAAATTTCTGTCAGACAACAAAACGGTAAAATGCTGATTGAGAAGTTGATTTTATTTTGGCAAAGCGGGATTAATTCACTAATTTTGCAAGCTGAACATCTAAAGTGACTTACTGCAATGGATATTCAAGTATCGGGTGAATCAGCTGATGCCCTTGTAATTATCCCAACCTACAACGAGAAAGAGAATGTAAGGGCCATCATCGAGGCAGTCTTCGCACTGCCCCGTCGGTTTGACGTCCTCATCATAGATGACAATTCGCCCGACGGAACGGCCGCCATCGTCAAGGAGATGATGGCCAGCGCCGGCAGCAGGCTCCATCTCCTCGAGAGGAAAGGGAAACTCGGTCTCGGCACTGCCTACATAGCCGGTTTCAAGTGGGCTCTCGAGCATGACTACGAATATATCTGCGAGATGGATGCCGATTTCTCTCACAATCCCACCGATCTGCCCCGACTTGTCAAGGCTTGTGAGGAAGGAGCGGATGTTGCCATCGGATCCCGCTATCTCACCGGCGTTAATGTCGTCAACTGGCCTATGGGACGAGTGATGATGTCCTACTTCGCTTCCCGCTACGTCCGCATCGTCACGGGAATGCCCGTCAACGACGCCACAGCCGGATTCGTCTGCTACCGCCGACGGGTGCTTCAGGCTCTTCCGCTTGACAAGATCCGGTTCAAGGGGTATGCTTTCCAGATAGAGATGAAATTCCTGTCCCACAAATACGGATTCAAAATCGTCGAAGTGCCTATAATCTTCGTCAACCGCGTTCTCGGTGTCTCGAAAATGAGCTCCGGCATCTTCAGCGAAGGATTCTTCGGTGTGCTGAGACTCAAGTGGGACAGTATGTTCAAGAAATATCCTGATTTTTCCAAGTCATGAGCAGAAAGCTTTTCATCAACGCCGAGATAGTCAACGAAGGTCAGGTTTTCACCGGCTGGGTGCTGACCGAGGGTGACCGTATCGCTTCCATCGGCGATGGCGCGACCGCCCCTGATGCTGATGAAGTGATTGATTGCGGTGGCTCATGGCTCATCCCCGGTGTGATCGACACTCACGTGCATTTCCGCGATCCGGGTCTCACCGAGAAGGCCGACATGGCCTCTGAGTCGGCTGCTGCGGTAGCGGGCGGGGTGACCTCGTTCACCGACATGCCCAATACGCGCCCGGCCACCGTCACCATGGAAGCCGTCGATGCCAAGATGGAGCGTGCCGCCGAGGTCTCACAAGCCAACTACGGATTTTTCATCGGGGCTACGAACAGTAATCTCGACGAGCTCCTTTCAGCCGACTATTCCAAAGTGGCCGGCATAAAACTTTTCTTAGGCTCCTCTACCGGCAACATGCTGGTGGATAATGACTCCACGCTTGACCGCCTCTTCGCCGAAGCACCGGCCATCATAGCCGTCCACGCCGAGGATGAGAAGATGGTCCGTGCGGCACGCGAACGGCTTGAAGCCGAACACCCGGACGGCATCCCGGTGGAGCTCCACCCCGACATGCGCCCTCGGGAGGCATGTATAGCCGCCACGGCTCATGCCATCGATCTGGCTGAACGCAATGGCGCGAGGGTCCACATCTGCCATGTCTCCACGGCTGATGAGATCCGCCTGATCCGTGAGGCCAAGATGCGCGGCGTCAAAGTCACAGCCGAGACCTGTCCGCAATACCTGCTCTTCGACCGCAACGACTTCCTTACTCTCGGGAGCAGGATCAAGTGCAACCCCGCTGTCAAGGAGCCGGCTGACCGCATCGCTCTTGTCCGCGCTCTCGCCCCGGGTGGAGGGATCGACACCATAGCCACCGACCATGCCCCTCATCTCCTGAGCCAGAAGGAGGGAAACGCACTCACGGCAGCCTCGGGCATGCCCATGGTGCAGTTCTCACTCCCCGCGATGCTGGATCTCATCGATGAAGATCCGGAGGCCGAAGGGCTTGGAATCACCGATGTGGTGCGCCTGATGTGTCACGCTCCCGCCGACATCTTCGGTATCCGCGACCGCGGTTACATCCGTCCCGGCTATGCCGCCGACCTCGTCATCGTGGAGCGGCTCCCGCTTCCGGGCCACACCGTGACCGACAGTGATGTCGTCAGCAAATGCGGGTGGACTCCCCTCGCAGGCAGAAAGCTCACTTACAGAGTGAAACGCACCATGGTCAACGGCGACACCGGTGCTCAGCCGCTTGAATTCGCGGCCACTGACAACTAAATCATAAACCAACCTATATACATTTATCATGACAGAGAATACAAATGTGAAGACCCTTGACAAGGTTGTGGTTCGTTTCTCGGGTGACTCGGGCGACGGCATGCAGCTTGCAGGCAATATCTTCACGAATGTCTCGGCCGGACTGGGCGACAAAGTATCCACCTTTCCCGACTATCCCGCCGAGGTGCGCGCTCCGCAGGGATCACTCAGCGGTGTCTCGGGATTCCAGGTGAGCGTGGGCAAGGATGTCCACACTCCCGGTGACCAGTGTGACGTACTCATAGCCATGAACCCCGCTGCGCTAAAACAGAATGTCCGCTTCCTCAAGCCGGGCGGAGTGGCCATCGTTGACATCGATTCATTCAAGGAATCGGATCTTAAGAAAGCCCTCTTCACCACCACGGATCCATTTAAGGAACTCGATATAAAGGCCCAGATTGTCGAGGTGCCTGTCACCTCCATGACCAAGGCCGCTCTCGCTGACTCCGGGCTGGACAACAAGAGTGTGCTCAAATGCCGAAACATATTTGCTCTCGGTCTTGTGTGCTGGCTTTTCGATCGTCCTCTCGAGGGCGCCCTCAATATGCTCAAAGCTAAATTTGCCAAGAAGCCTGCCATATTCGAGGCCAACTCCAAGGTCATACAGGCCGGATATGACTACGGCCACAACATACACGCCACCGTCTCCACCTACCGCATCGAGAGTGGCAAGGCACAGCCCGGTGTCTATACCGACATCAACGGCAACACTGCCACCGCCTGGGGATTTATCGCGGCTTCGGAGAAGAGCGGACGTCCCCTCTTCCTCGGCTCATACCCCATCACCCCTGCCACCGACATCCTTCACGAGCTTGCCAAGCGCAAGGATCTCGGCGTCAAGGCCTGTCAGATGGAAGATGAGATCGCCGGCGTGTGCTCAGCTATCGGTGCATCCTTCGCCGGCAACTTGGCAGTGACCTCCACTTCGGGTCCAGGCCTCGCCCTAAAGAGCGAAGG
>CAZOOY010000101.1:0-7079 GCA_964581555.1 uncultured Staphylococcus sp.
GCTATTATGCCATGGACCGCGACAAGCGCTGGGAGCGTGTCAAGGTGGCCTATGATCTCCTCGTCAAGGGAGAGGGCAAGCAGGCTACCGATATGGTTGCTGCCGTCCAGGAGAGCTATGACAATGGCGTGACCGACGAGTTCATCAAGCCCATCAACAACGCCACCATCGACGGCACCATCAAGCCCGACGACGCTGTCATCTTCTTCAACTACCGCAACGACCGTGCCAAGGAGCTCACCGTAGCTCTCACCCAGCATGACATCCCCGAGGCCGACATGAAGGTGATCCCCGGGCTGCAGTACTACTGCATGACACCCTACGACGCATCCTTCACCGGCGTGCATATCCTCTTCCCCAAGGAGAACGTCGAGAATACTCTCGGAGAGTATCTCTCGTCGCTTGACAAGAAGCAGCTCCACATCGCCGAGACCGAGAAGTATGCCCACGTGACATTCTTCTTCAACGGTGGCCGTGAGGAGCCCTATGAAGGTGAGGAGCGTATCCTCGTTGCATCTCCCAAAGTAGCCACCTACGACCTTAAGCCCGAGATGAGTGCCTACGAGGTGAAGGATCAGCTCGTCAAAGCCATCGAGGAAGAGAAGTATGACTTCATCGTGGTCAACTATGCCAACGGCGACATGGTGGGCCACACCGGCGTCTACGAAGCCATCTGCAAGGCTGTCAAGGCTGTCGACGAATGTGTCAAGGACACCGTTGAAGCCGCAAAGAAGGCTGGATATGAGGTCATCATCATCGCTGACCACGGCAACGCCGACAACGCCATCAACCCCGACGGCACTCCCAACACCGCCCACTCGCTCAACCCCGTCCCCTGTATCTACGTGACCGAGAACAAGGACGCCAAGGTATCCGACGGCCGTCTTGCCGACGTGGCTCCCACGATGCTCAAGATCATGGGTCTACCCCAGCCCAAAGAGATGACAGGCACAGCCCTCATCTGACGGACTGAGAAATCTCACATATGAATCGGACCTGCCGGACCTATTTCACCGGGCTGCAGGTCCGATTTATTCTCTCCTCCACTCCCTATGGCATTCAACAGTTTCCTCTTCTGGATCATATTTCCGGCTATTTTCCTTCTCTATTGGTTGATACCGGAAAGATTCCCCACTGCGAGAAAGATTTATCTTATCGTGGTGAGCTATCTGCTTTATATGAACTGGAATCCTTACTTCTCGATCGTACTTCTCGGAGTGACACTTGTCACCTACCGTGGTGCGATAGCCATTTCAGCCCGACCATCCGGGCGCCGCAGGAGTCTGACAATAGCTTTCGTACTGCTCGCTTTGCTCCCGCTGCTGACCTTCAAGTACTACAACTTCATTAACAACACTCTTTTCTCCCTCCTTGATTTAATCCACATCCGTTTCGTCCTGCCGGGATTGAACTGGGCTGTGCCGGTGGGAATCTCATTCTTCACCTTTCAGGCTCTCGGCTATATGCTTGACGTCTATCATGACAGGGAACTGCCGGAAAGGAACCTTGCCGACTATATGGTGTTCTGTTCCTTCTTCCCTCAGACAGCGAGTGGACCCATCTCCAAGGCATCCGAACTGCTCCCCCAGATCCGAAAGGCCCGGCAATTTGAATTTCACAGGAGTGTGGATGGATTAAAGTATGTGCTGTGGGGAATTTTTCTCAAGTGCGTGGTAGCCGACCGGGTTGGTCTATATGCCGATACTGTATTCGCCAACTATACGCATTTCTCAGGTCTTAACTGTCTCTGGGCAGCCATCCTCTATACCATTCAGATTTATGGTGATTTCGCAGGCTATTCACTTATGGCAGTTGGTATAGCCAAGACTCTTGGGTTCGATCTCATAAATAATTTCCGGCGTCCCTACTTCGCGGAGAGCGTCACACAATTCTGGCGCCGCTGGCACATATCCCTCACCCGATGGCTCACGGAACACATCTATATTCCGCTTGGAGGAAGCCGCTGTACTCCCGTTCGCCGGAATGTAAACATAATGACTACATTTTTGGTCTCCGGCCTTTGGCATGGTGCAAACTGGACTTTCATCGTGTGGGGCGGAATTCATGGAGTGGCTCAGATCACGGAAAAGGCCATCGGCCTTGACCCAAAAGGGAAGTTATCCACACATCCTCACATGAAGTATCTGAAGCCTTTACGTATCCTCCTGACTTTCTTTCTTGTCACACTCGCATGGGTGATCTTCCGAATGCCGACAATCGGTGATGCAGTTTCTTTTATTTCAAGAATCTTTACCGATCATACCCCTCAGGAGTTTATGGCAAAGGCCTCCAATACCGACAGGCTTCTCACTTTTATGGCCATAGCTCTGCTTTTCGCAGCAGAATTCCGTGCTGAATATCTGTCCCGACGCTTCCGTTGGCTCGATTCCTCGCAAGCCAGATGGTGTATTTACGTGGGTCTGTTCTGTATAATCCTGTGTCTTGGCGTTCTTGACTCCGGTTCGTTTATTTATGTAAATTTCTAAGAGATGAGACGCTTCCTACTTTTCACCATCCTCTTCTTTGTGATCGTGCTCATCATCGATGTGGTTTTCGGAGTGATCTGTAACCATCTCAACAACAATGCTCGAGGAGGTGATACGGCCCTACACTATACTGTAACTGAACGACAGACAGCGCCGATACTTGTACTCGGATCCTCACGGGCTTTCCATCATTATGATCCCGACATACTCGCTGATTCTCTGGGACGCGAAGTGTTCAACGGCGGAGTGGACGGCAACGGCATTATCTTCCAGTATGCCCGTCTCCGAATGATCCTTGACAGATATACACCCGAGATGGTCATATATGACGTCTACCCGGACTATGACATAGCCGTCGGTGATAATACCCGCTACCTGAAATGGCTCAGACGATGGGCAGGTCATCATGCTGTCGACTCTATCGTAAGAGACATCTCCTCTCTCGAAGCACTGAAAATGCAATCCGGCCTCTATAGATATAACGAATCCTTCATCCAGATGATAGGCGACAATGTTAGTTCGGGCTCCTTCTCTGACCGCAACGGCTTCCGCCCCATGGAAGGTACTATGGACTATCATCCTGACAATCCTCCGGCTTCGACCGATCCTGTGGAATGGGATCCTGTCAAACTCCGATACTTTGAATCTATGATAGATCTCTGCCGCTCGCGCGGAGTCAAGCTCACTATGGTTTTTTCTCCCTATTACGGCGCCACCTCATCTGGAATGTTTGACAATATGATCAGTCTGTGTACCGAAAGAAATGTCCCGGTTATTGACATGTTTTCTGACCCAGATTTCTCCGTTCGACAGGACTTTTTTGCCGATCCATCTCATCTCAACTCTATCGGCGCACGGGAATTCAGTCGTTCCGTAAGCTCATCCCTACGACCCCTTCTTGACGAATAGCATCTTCTTATCCCTTGCAAAGTCACGTTTTGTCATTTGAGATATAATCACTATCTTTGCAACCCGGACAGTGGAGAAGTCACCACTTTTCCCCCATCCGTAAGTTTCACTAACCCGTTCTACTCTTGGACACAGATCCTTTACCGGCCTCCGATGCCTTGACAGGGCTACTATCATTCATCGCCGACCATATTTCATTGACAGTTGCGCCCATGACCGGCGCCCAGGCCACCGCTGTTGCCATAGCCATACTCCTGCTTTTCGTCTCGGGATTCGTCTCCGGAAGTGAGATAGCATTTTTCTCGCTCACCCCCTCCCAGTGTGAGGAGATCGAGGATACTCCCAAAGGAAAAAATATCCTGCGCCTCCTCGGCATCCCGGAGCGTCTGCTCGCCACTATCCTCATTGCCAACAATCTGGTCAACGTGGCCATCGTCGTGCTCTTCAACTTTGCCCTCGGGCCCATCTTTGAGGGCATGAGCGAAGTGCTGAGTTTCATCCTACAGTCCGTTCTCCTCACATTCCTCATCCTCCTTTTCGGCGAGATTCTCCCCAAACTTTATGCCAACTCCAACAATCTCGGTTGGGCCAAAATGGCCGAGGGACCCCTCAGGATGCTTGTCAAGCTATTCTATCCCCTTTCCTCCCTCCTTGTGAAGAGTTCGGTTATAGTCAACAAGGTCGTCACCAAAAAAGATACCGCCGTGACTGCCGACGATCTCTCGCAAGCACTGGAAATAACCGGAGTTGATCCCTCGCAGAACAAAGAAATCCTCGAGGGTATCCTTAAATTCGGCGACACCACGGCCTCGGAGGTCATGACCCCTCGCGTCGACGTCACCGGTCTGGAAGTGGACGCTCCCTTTGATGAAGTGATGAAAGTTGTGATAGACAGCGGATTCGCCCGTCTCCCGGTCTACGACGGCACCATGGATAACATCAAGGGTGTACTTTACTCACGCGACCTCCTGCCCTACGTCGGTGTCAAGGAGGAGAGCGATTTCAAGTGGCAGAACCTCATGAAGGAGCCCTACTATGTGCCTGAATCGAGGATGATCGACGACCTGCTTGAGGATTTCCGATCGCGCCGGGTGCATCTTGCCATCGTCATCGACGAGTTCGGCGGCACACAGGGCATCGTCACTCTCGAAGACGTGCTTGAGGAGATCGTGGGCGATATTGATGATGAGTATGACGAGGAGGAGAAGACCTACCGCCGACTCCCCGACGACACCTATATCTTTGACGGAAAAACCCTGCTCAACGACTTTTTCCGTATCACCGGACTCGAGGAGGAAGAGGACTACTACTCACAGTACACCGAGGATTGCGACACCTTGGCCGGCATGCTCCTCGCCATCAAGGGTGACTTCCCCAAGGAGAAAGAGTCCATCGTCTTCGGCCGTTGCCGATTCCTCGTGCTCTCCGTCCGTCAGCATCGCATCGCTAATATCCGCGTAAAAATCATGCCGGAAGTGCAGCCTGACGAGACTGCCGAAGTCCACCACCGCCAATGAAGACGCGTCCTCTCATCCTCGCCCTCCTCTCCTCCGCCGCGATTTCATCGTGCGGTGACCGGCATGGAGCCTCGGCACCCTTCCCTCGTCCCGAAGCATATCCCCGCATCGAGATGCCCGATTCATCTTTCACCCCTTTCCGCGCGGGAGGCACTGAAATGGCCGTCAACTCCGGAGCCGTGGCTGAGTCTACTCTTCGTCCCGACGGTTCGCGATGGATCACCATCACCTATCCGGGCGGAATTAATCCCAAAGTCTTTCTGACGCTCTCGACAGCCTCGACTCCCGATTCCGCCGCCGCCATCACCATCAACCGCCGCGAACGCATGACCCTCAATCTTTCCGGAGCCGAAGCTATCCTCACCAATCTCTCCTCAGCCGGAGGCTGGGAATGCGAGATGGTGACAAGTCGCGAAGCTCTCTCAACTCCGGTGCAGATTCTCGCCCGGAGAGATAATCTTGTTCTCAGCGGCTCACTCTACATGCAGCTCTCTCCCTCCACCGCGCCCGACTCGGTCGCGCCGGTGATCGACGCCATCGACCGCGACATGCTCACCCTGCTCAAATCCCTCCGATGATCTCTATCTTCACTTCTCCCATCCCTGATCCCGAAGATGGCTCCGGCCGCAGGGAACGCGAGCAGCTCACCGCAGGATTACTTCTCGAGCAGGCTTTCGGCATCCCCGTCACCCTTGACCATTATCCCGACGGCGCTCCTTTCGTGAGGGAACAGCCCGGGCATTTCATCTCCATTTCTCATTCAGCTTCCACCTGTGTTCTCGTGCTCTCCGATGCGCCCGTAGGGGTTGACATCGAGTCTCCGCGCCCTCAGCTCGAGAGAGTGAAGGGTAAATTCATGTCCGCTGAGGAGCTGGCCTCTTTATCCGAGCTCACTCCGAGCTCGCTCCTCCCCTACTGGACTGCCAAAGAAGCCGTCTACAAGCTCCTTCGCCGGCCAAGTCTCCCGCTCTGCGACATTCATGTCTCTCCAGCTCAGGATTCAGCCTCGGCCTGCGGAATAGAGTGCACCCTCACCTTCCGTCCTCTCGGGGAAGAACTCATGGCGATAGCCCGTCTCACTGAATCTCATAGTTGAGGATCGCCTCCACTATGTACATTGACCGTATGTCAGCGCGATCCACCTCCATGTCGTCATAGTCCGGGTTGTCACTATGGAGAATGATCTTCGACGGATCCGGATGACGTCTGACGAACTTCACCATCCTGAGCTCATCAAGCTCCACCACATATATCTGCCCCCAGAAGATATTGCGCATGTCTCTCACGTGCCTGAGTGCCACATATCCCCCCGACTGTATGCGCGGCGACATGGAGTCACCCCTCACCCTCAGCAGAAAACAGTTTTCAGGTATGCCGGGCATCTGAATTTTCCCGACGGGATTGATCTCCCCGAATAGTGAAGCAAGGCTCCTGCACCCCGCCGTGACATCAAGATCATAGACGGGTGTCCCCTCGCTCACCCGCTGAGGGCGCAGCTCCTCCACCACTGTCAGCTCCCGGGCCTCCGACGGCTTTCCGAACGGCAGACCCTCCCCGTTCTTCAGCCAGCTCTTCGAGATCCCCAGGTCCACCACAAGACGATTGATAAGCCCCTCGGTGAACGGCAGCTTGCCATTCATCACCTTTGATAGATTCGATGGATCGAGCCTGAGTATATCGGCCAGACGGCGCTGGGTGAGGTGACGAAGCTGCATGATGTGGCGCAGACGGGAGATAATTTCCTGATTTTCCATATGAAGAGATATTTTACATTGGCAAATATACAACATCATGGTAAAATATCCAAGTCCTCTACCAAGAAAAAATCTATTTGCCTAATTGAAAAATATTTATTACTTTTGCACCGCTTTGAGTGCCCCTCCGGCACCGGGCGTAGAATTAACCTTATTTTATTAACCCCATTTAGTTTTAATGACTGAAGAAGTAAAAAACTCCCCTATCGTCGATTTCGATTGGGAAGCTTACGAAAAGGGTGAGACCAAGGGCGACAAGTCGCGTGAGGAACTCACCAAGACCTATGATGAATCGCTTAACACCGTGCGTGACAAGGATGTAATCGAAGGTACCATCATCGCCCTCAACAAGCGCGAAGCTGTGGTTAACATCGGCTACAAGAGCGACGGCATCATCCCCATGAGCGAATTTC
>CAZOOY010000102.1:0-6923 GCA_964581555.1 uncultured Staphylococcus sp.
GTGAAATGATTCACGGGCTAATGTAAAGGATTCCTGCGGAATCTTAAGGGGTTAGAGGGGTTAGAGAAGAGGGGGGTATTATTATGGAGGGTTAGATTATGTGAGGGAATTGGGTTCTGTACGGACGCGCCTTCGGCACGTAGCCCTGAAAATCAGAAGTTTATCTCAACGTGCCGAAGGCACGTCCGTACAGAAGGGGGTAGAGGTTTTTTAGTTGTGGGGATGGATGGATTTTCGACCAGAGGACTAAAGCCCCTCCGGAGAGCTAAAGGGAATTTTTTCCTTTGGGGCTCCGGAGGGGCTTTGGTACTTTGGTCGAATTTATTCGTGCGGGGTGTGACGGCCGGGAAGGCGTCACTCCGGGTCTCTCCTTTCTGTGACGGCTGGGAAGCCGCCACTCCTATGCCTATTTCTTGGTGAAGGTGGCTTTGTAGGGGAGGGTCGTGAAGTCGAGGGTTATGTCGTAGGTTCCTGCTTCCTCAATCTTGATGTTGGAGCCGTTGGCGGTGAGATCAAGGGCGGGTTCAAGGGGGGTGATGCCTTCACCGAAGCCTCCGAGATTGAGATCCCAAGCGTCGTTGGCACGGAACTTGAGTTCACCGTCAGAGAGGGCGGTGGTGATGGTCCAGGTCTTGAAGTCGGCACTCGGGGTCATGGCCGTGGAGCCGTCCCAACCATTTGCAGTGGCGTTTCCAATGATGCCATAGGTGGTGATGGCGGTGAGGGTGTACTTCATACCGTTGTCAGCATCGGCACCATCAATGTTGGCATTGATCCAATACATACCGGGCTCAGCCACGGGAATGTTTGATCCACCGTTGGTGAGCTCGCCGTCAGCATTGCCGCCAAAGTCACCATGAGCCCAGTCAGCAGCCTTGGAGAGCTTAAACTCACTGCCGAGAGAGGCGTAACCCATGTAGTTGACATAGTTGGAGGTATAGAGCATCTGGGCATTGGCGAAATCCCAACCGCATCCATCTCCGATGACCCAAAGGTTGTCAAGAGCTGCGACGTAGGAGAACGCCATCGTGTCGTTCTCGTCGGGGCGAACATTGATGGAGATCATGTAAGTACCCTCGGCGTAGATGGTGTTCCAATTGCCGAGCGCATCCTGAGCGCTGAAGGAGCCGGAAGCAGACTCACCGGTGTATTCAACCGTGGGGGCAAGGACAACGCCTGAACCGGCAGCCATCGTGGACTCGGGGACTATGGCCCAGTTGTAGCCGGCCTGAGCCTGCTCGGCAGTTACGGTGACAAGAGCGGAGAAGTTGGGATCATCATAAGGAGATCCACCGCCATTGGTCATGAGAATGGCACCCTCGGATGAGATCTTGCCATCGGTGGCAGTACCGATGATGTAGTACTTCTCCTCAACGGTAAATCCGGGATTGAACGGGAGGAGAGTGAGAGTCTGAGAAGCATAGAAGGTGTCCTCACCGTTGGCGCGGTATTTGAGACCTGTCTCCTTGTTCTGAGCATAGACCTTGAGGCGGAACCAAGCCTGCTTTGCAGCGGGGTCAAGGGTCTGGAAGATCTCAGAGAAGGCAGCCTGAAGATCGTCAGGTGAAATCTGAGCGGTCTTACCGGTGGTGACACAAGAGAGATCGACGGGTGAAGAGAAGTCCTCGGCACCCGACATCTCGGCGATGAAGGAGAAGTCGTAGAGAGCGTCGTCGAAATTGCCGGTGGCGTCAATCTTGCCGAGGGACACGAGAGACCCGGCCTCGCTGAGAGCCCCGAGATCAAGAGTCGCGCCGGGATTGACGGCAGAGACATTCAGGCCTGAGGCGTCGAAGATGGGGAGCTGCTCATTGGCCTGGGCCGGGGGATTGGGATAATCGAAATCCTCACAGGACACGGCGGCAAGACCGAGAGCAAATATGGAGAATAAAGCTAACTTTTTCATTCTTCTTATTGATTGAATGGTGATGGGAGGTTAAAATCACGGGAGCGGCGACAGCAGCGGGGGGCGCCGCTCCCATTATCAGATATTTACTCTACGGCCGAGACGGTCATAGTGCCTGCTTTGGTGTCAAGAGTGAAACGGACCTGACCGCCGGGCCAATCAAAGTGCCAGCAGCCCTCGCCTGTCTCATAAGCGTAGGCATTGCCCATGGTGATATCCACGTTGCTGCCATCGGCCTTTGCGGAATAAGGAGTAGCACCCCAGCCGGTGAATTCTCCGTAGACACGGAAGTAGATGTCGTGGGCTTCGATGTCAAAGACATTGGTGTAGACGCCTGTACCACCGGCATCAACGAGACGCCAGTCCTCAAACTGATTAGCATTGGCCATGGAAGGCTCTGTCCAGACAAATCCGGGGAAATCGCCACAGAGATATACGTAGCTTTCCTTAACCTTGGCACCGGTGACGACGGTGAGAGTCCAGTCGTCGGCCTTAGTCATGTTAAGAGTGAAGGTGACGGCACCGCCTTCGAAACTCTCGGAGGTGAACCAAGAGCCCTTGCCGGGAACGGCCTTATAGACAGTGGGGGTGGAAGAGATCGTAGACATGGGTGAATTGTCGCCATCAACGCCGTTGGGGCCGATGGAGGGGAGAGAATTGTCGCTGCCCCAGCCTTCGAGACCGAGATAGAAACGGAAGTAGTTCTCGCCCTGGGGGAGCTCGAGAGAACCTTCGTAGATATCGGTGCCGATACCGGTCTCCTCGATTGCCCAAGCCTCATAGAATGACTTATTGCCGGCAGAAGGCTCAGTCCAACCTGAAGGCTGACCTACGAGATAGATGAAGCGGGGAACGGCGGGATAGGGATTGTAGACCTGAACGCCTGCGAGAGTGACCACATTGGAAGCGATCTCGCTGCCCTGGATGCCGTTAAGATAAGCACGACAACGGACACGCACGTCGGTGTAGACAGGATTGCCGGTCTTGGGATAAGAGGCGAACCCGTCGATACCGTCGAGCTGGAGGAGAGCTCGGGAAAGATCCTCGGCCTTGAGGTTGAAGTTGGCCACGTTGGCCTCGGCAGGAGAGATGGTCTTATAGTTGGCCTCGACAGCCTCGGAGTCATCGGTGGCTTCAGCGGCCTCGACGAACTCGTCGGCAGTGGTGACATCAATCACATAGGTGGTGATGAGAGACACGCCATAGTCAGGCTGGGTGCAGGTGAAATTGATCAGGTCACCTGCAGCGAGGACGGCAGTCTGCTCGGCCATGGGGGGAGTGTTGAGCACAAAAGTGGTCGGCTGGTGGTAGACCGGCTCCTTATCGTCCTCACAGGCTGTGAAGCCCAGGGCTGCAAGAGCCATAGCCGCGAAAATATATAGCTTTTTCATCTTTTAATGACTTGATTGAGAAGGATTAGTAACCGGGGTTCTGCTGATAGCCGGCGAGATTAACGACGGTGCTGGGGAGGGGATAGAGCGCGGTTGACGCAGGGAGGTCGGCACCTTCACGTGTGCCACCCTTCCAGCTCCAGGTGTAGCCGTTGAGATACTTGCCGTAGCGGAGGAGGTCAGTGCGGCGGCAGTTCTCAGTGTAAAGCTCGCGGGCACGCTCGTCCTGAAGAGTCTCGAGAGTGAGATCGGCGGTCACCCATGGAGCGAGGCCTGCACGCTGACGGATGTAGTTGACATACTTGAGAGCGGTGGCCTTATCGCCGGCACCGTGGAGGATGGCCTCAGCGGCAGAGAGGTAAATCTCGGCGAGACGGATGACGACATAGTCGGCATCAGCGCAATCCTGACCCTTGGGGGTATCCATGACCTCACCGTTGGCATCAAGGTTGAAGTTGGTGTACTTGAGGGGGATATAGCCGTTGTAGCCGTAGTGGTTCTGATCAAGAGCGACGTTGGCCTTGTCGAAACCGAAGGCAGAGGTGAGCCAGTTCTTGACGCGAACATCCTGGGAAACGGAGCACTCCTCGTCAAGCCACTCGAACTTGTCGACAAACTGCTCGCGGGCGGTCATACACTTCCAGCCTGACTGAGCGACGTTGTACCAGGCGTTGAGACACCAACCCTTGCTGTCGGGGTTGAAGGAATAATCGACACCGTTGAAGGTGTAGGAGACGGTCTTCTCCCAGTCCTTGGCCTCATTGTACTTCTTGAGGGCCTTCTCATAGTCCTCGGTCTTATCATACTTGTCGGCCTGAGGCTCGGTGAGAGTGACCTGAACACCCTGAGAGGCGATGAAGCCTTCGATAAGAAGGGTGGAACCGGAATAGTTCTTGAGGTGAGCCTCGGAAGAGGGGATCACCCAGATATTCTCATTGACGGCGTTGGCACCCCCGATGGCGTAGTCACGATTGTTGGCAGCGAAAAGGTTATGATAGTGGGGAGCGAGACCAGAACCCTGGAAACCGGGACCCTTGAGGCGGGAGATGACTGCCTCGGCCTTCTCAAGACACTTGGACCACTCTTCCTTGCCGGCGAAGAGACCGGCGTTGAGGTAGAGCTTGGCGAGGATGGCATCACATGCGTCCTGACCGACGAAGCCCCAGTGAGTGGTGGCGGGAGTGGTGGCATAGGACTTGGAAACTTCCTCAAGGTCAGCTACGACACGGTCAAAGACCTCGGCGCGGGTGAGCTGAGGAGCCACACCGCCGATGGTGGAATTCTCGTCGGCATAGGGGACATTGCCGAAGAGAGAGATCATGTAGTAGTAGCAACCACCGCGCAGGATGCGGCACTGACGGATGTAGTCGTCAGCCATGGCCTGAAGCTGGGGAGTGTTGAGAGAGAAGTAACCGTTGCGGACGGTCTGGATGAAGTCGTTGCAGAGGGAGATGTTGATGACAAGACGGCCGTAGGTGCCGACGAGCACCTTGTTGTTGGGAGCAACGTAGCCATACTGGAGAGTGGCGAAGTCGATATCGTCCTGGGGGAGCCAGTTGGCCTCGTCGGTGGGGATCTCCTCAAGGTTGAAGATGGCACGCTGGAAGGTGGACATACCGCCGTCAAAGTTGTGGACGGAGGCGGTGCCGTTGGCGCCATAGGTGGCGAACTGCATGTAGACGTCGGCGAGAACGGAGTTCATATAGCCCTCGGGGTCCTTGGAGAAGTCGGCGGCAGTGATCTCACGGGGATCGGAGGGGAGAAGGTCAAGGTCGCCCACGCAGGAGCCCATAGCCAACGCCGAAGCCGCGATGCCGAGAGAAATGAAATATTTATTGAATTTTTTCATTGATTCAGAGTTGAATTGATTGGGTACTTTTTAGAAAGTGGCGACCACGCCGAAAGTGAAAGTGACGGGACGGGGGTAGACATCGTTGTCGATACCGCCGTTGACCTCGGGATCAAGACCCTTGTACTTGGTGATCACGAAGGGGTTCTGGACAGCTGCATAGAAGCGGAGCTTGAGAGCGTCACGGAGAACGGCGGGCATCGTGTAGCCGAGGGTGATGTTATCGCAGCGGAGGAAGGATGCGTTCTCCACGAAGTAGCTGCTGACGGCGCTCGGCGCAACGGATGTGAAGAGATATTCACCCGACATGAGGTTCTGGAGCTGATAGCCGTAGAGGTTATTGACAGGACGGGTGCGATCGAAACGGGGACCGTTGTAGACATAGTTGCCGAAGTTGGCTCGGAGCACGAAGCCGAGATCCCAGTTCTTATAATTGAAGGTGTTGTTCCAGGAGAGGGTCCACTTGGGATCGGGAGAATGGTAGACGATACGGTCGGCATCGTTGATGAGACCGTCGGCATTCTGGTCGACATACTGACCCTCTACGGGGTTGCCGGCTTCGTCGTAGACCTGCTCATAGACATAGTAGGAGTAGGCGGGATGGCCGACGAGGTGGAACTGGAGACCGCCACCGGTGCCGGAAGGAGTACCCTTTGCCTCGAGCTGAGAGGTCTCGGCGTCGCCGGTGAGCTTGGTGATCTTGTTCTTGTTGTAGGCGATGTTGAGGCCGGTGGTCCAGGTGAAGTCGTTGGTCACGACGGGACGGGCGGTGGTGGTGAACTCGAAACCGGTGTTCTCGAGCGAACCGATGTTGCGGTCAAAGTAGTTGGAGGTGTTCATGCCACCGGTGGGGACGAAAGCAAGAAGGTCTTTGGTCTTGCGGAGGTACCAGTCGGCAGCGAGAGTGATGCGGTTGTTGAGGAAACCGAAGTCAAGACCGACGTTCCAGGTGGTTGTCTCCTCCCACTTGATCTCGGGATCGTAAGCCTTGGGATAGAGGGCGCTGATCCATGAACCGGAACCGTTGGGGTTGAGGTACTGGAAGGGCTGGGTGGAGACGGTGTAGGTGGCCATGTAGGGGAAGAGGCCGGAAACCTGCTGCTGACCTGTGACACCCCAGCCGAGGCGGAGCTTGAGGTCGTTCCACCATCCGCGGGTGGGCTCCATGAAGGGCATGTTGATCATCTTCCAACCGAGGGCGAGAGAGGGGAAGAGACCCCAGCGGTTGTCCTTGGCAAAGCGAGAGGAGGCATCGTCACGGAGGGTGAAGGTGAGGAGGTAGGTATCGTCAAACGAATAGTTGAGACGTCCGAAGAACGAGAGGAGCTGTGAAGGACCTGCCCAGTAGGTCATCGGGACATTATTGTAGGAGTGACCGATATTGGCTGAAGTGGCGGGATCGGTGGCGAGGGTCCAGGAGTCACCGGCAAAAGCGGCGGTGTAGCCCAGGGTGTTGAAGAGTGTCTGCTCGCGTCCGTGATAGTCAAACTTCTGCCATGAATAACCTGCCATTACGTCAAGGTTGCTCTTGATCTCCTCAAACTCCTTGCGGTAGTTGACGTAGAAGTCAAGGAGGGTGTTGCGCTGGAGCTCATACTTGTGATGACGTGTGCCGGCACCGTCCTTGTAGTTGCCGCGCCATGCCATGATGGAGTTGGGGTTGACGACGTCGGTCCACTCATTCTTGCTGACCTGATAACCGAGGTTGAGGTTGAAGTGGAGCTCGGGGAGCCAGTGGAGAGCATAGTCGATCTGGAGATTGCCGGTTGAGCTGTAG
>CAZOOY010000103.1:0-6880 GCA_964581555.1 uncultured Staphylococcus sp.
GATGCTCATGTAGCCTTCACGGCCGCCCCAGAAGACGTAGTTCTGACCGCCGAGGGCGATAGTGGCATCGATAGCGTTCTTGATCTGCACGGCTGCGCGGGCCACGACATCAAAGTCGGGGTTGGTGGCGGCGCCGTTCATATAGCGGGCATTGCCAAAGACGTTGGCGGTTCCCCAAAGATTCTTGATGCCGGTCTGAGCCTGCTTCTCCTTGATATAGGCCACGATTTCCTTCATGCGGTTCTCATAGTCGTCGATATCCTCGAGATCGCCGATGAGGTCAGTGTCATGGAAGCAGAAATACTCGATGCCCATCTTCTGCATGAACTCGAAGCCGGCATCGGCCTTCTGCTTGGCCACTGTCATCACGTCGTCACCCTCATTCCAAGGGAACTTCTTGGTGGTTGTGCCAAACTGATCGCCACCCTCGGCACAGAGGGTGTGCCACCATGCCATGGCAAACTTGAGCCATTCCTTCATTGGTTTGCCGAGCACGAGTTTGTCGGCATCGTAGTAGCGGTAGGCCATAGGATTCTTGGAATCCTTGCCCTCAAACTTGATTTTCCCTATACCGGGAAAATATTCCTTAACTGCCATAAAAAATTATGTGATTTAGATAATGATTGATTATTGGAAATATAGAATAGTATTATTATTGTCGTTGAGTCAAGCAATCTCACCGGGTAGCGGCGAGCACGGCCTCCAGGCGCTCCTTCCACAGGGCATAGGCCTCGCGATAGGCCTCACGGTCAGCCTCGACGGGCTCGATCACCTTGATCTTCTCAAGGGATGCGAACGCTTCATCGTTGTCGCGGTAGATACCTGCGCCTATACCCGCGCCCTTGGCAGCTCCGACAGAGCCGTCGGTATTGTAGAGCTCAATGGTGGCACCGCTGACTCCGGCGAGTGTCTCACGGAAAAGGGGTGAGAGGAACATGTTGGCATGCCCGGCGTGGATCTTGCTGAGCTTCATGCCCATCTGCTCCATGATCTCCATACCGTACATGAAGGAGAAGACTATTCCTTCCTGCTCGGCGCGGAGTAGATGAGAGCGGTCGTGAGTGAGGAAATTAATGCCATGGACGGACGCACCCGTCTCGCGGTTACGGAGCACACGCTCCGCACCGTTGCCAAAGGGGATAACCGATACTCCGCCGGCGCCTATAGGAGCCTGTGACGCGAGATCGTTTATGCCGGGATATGTGATGCCGTCAGGCGCCATGTTGCGCTTTGACCATGAGTTGAGGATTCCCGTGCCGTTGATACAGAGGAGCACACCCAGACGTGTCTGATCATCTCCGTGGTTTACATGAGCGAAAGTGTTGACACGGCTCTGAGGATCGTAATTAACTTCGCCGAGCACACCGTAGACCACACCGGAGGTTCCGGCCGTCGAGGCCACCTCACCGGGATTGAATACGTTGAGCGAGAGAGCATTGTTTGGCTGGTCGCCTGCCCTATATGAGACGGGGATACCCTCGGCAAGCCCAAGCTCGGCGGCTGCCTCGGGAGTTACAGTGCCCTGGATCGAGAATGTCGGAACGATCTCGGGAAGAATATCAGCGTCATATCCGAAATAATCCAGCAGGAATCCTGCGGGGGAGTTCTCCTTGAAGTCCCAAAGCATCATCTCGCTGAGGCCTGACACCGTGGTGCACACCTTACCGGTGAGACGCATGGCGGCATAGTCGCCGGGGAGCATGATCTTGTAAATCTTCCGGAATGTCTCGGGTTCGTTTTCCTTGACCCATGCAAGCTTGGTGGCGGTGAAATTGCCGGGGGAGTTGAGCAGATGGCCCAGGCACTTCTCCTCGCCGAGATGACCAAAAGCCTTCTCACCATAGGGCACACCGCGGGAATCACACCAGATGATGGCGGGGCGGAGAGGACGGAGATCCTTGTCCACCATCACGAGTCCATGCATCTGATAGGAGATTCCTATCGCCTTAATATCTTTAGGGTTGACTTTCGATTCAGCCATCACGGCCGCCGTGACATGCTTCATGCATTCCCACCACTGTTCGGGCTTCTGCTCAGCCCATCCCGGACGGAGTGCTATAATCTCAGCCTCGGTCTTGGGATAAAAGTCGCTGGCTACTGTCTTGCCGCTCTCGGCATCGACAAGGCTCGCCTTGACCGACGAGCTACCAATATCATAGCCTAATAAATACATTTTTTCTTTTGTAGTATAATAATATATGTGTAAACTAAGGTTTATCTCATTGCATTGTAGACCTTGCGGTCAAATCGGTAATATCTGGCGGCACGATGGGCCACGCCTTTCTGGCGCTCCTCCAGGGGCACCACATAGGGAAGCTGGGCGAGCTTCTTATGGAAATTTCTCACATCGAGCTTCTTGTCGAAGATAATCTCATTGAGCACTCTCAACTGAGCAGCCGTAAACTTCTTGGGGAGAAGATCGAACAGGAGCGAGCGATTGTACTCAGCCTCACGTCTTATCGCCTTGAGCGCCTCGCTGATGATAAGGTTGTGGTCAAAGGCAAGCTTTCCGAGTTCGTCGATATTCACCCAGTCGGCACGCTCCGTGTCAAGAGTCCTGAGCTGGGGAGCGTCAAGCTTGAAAATTGTGAAGTAGGCTACGGTGACAATGCGCTCCACTCTCTCACCCTGTGCGCGCTCCAGCCATTCGACATCACGCTCATTGCTCGTGCGGTCCTTGGAGCCGAAAGCCTTAAACTGCACAAGCTCTATATCCCTGATGCCGGTCAGCTCCGTCAGCACTCGCTCGGCGGCATCGTCGAGATTCTCGTCGGTATAGATCAGATTGCCCGGGAGCTTTCGGTCAACATACACTCCCGCATCATCCTCACCTTTTCTTTTAAGAAGGAGCACTTTGAGGTGGGAGCCGTCAAAACCGAACACGACACAATCCACAGAAATGTGATTATTAGCAAGTCTCGCCATAGATTTAAGATATATCTGATTACCGACAGTGACTTATTGAAGTTTGTACAATAAGTATCACGTCGCAAAAGTACAAACAATTCATTCAACCATCCAAATAAAAAAACATGTTTTAAAACATTAAATTCTACCATTTTAGTTATCCTAACCTCCACAATATCCCTTTTCTTAACATTTACAATTAGTTAGGTGCTCCGCACATATCGGTGTCACGGATTTAATTTTCTAACCGATAGAATGCGCTGGGGTGAAAATGTTCATGAATTTAACTTTTTAACTTAAAAATTAGCAGAATTAACACGAAATATCTACCTTTGCAGCAGAAAAAAAGCATTTTTTTACAAATCGAGTAAACCATTTTTTATCCGGGGTGTTAGAAATGATGGACAACAAACCATAGCTTAAGCAGACCGAAAAGATCGGATGACAAAAGCATTAACCACGTATCAACATAATCAAATCAAATAAAACTTTACGACATGAAGAAAATTTTACTCGCAGCGGCTCTGACCGGCTGTCTCTTCACCGCCAACGCACAGGACGTCATCGAACGCCCCACATTCTGTGACAACTGGCAGTTCGGCCTCGACGCCGGCGCAACCGCACCTATCTCAGGCCATGGCGCCCTCAGTCACACCCGTTTCCTCTGGGGAGCTCACGTTCACAAGCAGTTTGACCCCCTCTTCGGCGCAGGTATCGAAGGAACCTGGGCAGTCAACACCTCAGCTTCCAAGAATGTATTTGACCGCCAGTATGTAGGTGCTTACGGTACTCTTGACCTCACCAACGCTTTCGGTGGTTTCCGCTGCGAGCCCCGTCGCTTCACTGTCGATCTTGTTGCCGGTTTCGGCTGGATCCACGACTACAACGCCCACACCTATGACCGCAATGATCTCGGTCTTAAGGGCGGTTTCAACCTCAACTATGCAGTAACTCCTGAGTTCAGCCTTTCACTCAAGCCTGCCCTCATCTGCAACGTCACCAATAACTATAAGGACCGTGTCTCCTTCTGCAAGTCAGCTACTTCTGTTCAGGTTCTCGTAGGTTTCAACTACAACCTCAACTCAGGCTTCAAGTGTGTGACCTGTCCTCCCGATCAGCAGGCTGAAGTTGCCGACCTCAACGCACGCATCAATGCCATGCGTGGTGATCTCGACGCCGCAACTCTTGCTCTCACCGCTTCTCAGGCCGACAACGCAGCTCTCGCAGCCGCTCTCGCAGCTTGCCAGGCTCAGCCCGTCCAGAAGGAAGTCGTGACCAACAATACTCTTAACTCCGTACGCTACGTCTTCTTCAAGTTAGGCTCCTCCACTATCACTGCCGACCAGCAGCCCAACGTGGAAATGATCGCCGCTTATCTTAAGAATCACCCCAACTCCACCGTCGAGATCCGCGGTTACGCTTCACCCGACGGCAGCATCGAGGTCAACGAACGTCTCGCCAAGCAGCGCGCCGAGTCAGTCAAGAACGCTCTTATCAAGCGTTACGGCATCAAGGCTGACCGCATCAACGCCGAGGGCGAAGGTATCGGTCACATGTTCACCGAGGAGTCCTGGAACCGCGTTTCCATCTGTACTCTTGAGGAGAAATAATCCCATCGACATCCCGATATAAAAAATGCATTCAAGTCCCGACCTTCCGCCATGGAAGGCCGGGACTTTCTTTTGGGCCGGGAGGAGAACCTTTGGTTCTATCGCTGCGTTTTAAATATATAATCATCATCTTTTTAAAATATTAAAAGCCATGCTGCTCCACACCATCTCAATGAAGATACGTCACTACTTTCATGTGATCTCTAACGTGCGCCCGATCTACTGGATCATGCTATATGTCCTCCTCATGCCTGTCTTCGCCTGCATCTACATGGCGCTCCCTGACGGGCAGTTCAGAATCCCTGACGGAGGGGGAACAGATTACGGCTCATGGCTCTACTACAGTATCGTCACCATCACAACCCTTGGATTCGGCGACTATACTCCGGCCCATGCCATGGCTCAAGGGGTGACAGCAGTGGAAGTGATGTGCGGACTGGTCATTCTGGGCTTCTTCCTCAATGCCGTAGGCTCCATGAAGTCAGAAATCGACGTGGAGTCCGAGGTGGAGAAACAGCGCATGCTCCACAGCCGGCAGGAGCGTGAGAAACTGTTGAAAAACACCCCTGCAGTGCTTCACAATCTCAACGTATTCCTCAGCTACTGCTATGCCGTCACTACTCCGGAGTCAAAACGTTCGGGCGAGGAGGTGAAATACAATCCCGATTTCACTTTCAATGACATGGCAGATCTCTTCAATCCCACCGGGCTGCCCGACGACCGGACATCTCTGCCGGCCGTCACACGTCTGCTACATTCGGCATCGCAGACTTCTCTCGCTCTTGATTCGCTCCAGAACAGAGTGGATCTTACCCTCTGGCCCGATGTTCTTGAGGATTGCTTCGGATTTGTGGCGGACTATCAGATGTTTGCTTCTACTGAATCGCTTTCCGTCAAGCCCGCTGAGTCAAGCCGAATCGCCTCTGAAATCGCAGCATGGCAGGGTGAGCTGAATTTCACCGATCATCCGGAACTTCAGCCTGTGGGAGAGCTCTTCTTCTTCATCAAACGCAACGCGGGATTTGCCATGAATCTGGAGACTGCCCTCACCTCGATCGCCGATCGCCAGGAGGAGTAGGAAAAACAACTGGATGCGTTAATTTTGGTTAAGGAACGGCCGCAGGATTTTTAAAGTCACTACCTTTGCATCCGTTTCAACCAACCATAAAAACATGTCAACCTACACCGTAGAAGATCCCCGCAAGGTCACCACACGTCGCCTTGCAGAAATGAAAGCCAAAGGTGAAAAGATAGCAATGCTCACAGCCTACGATTACTCCATGGCCCGTCTCGTGGACGAGGCCGGAATGGATGTCATACTCGTGGGCGACTCTGCATCAAACGTGATGGCCGGCAATGCCACCACCCTTCCCATCACTCTCGACCAGATGATCGATTACGCCCGCAGCGTGACCAACGGCACCAGGCGTGCCCTCGTGGTCTGCGACATGCCGTTCGGATCATATCAGGGTAACGCTCTTGAGGCTCTCTCATCGGCCATCCGCATCATGAAGGAGAGCAATGCCGAGGCTGTCAAACTCGAGGGAGGAGCCGAGATCATCGACTCCGTGCGCCGTATCATCAGCGCAGGAATTCCTGTCATGGGTCACCTGGGGCTCACTCCACAGTCCATCAATAAGTTCGGCACATATGCCGTGCGTGCGCGTGAGGATGCCGAGGCAGAGAAACTGATCTCGGACGCAAAACTCCTTGAGGAGGCTGGCTGCTTCGCTCTCGTGCTCGAGAAAATTCCTGCCGATCTTGCAGCCCGTGTCTCCAAAGAGCTGACCATCCCCACTATCGGAATCGGTGCAGGGGGCGGATGTGACGGTCAGGTGCTTGTGCTCCAGGATATGCTCGGTATCAACAAGGGATTCTCGCCGCGTTTCCTCCGCCGGTATGCCGATCTGGCTACTGTGATTGAAGACGCGCTGGGGAATTATATCACCGACGTTAAGTCCGGTGACTTCCCCAACGAATCAGAGCAATATTGAAAAAACGCATAATGAAATCCCCCTTGCGGACCCAACCTGAGCCGCAAGGGGGATTTTTTCGTAAATAACCGTCCAAAATGACCGCAGCCTGCTCCCGATTAACGGTGGGCAGGCTGCGGTGATTTATGTAGGATTCAATTATGCCTCAGGCATTCTGAATCAAAGCTCGGTGTAAGCGACCTCTTCGACGTCGCGGGTCTCAATGTCGTCGGCCATCTTCTCGGCTGTGGTGTAGGCGAGATCGGTGTCCTCCTTGGATGAAACCACGATGCGCTCGTAGGAGCGGAGACCGGTTCCGGCGGGGATGAGGTGACCGCAGATGACGTTCTCCTTCATGCCCTGCAGATAGTCGGTCTTGCCGTTGATGGC
>CAZOOY010000104.1:0-6877 GCA_964581555.1 uncultured Staphylococcus sp.
GAGATGCCACCGTCGGCCTGGGGAGCATAGTAGTTGTCACACTTGTACTGGAAGACGGCTTCGTCGGAGAGCACGGCAAAACCATGGGCAAATCCACGGGGGACGAAAAACTGACGGTGATTATCCTCGCTGAGCTCCACGGCTACATGGCGCCCGTAGGTAGGAGAGCCTTTGCGAATATCGACTGCGACGTCAAGCACACGACCTTTCACGCAACGGACAAGCTTGCTCTGAGTAAAGGGAGGACGCTGGAAATGAAGACCGCGCATCACACCACGGGTTGACATGGACTCATTGTCCTGTACGAAATTGACGGGGCGAACCTTCTCATCAAACTCTCTCTTGGAGTAGCTCTCGAAGAAATATCCGCGTGAGTCCTTGAAAATGCGTGGCTCGATAATAACCGGGCCTTCGATATCGGTCTTGATGACTTCCATAACTGAAATTTTTTTGCAAAAGTACGAAAAAATCCTGATAAAGACGCGGAGGCTACAGCGACATTTTTCTCATCATTCAGCCGTCGCGGGAGCATCCTTGAAATAATCACCCCGGATTATTATGTCGGAGAGGCGGGCAGCCTTGCGCAGAGTGTCAAGAGTCGCCGGGGACGGAGAGCCGTAAACTTTACCGTAGGAATCCATCGTCCCGTCCACACAAGGATTAAAAGCCGAGGGTGCAAGGCCTCCGTAGGAGCCGCCTTTACCGAGGATCTCGAGTGTGGCCGGAAATAAATTCACTTGTCCGACAGTACGGGAGATGCGGCGAGTCTTGCCGGTATTTACGGCCATGAAAAAAGCGCGTGGATTCTTGGCGGAGCCAAGCGACTGGTGATGATCGGATGCAATAAATATTATCGTTCCTTCGGGGACAGCCTTCAAGAAATCACCTATACATCTGTCCGTCTCCCGGCACATGTTGGCATAATCCTTATCAGCATCAGTCATTCCCTCCGCCTCTTTCAGCCACTCTGGAAGTGGCCACGCGGATTCCTTAAACGGGACATGCATGGAGATGGTCATGAGCGTCATCATGAAAGGGCGCTCTGCAGTCTTGAGCAGATCGGCTGCCTGGAGGAACATGGCTCCGTCACATCCGGAAACATCCACCGGATATTGCGGCCGGTCTTTTATCACAAGAGGCTCCCCGAAGCTGAAATTCCGCAAAGTATTTCCCTCATTCCAGCAAACTCCCTCATCGGCGAGCAGGAGATATTTGTGGTGATCCGGGAAGTAGGAAGCCAGCGATGGGAAGGTGTTTTGAGAACCGAATGTAATCGAGTAAGCCATCTTCTCGGGAGGCATAAGTCCGGTGAGCAGAAGCAGGTGACCGTCTGAGGAGCTGGCTGCCTTAATCTGGCTCACGACATTGTCAAACACTACTGTTCCCTCCATCCTCGAGAGCGAGTCGAGCACAGGCATCACCGGGATATCCCCTATCCTCTTCCCTACCATATCCGCATTGAGGGACTCTACTATAATATATACGATATTCGGGGCCGGGACAGTATCGACCTCCGACGTGACAGCCGAGCGGGAGTACCGCCTGATAAAATCAGCTATCTCACTGCGTTCTTCGGCCGAGAGTTCGAGCCTGCTATTGAGGAGCATAATTGCATCAGCCACAAATCTCACGCCATAATAGCTCATTCCGTTATATAGATAGAGCTGTTTCTGACCTGTATAGCCACCCAGGAAATGATCGTAGAAATTCTCGCTAAAAGTCTGCGACCTGATTCCTTCTCTCCAGCTCGATGTGGACTTGAAATATGAGAATTGTCCGAGGACACCTGTCAGCAACGAACCCGCAACAAGCCACACTTTAGTCCGGCGACTGAAAGAAGGAGACAAGGCGGGCTTAACAATGAGAACCACCGCCAAGACAAGAATTGCAGAGACAAGGAAGAGGAGGTCAGTCCATACAAGCAATGACGCTCCATAGCCAAGCAGATTGCCGTCAATATTCCCTCCCATTGTAATTGCCGCGGGAGGTATAAGGTCATCCCAGAACCTGAAATAGGTGAGATTTATTATACACCACAAGGGAATGAGTATCACAGGGATCATCACGCACCACCTCCATCTGGGAGCGAGGAGCCAGTAAGGAATAAGGATGAGAGCGACGTCTCCCAAACATTTCAGAATGGTCCCGACGGCATTGAAATATGTCAGGCCGAGCTGTTGCTTCATCAGCCACCAGTCAAACGCAATACTGATGAAAGCAGCCACGTAAACCACGACAGCATTTCCGGCACCTCCGGAGGCATTATTTATCTTCCTTTTTCTCACTCCGATACTTGCTATGTTGTTTCGAGCGGTAAAGATACTCAAAAATCATGGTTCCACAAAGATTCCGGCCCCTGCCCGCAATGGGCAGAGGCCGGTTATCATTAATACTGGAATATCAGTTTCGCTCGATGATTACTTGGCCACACGCCAGCGAGGATCGCCAGTAGCCGCGCAGTCAAGCGCACCACTTGTAAAGGTAAAATCAAGATTCTTGGGATCGACCCAAATCTGATCAGAGGTCTCTTTGAGAGGAGTATAGTCGGGGAATGGGTTACCCAAGACTCCATCCTTTTCATACCATGTGAAATCAGAGGTAATAAAGATATTGTTGAATCCGACAACACACCCTTCATTGAAGTTAGATCCCTTTGCTGTCTTACCTTTGTAGTTACCGCCAAAGACACAATTTTTAATATTGAATACAAGGTTGGGACTACAACCGTCACGCTGGAAAGCAAACAGCTCCTGCTCTGCACTGCAATAGGCGAACGTACAATCTTCAATGAGGACATTATCTATATTAGTGTTGTTACGATTGTTGGCACGTATAATACCATCAGTATTCGAGAAGGTCGAATTGGTGATGGTAATATTACCTATGGAAGTATCATCAGTGTCAAGATGAATGACCCTGTAGCCACCGACGGAGTCCATGTTACAGTTGTTGATCACGATATTGTCATAGCGCTGGCCCGACTTACGGGTACGTATGAGGCCACGCATGTATTTCACATCGACATTCTCGAGCGTAAGAGTACCAATCTTGCAAGCCTTGCTGTGATTGAAAAGATACTGACCACCGAAATTGGATGTGAGATCATCGTTATCGTAGCAGGTATACTTCACATTCTCAAACGTCACATTGGCGATATCACCTTCCACAGCGAAACCGTGAGAGGAGAGGGTGGCCTTACCCATGAGAGACATACCGGTCTTGATGGTGATGTTGCCGGTGATGGTAGGGGTACCAGTTGTGACATACTTCACGCCACCCTTAAGGAGGAGGACTGCACCGTCAGGCAGTTCCTCAAAGAAGGAACTTGTGAGCTCCTCGGTATCCTCAAGACGGAGGTCATAAACAAGCTCGGGGTTCTCATACACTTCAGCCTCAACAGTCTTGAAGTCACGACGTCCGCGATACTCACCGTTCTTATCATAGGCGATGACACGGTAGCTGGTGGCGGGATCGAGGTTATCAATGATAGCGAAAGAACCTCTGATGTCGTCAGCCGTCAGCGTGTAATAATAGTCATCGTTGGGTTCGGGAGCAACGATAGGATTCTTCTCGGTCGATTCATCAGCACGTGAAGCAGCTTCAGGCTCTGCAGGTGTTTCGGCTTTCTCATGAACCCAGGGGGTCACCGTACCGTCGTCGTTACGGACGAATACATTGATGTAGGCGATATCGACCCAATCGGCTGACTTGTCATCCTCGTTCCATTCGATCTTGACACCGGTGTCAATCACGGTATTGACAGCTTTAAGCTTTGTGGGATAAGTGAGGGTGGTAAGATCGGTGGTATAGATCTTGCTCTCCTTGTCGGTACCGATAGCCTTGATGGACACGCGGTAACGCTCGTCCCATTCGAGATTCTCGAAGGTGTAGGGGGAGAACATCTCAAGACCGGTAGGGTCAACGTTTACAGTCACGGTCCTAACCTCTTCAACAGCTACGGAGCCATCCTCGTTGGCATTGGGAAGAGCACGCTCGAGAGTGAGGACATAGGAAGTGGCACCCTTGATGCCCTGCCATGTGCACACAAGTGAATTTGCGTTGGCTGATGCGGTCACGACAGGACTGAAGAGGCGGGGAGCCTCGCCAAGGTTGTTGTCGTCATCACAGGCAGTGAACACCGTGAGTGAACCTGCTATGAGAAGGCCGCAAGCCATGTATCTGAAAAGTTTCATGGAATGAAATTTTTTATTCTGTGTTTAAAGCTTTCTTGGAGGATCCCACAGGGATGATTCCGTTAAGTCACATCCCTGCGGAATCTGAAATTAATTAGGATTCTGGATGAGATAACCGTGATTGTCAAGAGCACCGTTGGAGGTGATGATACGGTCGGTGGGGATAGGCATCACGTAAGGTACGGGCTTGCCACGAAGAGAGGAGAGGTCCTCGGTACCGTTATTCCATGTACCATTCACCTTGGTGGTGAAGCCATAGAAGCAAGCGAGGGCACCTTCATTCATGGTGTAGCACTTGTTACCGTCTGCGTCAACCCTGTCATTCTTTCCGGAATCATCCTTCATAGTCTGTGCGAACTGCTCGGCAAAAGCGACACGGTAGACAGTACCGTCGCCTGAGAAGTTGTTCTTCACGTCATTGCTGCTGAAAGTCTTGGCAGAAGCATAGGGCTCGTCAGAGTCGTCAACGAGAGTCCAGATATCGTTGAGGAAGGTGATGCGGCCATTCTCCACGGTATAGTAAAGCTTGGAAGCGATGCCGAGATCCTTAACAGGGTTCTCGTCCTTCTTCTGTACCCAGTGGTCACCGTTGAGTTCAAGCTGAAGAGCATTGACAGCCATGGCACGCATTGACTCGAGAGTGTTCACGATAGCGTCAGCATAGTAGTTCCAGCGGATAAGGTCAAACTTACGGATACGCTCGCCGCCAAACTCCCAGGCACGCTCCTTGCGGATAGCATCCTTGAAGGCATCGTAGGTAGTGAGACCTGCCACGTAGGCATCGACCTTCTGAGCGGCATTGGCTGAATGAGCGAAAGCGCGTGCGCGTACTTTCTTGAGCATTTCCTTAGCCTCGGAGGTGGGACCATTGTTGATCTCATTGTCAGCCTCGGCGAGGAGGAGAAGCACGTCGGCATAGCGGAGGACAGGGTCATTGATACCGGTACCCTTGCTCTCGACAGAAGTAGACTTCATGTCACGGCGGCACCACTTGGCGGGTTCGATGGCCCAGGCATTTTTAGCAGTCTGGATCTCATCGTCGTCCCAGCGATACATGGCGCAGGTGACGGGATAACGCTGGTCCTCGGGATCAAATGACAGAGCATAGGGAGCGGCCATGTTGGTGTAGGTAGTACCTGCACCCCATGTGCCCTTGACTACGGAAAGACCGTGGCACCAGCCGATATCACCGCCTGAGTTCTCGATATAAGCGACCTCGTAGAGCACATCGCTGTTGGCGGGAGAATAGCTATTGATCTCGATGTCAAAGATACCCTTGTAGTCGGTGGGGAGATCGCGACCCTTGAGGTTGATGAGCTTACGGGCATAAGCCTGAGCTACGGCATAGAAGTCATCATTGCTCTGAGCGGTCTTCTCGACACCGTTCTCGTCCTTGTAGGTCACAGGCTCGATCTGATCGGAGATGCGGCAACGATCCATAGTACCGTCGGCCTGCATAGAATAGCCGGCACGGAACATGGCGAGCTTGGCGATGAAACCGAGAGCGAACTCACGGTTCATATACTCGGTGGTGATCTTATCGGCCCACATCATGTTCTCCTCACAATCGATGAGGTCCTGGATGAGGAAGGAGTAGATGATATTCTTGTCCACACGGCCACCGTCATTGCGGTTCTCGGCGGTGGTGGGCTCTGTGGCGAAAGGAACGTCACCCCAGAAATTGCAGAGGAGGAAGTAACGGTAGGCACGCAGACACTTGGCCTCGCCATAGATCTGAAGGAAATCAGCGTCGCCCTGCTGGAAGAGGGGCTGATCCTCAAGACCGCGGATCACCTGGTTGGCGAAGTCGATGGCGGCATAGTTGTGGTCCCATGCGGTGCGGATATCACCGAAGTAAGAAGGATTGAGACACCATACGGCGCGACGGTCGTTGCCGACGGTCTGGCTCATGCTGATGGACGCGATCTCCACGTCGGTGTTCTGCATCCAGTTGGTGGACATACGCGAGGTGTAGGAGTCCTCGCAGAAATAGGCGTAGACATGGTTGACCATCTTCCTCGCATCGGTGGCATTGGAGAGGACATTCTCCAGAGTGTCAGACGAGAGGTTCTCAGTGTCGAGGATGTCGTCACACGCAGTGAACGATGCACCCATTGCCACTGCCAACGCCGGCATATATAGATGTTTCAGTTTCATTGTGTTTTATGGAATAAAAGAGAGATTCAAGGATTAGAAAGTGATGTTCACACCTGCGGTCCAGGAGAATGCCTTGGGATAAGCCGAGTAGTCGGCGCCGGGGGTGAGACCGCTGTAAGAGCTACCGTTGATAGCAGAGGAAACCTCGGGGTCATAACCGGAGTAGCCGGTGATGGTGGCCACATTGTTGAGGGTGCAATAGAGACGGAGCTGGTTGCATGCAAACTTGCGGGTCCACTTCACGGGGAATGTGTAACCGAGAGTGAGGGTCTGGAGACGGAGGTAGGAGCCGTCCTCTACTGCCCACGATGTGGGAGTGGGGTTATTGCCGCTCATACAGAGTGCGCTCCAATACTGCTTGCCCTCGTTCATGCTCTTGAGAGTCTCATAGTCGGTGACGATGGTTCCGGTGGTGCGGTCAAGATAAGTCCATGCGGTGTTGGCGCGCATGAAGTCGCGGAGGTTGGACCAGTCGTTACGATACTGCTGGGTAGTCACCATCTTGTCCATGTTGTAGACATCGTTGC
>CAZOOY010000105.1:0-6575 GCA_964581555.1 uncultured Staphylococcus sp.
ATCGGTCACATCGCTCCCCAGTACACCATGCAGCGCATGATCGAGGACTACATCGCTCGTTTCTATGAGCCCGAGGCTAAGCGTTTCGCTCTCCTCTCGGCCGACAACGATAAGCTCGCCAAGGAGATCGCTGCCTGGAAAGAGAAAGTTGCAGCCGCTTGGGATGGCGTCAAGGTGCTCGACATCCATGTCAAGGATGATATCCACCAGAACACCATCACCGGCAAGATCTTCACCAGCGTGGTCAAGATCGACGCCAACGGTCTCGCTGACGATCTCCGTCTCGAACTCGTGGTCGACAAGATCTCCGACAATGAGTCAAAGCGTCTCACTTCAATCCCCTTCAAGGTTGTGGCTAAGGAGGGCAATGTAGTGACCTTCGAAGTCAACGACAAGCTCCGTGATCCCGGTGTGTTCCGTTACGGTTATCGTCTCTATCCCTGGAACGAGAACCTGCCCCACCGTCAGGACTTCGCATTCGTCCGCTGGCTCTGATAGACGGTCGGACTCCGATATGAAAAAAAGGATGGCGCCCATGATGGGTGTCATCCTTTTTTACGTATAATAATGTAATATGGCTACAAAAAACCGCCACCCGGGGAGGGGCGGCGGTGATGGGATGATAAAATCTTGTCTAACCGCGGGCTATCATTTGCCGGTGTTGGAGCTGGCGCCGTAGTAAGAGAGAGAAGTGAAGACTTTGTATTTGCCGAAGGTGTAGGTCGATGAGCTCAGACCGGAGAGGTCGATATCGAAGCGGAAAGCGGTCTTACCGGTGATGAGGGTAGAGCTTCCGACCACGTTGGAGGCAAGACAGTCAGTCATCTCCTTGCCGCTGGCAGAATATACTTTATAAGTTGCGTCGGCCTCGGGAGCGAGATTATAGCCACCCTCATGGAACTCCACGGGGATATCGCGGATCTCGAAAGCCTGTGCTGGCATGTTCTCAGCAAGTATTGCGTTGAGGAAGCCGAGGCTTGCAGTCTTCTTCTTATAGTTGATGTTGACGGAGACGAGATTGGCGTCAGAGTTGTATGACCGTCCGTCGGTGCCATCCTCGTTAAGGATGGTCGCGGAGGAGGAGCCGAGATAAGAGGTCTGCACGGGGAAGGTGGTCACGCGATAACGGCCGTTGATCTCATAGGTGAAGATGTAAAGCGAGCTGAGCACGCTCTGACCGTTGACGGCGATGAAGCGCTCGGGAGCAGAGTAGAACTCAAACGAATCAAACGTGTAGTTTGTAGCGACGACCATATTGCGCTGACGGGCAATATAAAGGCCTGCGTTCTGATCGGGGGTATAGGGGATGGAGGGGAGACGGAGTGACGTGGGAATCAGGTCGTTGGAGATTTTGAGACCGGTCATCGACACTTCCACGGTGGCATCAGAGAAATTGTAGGTCATCTTATATGTGGGAGCATCGAAAAGGGCTGCTTCCTCGGTGTCATAGTCGTAGACATAGTTGAAGCAGTTCTCCCCGTTCAGGGTGAAGGTGGCCTCGTTCTTGGCGTTGTCGCTGTCGCTGAGACATGATGTGAAGGCGAGCGCGGTGAGAAGAGAGCCCGCCAGAAGAGATGTTATTTTCATAATCGAGAAATGTGTGTCTGTTATTTGGTTGGAATATGATTGGTTCTATTCTATTGAATAACGGATGGATAGACGTTTTATTGTTGCAGTAGCAGGGGGCAGATGCCCGTCGCATCCAGATTGATGCGCAGTGTGAGGCCGCAGCGGAAAGGTTTGCCGCTCTGGAGGAAGTTGTTGCCGATACTTTCGTAGCGGAACACATCAAACCGTGTCCCGGTGATATTTTTCGCCCAAAAGTCAATGCTCAGGCCTCTGAAGAGCTCAAGGAGGACGGATGCCCCAAGCTCGGCATAGAAAGGCTGGCGATAGAGATTCTCTTCATCCCAGTAGATGGAGCCTGTGCCGCGAAGAGTGGGAGAGAAGGTGAGGGCGCGGAAGTACTCGTTGTTGAAGGGGAGACGATAGGATGCGGCGAGGAAAAGGGTGTTGGAGGGAGCATAGGGGACGCGCTTGCCCGAGAGATCCTCCTTGCCGTCGTTGAACTTGCGGAATGTGGCACGGGTATAGCCGTAGCTTAGATTGAACAGCCAGTGGGCGGTCGGGGCGTAGCGCAGGGTGAATTCGGCTCCGAGCGAGCGTGCACGGCCGGCGTTAGCCATCATGCGTCCCGTGGTTGTTCCCTCGGGGAAGATGGTGACCTGCTGGTCACGCACGTCGATCCAGAATGCCGAGAATGTGGAGTAGACACGCCCTTCGTCACATGAGAAATGACCTCCGAGCTCGTAGTTCCATGACACCTCGGGACGATAGCTCACGATGCCGTCGATGTCATACTCGGGAGTCTGACCCATTATGGACATCATTTTGGACTGAAGGATATCACTGAACATCTGCGTGTTGTAGCCACCCGCCTTGTACCCTTTGGAGGCGGAGAGGAAGATGGCGGAATTGCGCATGTTGTAGGTGACGGAGATGTTGGGGAGGAGCTCGCGGAATGTCTTGCGCAGCCAGCCGTTGTCGTGAATCTCTATGGGCATTGAGCCGAGAGGGATGGGGCCGCGGTTCATGGTGGCGAGAGTGGAGATATCGCTGGCATAAGAGAGATTGGCGTGCTCGTAGTCAAATCGGATTCCGGCTGCGAGAGTCCATTTGCCCAGATCAAGCGAGCTGCGGTGATAGATGGCGAAGCCGCGCACAGGCTGACGGAAATGGCTGTCGAGAAGGAAATTGTCGTCGGGGAAGGTTAGTGACATTCCCGGGGGGAGCTGTGAGTTGATGAGATTGCCGATACCGTCCTCCTTGAAGTTGACGGGAGCGTGCATGCGGTTGTGCTTGTAGAAACCGAAGAGGCCTGCGAGCCAGTGGTAATTGCCTACGGAGCCGCGTAGGACGACATCCTGAGTGACACTCCGCTCATGCTGGCGCTGAGTGAGGGTGAAATAGCTCTGCGGGAGGAAGTCTTGATCGAGAGTGAGGTTGTCGCCGAGATACTGGAGGCCTGTTATGGACGCGAGAGTGAACCAGGGAGCGGCCCAGGTGACGGTGAGACCTTCGGTATAGCCCGTGCGACGGTAGGAACAGGGATCGTTGTAGGAAATCTCTCCCGTTTCCGCAAACTTGTAGGGATAGCCGTTCTGCTTGTCGCGGATGAACGAGAAGGTGTTTTCGACGTTGACCACGGCGGATGGACGCCACACCGTGCGCCATCGCAGCGAGACCTCGGCCGATTCGTCCGCCCGGCTTCCGTCATAATTGTTCTTGAAATATCCTTTTTCGCTGTCAAGGTAGCCGTTGACACTCATGGCGAGACGTGGAGCAAGCTTGAAGTAGCCACCCGCCGAGGCCCTGTACTCTCCGTGGGTGCCACCCTCGAGTCGGGCCCTGAGTCCCTGATAGTTCATGGGGTTGAGGGTGTACACATTGATGAGTCCGGCTATGGTGTTACGGCCGTAAAGGGTGGACTGCGGGCCGCGGAGCACTTCTACGCGTGCCACGTCGGCCATGTCGAAGTCAAAGGAATTCTTGTTGAGATAGGGGATATTATCGACATTAAGGCCGACGGCAGCCTGGTCGATACGTGCGCCGATGCCGCGGACATAGACTGATGAAGTCATCCTCGAGCCATACTCGGGCATATAGAAGTTGGGCGCGATCTCGCTGACCCCTTTCATGCCGGCTATATTGAGGCGCTCGATCTCGGGCTGGCGAATTGTGGTGACGGTCACGGCCTCGCGCAGCAGGGAGCGGTTCTGCTTGATGGATGTGACGCGCACTTCCGTGAGGTGAGTCGTATCAGGGGCCTCAGTCTCAGCCGCCGTGCCCTGCAGGGACATGACGGAGAACAAGAGGATAAGTAACAGTTGTTTCATCGCACTGTGGATGGTAAAAGTGAAAACGGAAGTGCAAAGATACGACTTTCCGGACTATTTTCAAAACATGCTCCGGATGGTCCCGGCCACCTCGTCATGAGGGAGAGTGACCGCGGAGCGTTTCCCTTTCTGAAGCCACACGCCGTAGATACCCGGGCGCGACATCGCTTCCTGGACAGCCTCGCGGAGCTCGCCGGCGCTGTGGAACCGATCAATATGTGTGGCCGGGAACATGCGAGTGTCGTAGAGATAATGGCTGCGAAGATTGAGCACATGGTCGCAGAAAAGACCGTAGAGATAGTATTCGCTGAAGCGGTAGGTGTTGCAGAGCTTGTGTTTCCAACTGTGGAAGATGGAACGGGATGAGATGGTGGAGAGCAGTGACTCGAGATTCTCGCGCACGAAGACCACAGGATGGGCCATATAGCAGAACGAGTCCGGCTCAGGTCCGGGAGGGAGTGGAAGGAGCGAGCGGGCTACGCGGCAATACTGGTCATGGGAGGGCTCATCCTCGAAGATGCGCTTGTAGAGCATCCATTCGCGGGTGCCGTCGGGCCGTAGACGGGAGATATCGTCAAGTCCGAACGGGCGCAGGAAGACACACTCGGAGTCCACGTTGACCACGGCTTCAATATCCGGGGGCATGAGCTCGAAGATGGCGAGCTTGCAGATCTGCTGCACTATCCACTCGCGCACCGGAATGGTGAACGGGGAGACAAGATAATGATGGCCCAGCACGGCGAACGGGAAACGCATCATGTAGCGGGGCATCAGCTCGCTCTTCCGGTGGATGTGACGCCCGGCAAAGGCCGGATCGGACTTGAAGAGATCGTAGTCCTCATCGTTGACGATGATGTAATGAAGCACATCCGGGCCTGCGAACCGGTCCATGCTTTCGCACAGAAGTCCGCACTCCCGGATGTCTTTACTGTAGGATTGGGTGACGAAGGCGTAACGTGCCATCAGCGGGTCACTCGTTCAAGCCACTTGACCATTCCGAACATGATGCCCATGGAGATGACGCAGACGGCGAGGAATACGCCCCAGGCCACTTCGATGGGAGCCTTGTTGTAGATGAGCGGGCCGATCCAGAGCAGGAGGTTACCCACGGCTGTGGCGCCGAGCCAGAGGCCCTGGCAGAGACCCTGCATGTGCTTGGGAGCTACTTTGGATACAAATGAGAGTCCCAGTGGGGAGATGAAGAGCTCGGCTACAGTCATGAAGAAGTAGTAGACGATGAGCACCCAGGGGCCGGAAATCATGGCTTCCTTCGTGGCCTCGGGTAGAGCGCGGAACTCGGTGCCCGAGGGGTAGCCCATATACATGGAGTAAAGCATCATGAAGAGGTAAGCCACCCCGGCCAGACCCATACCGATGCCGATCTTGCGGGGAGTGGAGATCTCCTTACCCTTGCGAGCGAGGGAGGCGAAGAGAATGATGATGAGCGGGGTGAGGACGATGACGAAGAAAGGATTGACAGCCTGCCAGATCTCGGGAGCGATGGTGGAGGTGTCAACGAAGTCACGGGCGAAGAGCGACATGGAGGTGCCGTTCTGATGGAATGAGAACCAGAAGAAGATGGCTATGCCGAGCACAGCGAAGAGAGCATACATGCGCTGCTTGATCTCCTTGGCCATAGCAGCCTTCTCCTCGGGGGTATAGTCGGCTGTTTCGGTGGCACCCTTACGGACGGGGTTGGGGAGGCCCTTCTTGGTGGCGAGGAAGATGCAGAGCGAGAGGAGCATGGCGGCCACTGACGCGATGAACGAGTAGTGGATGCCGGTGTTGAATACGTCGAGATACTGGGTGCAGAAGTCGCGGATGCTTTCAGAGGTGTTGTAGCCCACCTGGGAGGCGAGCGCATAGAGGTTATTGATGTTCTCCTCGCTCATCGAGTCGGTGACGCTGAGATATTCATGGCATAGCGCGGGGAAAGAAGCATTGTAGGTCATGTCATTTGCGTTGAGCCACCAGCTGCGGAGCATAGGGGCCACGAAGGGAGCCACGACACCGCCGATATTGATGAACACGTAGAATATCTGGAAACCCGAGTCGCGCTGCGAGCTGTAGCGGGGATCATCGTAGAGCTGGCCGACGATGGCCTGGAGATTACCCTTGAAGAGACCGTTGCCGAAGGCGATGAAGAAAAGGGCGGCGCAGGTGAGGGTGAGGAGCCAGGTGGTGTTCTCGGCGGTGGCGAGCACGGGGATGGCGAGCACCACATAGCCCACCGTCATGACGAGAAGACCGGAGATGATAGTGCCCTTGAAGTTGCCGGTGCGGTCGGCAATATATCCTCCCACGAGGCTGAGCACATAGATTCCTGCATAGAAGAATGAATAGATGAGGGTGGATGTCTCCTCATTGAGACCGAACTTCGAGCAGAGGAACAGAACGAGGACGGCATTCATGATGTAGTAGCCGAATCGCTCGCCCATGTTGCTGAGGGCGGCCGGGATTAGTCCCTTAGGGTGATTCTTGAACATTGTTTTATCGCGTAAGAGATGGATGAATGAATTGATTCGTGAGCAATGGAGATGAGGGGGGAGGAGATACCGCGCAAAGTTAAGAATTTTCACGCAGGTACACAAAAAAAGAATGAGTAACGAGGGCCGAAGCTCTACTATTACTCATTCTCCTCTCTCCTCAGCGGTATGGACGGGACTCGAACCCGCGACC
>CAZOOY010000106.1:0-6493 GCA_964581555.1 uncultured Staphylococcus sp.
CGCTGCGGAATTGCTTGGTGGGTACTTCGGCAGCATATTGCCAGTTGCTCATCCAGCCTATCAGGGTGCGACGGTCGGCGGGAGTATCACTCCAGCTCACTACTGCATAGTTATCCTTGCCGTGGTCGAGCCACTTGGTGGGGATGGGCGAGCCGTCGGCAGGAGTGTCAGCTGTGAAAGTCTTGCCGTCCCAGTCACCTACGAAATACTGTATGCCCGAACCGCCGAATGGTCCGCCGGGATTGATGTTGCAAAGAAGCACCCATTTTGTCTCGCCCGTACCATCAACGGGGAGTTTGAAAAGATCCGGACATTCCCAGACACCACCTTGAGCACCTATTCCCTTACCGAAACTATTCTGAAGAGTCCAGGTCTTGAGGTCAGGGGAGGTGAAGAAGAGCATTTCATGCTCAAGAGCATGGGCGAGCACAAGATTCCACTCCTTTGTCTCCTCGTTCCAGAACATATTGGGGTCACGTGCCTCTGAGTCAAGGGTGATGATGGGGTTGGAGGCGAGTTTCTCGAAAGTCTGACCACCGTCATGACTCACGGCGAGGCTCTGCATCTGGCTTGTGCCGGCCGAGGTGTAGAGGGTCACGACTGCGTTTTCGCCGAATCCGGCTGTATTGTTCTTATCTATAACGCTGCTCCCGCTGAATATGGCTCCCAATCCGTCGGGGCGCAGAGCGATAGGCTCATGATTCCAGTTGACGAGATCTTTGGATGTTGAGTGCGCCCATGTCATATTCTGCCACTTCGATCCGTAGGGATTATACTGATAGTAGAGATGCCAGGTGCCGTCGTCGTAGAACATGCCGTTGGGGTCGTTCATCCAGCCGTAGATGGGAGTGTGATGGTAGAGAGGACGATATTTCGTTTCCCTGTCGGTGAGATCGGGAGTGTCGGTGAGTATCATTCCTTTCCAGCACACATCCTCTCGGGCCTCTCTCACTGATCCTCGTCCCTGAGGAGTAACAACCTCGAGGATGATATTTCTGCCTTTGTAGGGAGTGAGATCGAAGGGAACCGTGAAGTCGGTCTTTGTTTTGGCAAGACGTACGTAAATTGTCTCCTCGATCTTGCCGTCGACAACAATGTTGATCTTGGCATCGTCATTAACTTCCTGAACGGGAAGCATGAGATATCTGCCGTCTCCGGTGACACGCACGAGTGTGTTATTCACTCCGAGATGGTTGACCTCCACGCCGTCCGCTGCATTGAGCGATAGAGCCGAGAGGGCGATTGCACTGCTCATGACGAGAGTTTTTAGATGGTATCTTATCATTATTTGTTAAATTTGTTTAATGCGGTAAGTTTCTATTTTTTCTACGAAATCCTTAAAACAATCTTTCTTACCGGTAGAAGTTGTACCAAAACTAATCTATCGTACCTTAAATCTATCCTTATTTCTTGTACCTTAAATCTGTATATCTTCTTTCTCCGGGTGGTCTTCCGCATAGCGTGTGTGACCGGGAGAACTGTGTTTCTCATTTGGACAATGCAAAACTAATATATAAAGTTCTATAAGGGTAGTAAATTTTATGCCAACAGTATTAAATTTGTTGCATCAACCGATTTTTAATCATTAATGCACTCTTTTTCATAGTATTTTGCTATCTTTGCAATGCCAACCAATCTATTACCATCATCTCAGATGAAACTGCTACGCACATTTTCTGCCGGTCTCATTCTCTGTCTGACGCTGACGCTTGTTCTATCCTCATGCACTCGGGCCAAGGTCTATCGGATAGGTGTCTCTCAATGCTCTCAGGACGATTGGCGCATGAAGCTCAATGACGAGATAGACCGTGAGATCATGCTCCATGAGGATGCCATCGTCGAGATTCGTTCGGCTGACGACAGCAACGAGAAGCAGATCGAGGATATAAAATACTTTGTCGATAATGACTTTGATATTCTCATCGTCTCTCCCAACGAGGCGGAAGCTCTTACACTTATAATAAAAGAGGTGTATGAGAATGGTATGCCCGTGATAATATTTGACCGCAATATCAACGGAGATTCCTACACCGCCCGTATCGGAGCCGATGACCGTTCCATCGGCCGTGCGGCTGCCCAATATGCCCTGTCGCTTGATCGAAACGCTCCGAAAGCTATTGAGATCTATGGCCGTCGTGGCTCCACTCCGGCCGAGGGGAGACATGTCGGCTTCACGGATGAATTTACCCGGCGAGGAGGCGTCATCCTTGCCAGTGAGACAGCCAATTGGCATAAGGAGGAGGCCGAAGTCGTCACTGACTCCCTTCTCAAGCTTTATCCTGACGTGCAGCTAATCTTTGCTCATAACGACCGTATGGCCATCGGTGCGTCAGAAGTGGCCCGGCGAGCCGGAAAACACAACATCCGTATCCTTGGCATAGATGCCGCACCCAATATCGGCATTACGGCCGTGGCTGACAGCGTGATAGATGCTACTTTCCTTTATCCCACGGAGGGACACCGCATCATCCGCACGGCACTTGCCATACTCCAGGGTGAGCCTTATCAACGGGAGACCATCCTTCCCTCCTCATCAGCCGTGGATCTTTCCAACGCGGGAATCCTTTTGCTCCAGAACGAGTATCTTGAAGACGAGACCGACAAAATGAGGATCCTGAAAGGGAAGATCGATTATTACTGGGCCCGCTATTCCTCGCAGACCACCCTATTTTATATCAGTATTGTCACCATCTTCCTTCTTTTTGGGGTAATATTTCTCGTGCTCAGGGCCTACTGGCAGCGAAAGAAGCATCAGAAAGTCCTCTTGGAGCAGAACCGTGAGCTTGAAGAACAGCGGGACTTGCAGAAGGCTCTTAATGAGAAGCTTGAGCAGGCCACTCAGTCCAAACTCATGTTCTTCACCAACGTCTCCCATGATCTACGCACACCTCTCACCCTCATCTCCGAACCGGTGGAGCAACTCGTGGAAGCTGATAATCTCACTCCACGTCAACACTCTCTCGTTAAGTTGGCCGATAAGAATGTGCGTATCCTGCGTCGTCTCATAAATCAGATTCTTGACTTCCGCAAGTATGAGAACGACAAGTCCACGTTGACACTCAGCGAGATAGATCTTGGAAAGGCGATAGGGGAGTGGACGGAGTCCTTCTATGACCTCGCGCGCCGCCGCCACATGCGTCTCACTGTTGACCTCGAGACCGCGCCTCCGGCTCCGACTGTCGCCGTTGATGTCGAGAAGATGGAACGCGTATTCTTCAATCTTCTTTCCAATGCGTTCAAATACACCCCCGAGAACGGATCGATCAATGTCCGTTACCATGTGGAGGCTGATCGGGCTATCCTTGCCGTTTCCGATACCGGAGAGGGTATAAGCGAGCGTGATCTCGGTAGTATCTTTGACCGCTTTTACCAGGTGGATCGTGTGAGGCCCAACGGTTCAGGCATCGGGCTCGCTCTAACCAAGGCATTCATCGAGCTTCATGAGGGGACTATCGAGGTCGAAAGCACCCTTCGTAAAGGATCTGTTTTCACGGTAATACTTCCGGTGAAGCATGTGTCGGAAAAAGCTGATACGCAGCTCTCAACCATCACTCCTGAGGATGTAGTGGCCGAGCTTGACCTTCAGGTTGAGGAGCCACGGTTTGACGACGACAAGCCTCTTCTCCTCGTCATAGATGATAATGCCGACATCCGCCGTCTCGTCACCGAGATCATGTCGGAGCGCTTCAACGTCATCACCGCCTCCAATGGAGCTGAGGGTATACGCCGGGCCGTCAAGTATGTCCCTGACCTTATTATATGTGATGTCATGATGCCCGTCATGGATGGACTCGAGTGCTGCCGGAGATTGAAAGCCGAGGTGACTACTTCGCACATCCCCGTCCTCCTCCTCACTGCCTGCTCCATGGACGAACAGAAAGTGCAGGGATACGAGAGCGGAGCCGACGGCTATCTCTCCAAGCCCTTCAGCGGTGCCGTCCTCATGGCGCGCGCAAACTCGCTTGTAGAAAACCGCAAGCGTATACGTGAACTTTGGACTTCATCTTCCGCCACACCTGTAAAAGCCGCCCCGGTGCCGTCAGGGAAGAAGGAACCCATCCCACAAGGTGATATCGACAATGACTTCTATCGGCGCTTCCTTGAGATCTTCACAGCCGAGATGGGCAATTCCGAACTTTCGGTCGATACACTCGCATCCTCGATGGGTCTCGAGCGCACTCAGTTCTATCGCAAGATAAAAGCCCTGACGAACTTCTCGCCCGTAGAGCTCATCAAGAATCTGCGTCTCAAGCAAGCGGTACATCTCCTCAAGACCACAGATAAGAGCGTCAGCGAGATTGCCTACGATATCGGCTTTTCCTCACCCGCCTATTTCACCCGCTGCTATCGCGAATGCTTCGGCGAGACTCCCTCCGAGACCTGAAGCCAACTCTCCAAAGCATAGCGCTCGCATTGCCCCTATTTCACTCACCGCCTCTCGATCACATCACTCTGATCATCGTGCGGTGAGTGTTTTTATGTGGCGGAATAGGAAAAATGTTGCAAAAAGTATTAAAAAACGTTCATTGCATAAATTTTAATATCCCTTTCAACATATCTGCTACCCTGTGGAGATATTCGGAATTAAATTTGTGCCAGAAACTTTTTTAATTACCTCAAATAACATGAAAAGATCAATTCTCAGTGCAACGTTGCTATTCATCATGGCACTCTTCGCACAGGCGCAGAACATTTCTGTGCATGGAACGGTACTTTCCAAGATTGACGACGAGCCCCTGATCGGTGCTTCCGTTGTCTGTCAATCCACTAACGCCGCAGCGGCAACCGACTTTGACGGAAACTTCATCATCTCCGTCCCCGAGGGTGCCATGCTCACCATCTCCTATGTAGGATTTAATAATGTCGAGCTTGCAGCTCAGCCCGAGATGACCATCTATCTCGACGAGAACGCCGAGCTCCTTGACGAGGTTGTCGTCGTGGGTTACCAGACAGTCCGCAAGGCCGACCTCACGGGCGCTGTCTCGGTTGTTTCCACCAAGTCACTTGAGACATCAGCCGACACCGACCCCATGCGTGCCCTTCAGGGTAAGATACCCGGCATGACCATCACCGCCAACGGTTCACCCAGTGGCACCGGTTCTGTCCGCATCCGTGGTATCGGTTCTTTCAACGCTTCTCAGGATCCTCTTTTCGTTATTGACGGCGTTCCCACTACCGCTTCTCTCAATTCTCTCAATATGAACGACATCGAGAGCATGCAGGTGCTCAAGGATGCCGCATCGGCTTCTATTTATGGTTCGCGTGCTGCAAATGGTGTTGTAATCATTACAACCAAGAACGGTAAGCACAGCGAGCAGAAGAAAGTTAACGTAAGCTTCTCTGCCAATCTCACAGCCCAGTTTTACTCCGGCCAGTCCAAGATGAAACTTCTTGATACTCCGGGATATGCTACAGCCATGGCTCAGGCAGCTATGAACGACGGTATTGATCCTGTAAAATATGCCGAGGGTTACGGTCTCGCACTAAATGCTTCCTCCGGTTATCCTATCCGTGTCTATGATGCACGGAATAACCGATATGTTGACTATACTGTCAACGGTGCTTATGACGGTTTTATCAATAATAAGCGTACAATGCTTATGGCCGATACCGACTGGCTCGACGAGATCTCCCGCACCGGTTTCTCCCAGAATTACGATGCGGCAGTCTCGACATCCTCCGAGAATGGTACTGCTTTCTTCTCTCTCGGCTACAGGAAGGCTGAAGGTATCCTCAAGTACACTAACTTTGAGAATATCGCTGCCCGCATGAACACCTCCTACAATATAAGCCCGGTTGTATCGGTCGGCGAGAACTTCACTCTTACCTATACCAAGCAGGTCGATTGTCAGCCCCTCGAGAATGCTCTCAAGATGCCTTCTTCTGTACCGGTATATGAGGTGGACGGCACAACCTATGCCGGTCCCGTCGGCAGTATGGCTGACCGTCAGAATCCTCTCCGTGAGCTTGCCTTCAACCGCGACAATGCTCTCAATATCTGGCGCCTCTTCGGCAATGCTTACATCGACATCAAGCCAGTGAAGGGTCTCGTGCTTCGCTCTAACTTCGGTCTTGATTATGACGCAGCATTCATTCACTCTTATAACTATACTTTCCACAGCGATATCGTCAACAACGATACCAACTCCACCACGCTCTCTCAGGCCAATGATTCCAAGTGGACATGGACAAACACTGCCAATTATAATTTCAACATTGGCAACGACAATACTTTCACTGTACTCGCCGGTATGGAACTTTTCCGCCAGAGTCGCATAGACTTCCGCGCTATTAACCAGAATTATGACGTTGAGACTCCTGACTATATGTATCCCGATGCCTCCTCCGGTGTTGAGCGTGCAGAGGGTAACAAGTCGGCTTATGCTCTTGTATCTTTCTTCGGTAAGATAGATTATAACTGGCGTAATCTTCTTCTTGCCTCCTTCACAATCCGTCGAGACGGTTCTTCCCGCTTCGGCAGCAATAACCGCTA
>CAZOOY010000107.1:0-6449 GCA_964581555.1 uncultured Staphylococcus sp.
CGCCACTGCTCTCGGAGTGCCCGACGACGAGGCCACAAGCTCACCCACTTTCGCCATCGTCAACGAATATCGCTCCGACACCACCGCCGAACTCATCTACCACTTCGACCTCTACCGCATCGAGAACCTCGAGCAGGCTTTTGACATAGGTATCGAAGACTATCTCGATTCCGGAGCCCTCTGCCTCATCGAGTGGCCTGACCGCATCGACGATATCCTCCCCGACGACACAGTCCGTGTCGACATCGACATCCTCCCCGACGGCTCCCGCCGCCTCACTGTCAACAACTGATGGCGCTCATCATCCTCCCCGTCACCACCTCCACCAACACCTATGTCGCCGCTAACGCCCCCTCCCTCTCCCACGGCGACATCGTGATGGCTTTCGAGCAGACGGCCGGACGCGGCCAGAGAGGCAACTCCTGGGAAGCCGATCCCGGCATGAATCTCACCCTCTCCATGCTCCTCCGTCCCGAAAGGGTGGAGGCGGCACGCCAGTTTGATATCTCCCGCGCAGTGGCGCTCGGCACTGCCGACATGCTTCAGAAGCTTCTGGACAAGGAAGTGCTCATCAAGTGGCCAAATGATATATATGTGGGTGACCGGAAGATCGCGGGCATCCTCATCGAGAACACCATCACAGGACGGCTCATCAACCGCTCCATCGCCGGAATAGGTGTCAACATAAATCAGACCATATTCCGCTCTGATGCTCCCAATCCCGTCTCCGTGAGTCAGCTCACCGGACTCTCCTACGATCTCGAACCGCTCGCCCGAGCCCTCGGCGAGCTCATTCTCAATGCACTTGCTCTACCCGTCAAGGAGCTTCGACGCCGCTATGACTCGCGCCTGTGGCGACGCGAAGGTTTTCATCCCTACCGTGACAATCTGACCGGCTCCGACATTTCGGCCCGTCTCACCTCCATCGGCCCGATGGGACATCTCACCCTCACCACCCCCGACGGCATTCCTCACACTTACGCATTCAAAGAGGTCACCGCTATCCTCTGACCTCACTTTCACACCCCCTGTCTCCTCAACGCATGGCGGGCGAGGAGGGTGTGGCCGAAGCGGCAATAGAGACAACGATGGGGTTCACAGTAGGCCCGACGGAGCTGAAGGAGAGCCTGTGAGACGAACGAGTCGCGGGCCGGAAGTCCGGCGCGGTCAAACATGGCTATAACCGAGTTGCTCTCAGCCGGCAGTTCATGCAGCCAGTCGATGGCACGTTGCAGCAGCGAGTCGTCGCCATGACGGCTCCCGTAGGCCACAAGCAGCGGTGCCACCACGTTGATGACCAATATGGTGGCCGATGCGCGGCTCATCGTGTCGCTCGGACGTGAAGAGGGGACCCCGAATCCTACGTGGGAGGCCCAGTAACCCTCCGGTGGCGTCCTGAAATACTCTATAGCGTCATCCGGAGTCTTCATCTCCAGCAGATGGGCCACGATCCTGAAATCGCCGGCCACCATTGAGGCAAGCGTGGCTATACGCCGGCAGGGCAGATTGGCCGGCCGCATTCTCCCCATCTTCCATCCGAGGCTCTCGGGCGCCCGCAAGGAAAATTTGTGGGACAGGAAACCATACTCCCTTTTCAGACTCTCCACATACCCGTCTGCCGCCGGGGCCGAATCGAGAAATCCCGATTGGCCGAAAAATAGAGCCTCTATCGAGGTGACTGAGTCGGCATGCTTGCGGAGAAACGAAAGGGGTACTGACCGTGCCAGCCGCTCCATCGCATCGGAGTTCTTACCGAAACCGAGCGCACGCGCCAGCGTGACGTAAGCCACCTGCTCCCAGTCGCCGGAACATGCGTCAAGAAGTGCCAGCAGACGATCCGCCTTAGCGTAAAGCCGCTCGTAGCCCAGTGATGTGAGCCAGTCCGTGATGTGCAGACGTGGAAACGATGCGAGCATCGAGGCGCAGGGCAGGTCTATGTCCGAGCGATCCACCAGCTCCGCATAGCGGTGATGAAACTCAGGCGAGCACCTCATCACCATCTGCGGGATCACCTCTCCGTTGCTCCTTTTGACGGGCGTGTCGTCACGCTCCACCACGTGAAGCACCACCGAGTCGTAAGCCCGGTCTGCATCATGGCCGTGCCGGTGCCAGTCGGAGGCGCGGACGTGGATCTCCACATCTCCCGCCCACATCTTGTCACCGATATTTATTTTAGCATTGAAAAAGTCAGGCCCCGAGTCGCGGTTTAGCGTCCCGGGGTCGATGACGGAGACCCGCTCGCCACCCACGGTGGTGAGATCGGTCTGCAACAGCAACCTGTGCTGCCAGACGTACTGCATCAGGCTCTCCATCATGGCATGAAGAGGCTCAGAGCTCGTCTATCTCTCGATTGAGGGCTATCATCTTCAGTGCCGTCTCGGCTGCCTCGGCACCCTTGTTGCCAAGACGTCCGCCGGCACGGTCGAGAGCCTGCTGCTCGTCAAGCACGGTGAGCACCCCGAATATCACGGGGATGTCACAGTCAGCGTTGAGTGCCGTCACACCCTGGGTGACGCTGGAGCATACGTAGTCAAAGTGAGGAGTATCACCCTTGATGACACATCCGAGCACGATGACGGCGTCAAACGACCCGGTCTCGATGAGTTTCGATGCGGCGAAGGTGAGTTCGACCGCTCCGGGGACAGTGAAGACACGGTAGCCGTCACTCTCCACTCCGGCATCGCGCAGAGCTTTGACCGCACCCTCCGCAAGAGGACCGGTGATGTGGCCGTTCCATTCGGCGCGGACGATGGCTATATTGACATTTTCCAGCCGGGGCACGGCTGATTCAGGGACATGTGAACTCATATCAGGATTCGTGTATATATTTAAAACGAGGAGATTATCTCGGGAAAAGCTTATACCAGAGGCTCAGGATGTCGAGCGAGCGTGACTTGGCCTTGTAGAGGATATCGACTATACGGCGATGCTCGTCGGCGGCATTGATGCGAGTGGCCTTGTGAAGCATGGTGTTAAGCAGATGCACACCCTTCTCTCTCATTGCATCGACCGAGAGCATCGACTGGCCGAGCGCTATGGACAGGCGCAACTGCTCGGTGGTGAAATCACTCTCGATGCGCGTGAGATACTTCAGAGCACGTGAATAATACTGTATGGCTTCGCGGTGGCGCCCCATGCGGGCCAGGGTGTCACCCTGATCGGCCAAGGAAGCGACGAGTCTGCCCGTCACATCCTCCACCCCGGAGTTAAGGAGTTCGAGGTATGTGGCGGTGGCCGCCTGATAATGGGCCAGGAGTTCTGCCTGCTTCACGCGGTTGCGATAGATTGCCGCCGCGCCATTGACAGCCATGAGATGAGGGGCCGCATAGCGGTCAGGTTCACTCTTGACGAGTCGCTCGAATATCTTGATGGACTTCTCTATCTCCCTCTCCGCCTGCTTGTATTCGCCTCGGATTGAGTGGAGGAGAGCCACATCGTGGAGCAGCGTTCCCAGCAACTGAAGGAATGTCGTGTCCTTGCGGCGCGGAGCAAGAGCGAGAAGATGAAGGGCAGAGGCTGCGTTCGAGGCAGCTTCGTCAAGATCCTCAGTCTCGATGTTCAGGGCCGTCAGTAATTGCATCAGTAGCGCGTGGAGATCAGCCGCACCGGCGTCTGCCGTCTCCGGATCGATGAGAGCCTCGATCTCCCGCAGTGTGGATATAGCCTTGGCTGCCTCTCCCTGAGCGGCCATCTCCGAGGCATATGAGCGGAGCAGGTCGAATGTCGCATCGAAAGGCACACCCTCGAGGATTCTCAGGATTTCCGCTCCCTGGCGGGCCTTGCGCATCTTCCCGCGCAGAGCGCTGACATCGGTGGTCGGCGGCAGGAATGTTTTGTCAAGCGATGTTGACTTCATCTCTTTCAGACTTTGGCTGCTATTTCACTGTGGGCCGTCTCGTTGGCCTTGTTCATGATGTCGTCAGGATCGGTCATACCCTCGGCCAGTGCGCGGGCCACTCCTGCCACTGCACCTGCAGTCCAGTGCTCCTTGTCCAGAGTGGTGGGATGACATTCCTTGGTCCACGATTCGTCTCCGTCAAAGAAACGCATTTTGAGATTGTCGCGGTCAAGCACGAGACACTTGCGGCAGTAGAAAAGGATGTGCGACTTGTAGGCTTTAGCGGGATCCTCGCCCGGGAAGAGAGTGGCAAGATCATCGATCGTGACCACTACGAGGTCAGCCACCTCAAGCGAGTCCCACACCTCGGGCATCACCCGGGTGATACGGGGCACGCGGGTAGCGTCGAAGTAAGGCAGGGATACCACCTTGGCTTTCATTGCACGGGCATGCTTCAGCAGGTCGATGATGGAATCATGATTGCGCTTGTCAAGCACCATATATGATCCGAAGAGCACCACGTCACCCTCCGAGAAGCGGGGCCATACGGGATTGACAGCCTCCGAAGGATTGGCCGAATGGATCACACTCTTGCCATCCGTGACGGTGGAGGAAATCTTCACAGGGCTCACACCCTCCGAGAAACGGTCCACTGCAGTCGTATCGACCTTAGATTCCTCGAGATGGGCCACGATATGGTCACCGACGGCATCAGCCGAAGCCTCGCCGACAAAAAGGGTTTCGACGCCCATGAGGCCGTCAAGCGCGGCTGCCGCAACCAGGCGGTCGCCGACGTGGGCCGAGGCACTGCCGTCGCGTCCGAGCACGACATTGAGCGCCAACTCGCCTATGTAGATTACCTTGTTCATATATGTAGATTTATATTTTTGTTCTTCAGGTCAGAGCAGGTTGCAGCGGCTGGGGAGGAGGGATGCTGTCATCCGCTGGGGCCGACTCTCAGAGTCTTAACGTCTCCGGAGCTATTAGAGTTCATGGCCCGGCCACCCTTCTTCCGATAGGCAAAGATAGGAAATCGGGCGGGAAAAAGCAAATCATTTTCCCGCCCGGTTTCAATGTATCTTCATCAGAAGCGTATCTTCACGCCGGCGTTCATCACGAATCCATCCAGAGGGGCATAGATGTCGCGGAACACGGGATTGGATATCGAGCCTGTGTATATGGTATCGAAGCGAGTCTGGCGCCTGTCGGTGAAGTTTTCGAAGTTGGCGTAGACCGAGAAATGCTTCCAGATCTTTTCGATCATGAATCCACAAACCACATACGGCTTTCCCGTCAGACCGTCACCCAGCTTCTGGCGGCTGAAATAGTAGGCCTCGAGACCTATCTTCCACTCATCCTCCACCTCATACATCAGTATGGTATTGAGCCGGTGCTTGGGCGTGAGGATATTCTCCTCCTTGCGGTCACCTTCCTTGGTGTGGAGATCCGTGAACGTGTATCCTAAGTAGAGACTGAAATCGCGATAGGTAAGCTTCACGTTGGTCTCCGAACCCTTGCTGAGAGTGTGGCCGGCTATGTTGACGAGACGATAATTGCCCGCTTCACCGTCGATGGTTCGGAGCATGAGCGGATTGTCGAGCCAGGAGAAGAAGAGGAGTTCATTGATGGTCAGGAAGACATTCCCGTCAAAGAGCGGAGTGCTGTAGTTCACGTCCCAGTTCAGGCCGTAGCTCTTCTCAAGCCTGTTGTAATGGCGGTCGATGGGGAGCACTCCTTCATATTCTATCCGCTCGCTCTCCTCGGTGAAGATAGTGGGCGATTTGTAGCCCAGCCCACCCCCGAGTCGGGAATTGAAATGGCGGTTGAATTTGAAATGGGCTGAGATGCGCGGGAGCAGGATGGCGCCGTAGGCATTGATCCAGTCGGCGCGCAGGCCCGTCTCGAGACTGAACTTCTCCGATGCCTCCCAGGTGTTTTGCACGAATGCACCACCTATCACTCTCGAATAGTCGCGCAGAGGGAAGTCGGAATATTTCTTCTCGCGGAAATCCTCGGTCCACAGGTTGAGGCCTCCCACCCATTCCATCTTCTCGCCGGGGCGAGTGTAGGCCAGTTCTGAGAAAGTGGACACCTGCTTGCCGTCAAAACGATAGTCGGGCACTTTCAGGTCACGGTCGAAATAGCTCACGCTATTCTTGAACGTGAGAAACTGCCCCTCTTCCCATTTGTGATCCAGAGTGAGCTGTGTGGAGTAGCGCTGCGTCCTGTTCTCTTCAAAATACTTGTGTGTATCGTCGCCGTTACCTTTCACATATTCCACGTCACCTCCCAGGCGTTTCTCCACCATGGAGTTGATCCCGAACCGTAGCGTGGTGCGGTCTGTGAAATAGACATAGAGCGTGGGGTTGAGCACGAACCGGTTGTACTTCGGGATAGCCGTGAATCCTGTCTCGGACGGATCGTATGCTCCGTTATGGTTATAGGCTGCAAATATAGTTGTGCCTACCTTGCGGAACTTCTGCCCGTAGAAACCGCTTACGTCTACCCCCTTGGCTGTAGTGAAATTCAGATGCATGCTCAGGTCCCTCTTCTCTCCGGGGGTCTTGGAGATAAGGTTGACGAGACCGGCTATCGCACCGCCGCCGTAGAG
>CAZOOY010000108.1:0-6441 GCA_964581555.1 uncultured Staphylococcus sp.
ATGATGTCTTTGACGGGAGTCATGAGTTCCATCACCCAGGGAGCGCAGAAGTATAGCACCACACCGGTGACGGTCATGAGTATCATTCCGGCGCCGACGGTTATGTAGCCGAACCGTTTGGCCAGATCGAGCCGCTTGGCTCCGTAGCTCTGTCCCACAAGCGTTGTGGCGGCATCGCCGATACCGTAGCCGGGCATGTAGCAGATGCTTTCAGCCGTGACAGCGAAGGCATTTGCCGCGATTGCCATGACGCCGAGCGGGGCCACGATGACCGTAATGGCGATCTGAGCGCCGCAGATCACGGCATGCTCCAGAGTCATGGGTGCCGAGACCTTGAGCGCCTTGCGGATAACGTCCTTCTCGGGGCGGAAACTGCCTTTCTCCAGGTTGATGGCCATGTCGGGCTGACGGAAGCAGAGATACCACATCATTAATCCTGCGGTGACAATCTCAGCCGAGACCGTGCCGAGGGCGGCGCCGAATACTCCGAGACCGGCTCCGGGGAGGGTAATCTGGAGACCCGCGAATGTGAAGTGATGGGTGGGGAAGATGAAGAAGAAGTTGAAGATGACGTCAAGGACGCACATCATGACGTTGAGTCCGCCGGGGACTTTCATGTTACCGGCGCACCGCAGCATCCCGCCTCCGAGATAATTGAGGGTGAGGAGAGGGAGGGCCAGCACAAAGGTGAGGAAGTAGATGCTCGCTTCATGACACACCTGCGCCTCTCCGCCAAGCCAATGGGGGAGAGGGAAGGCGATGGCGGCTCCGATACCGGCGATGACCACGCTGAAGAGGAGGCAGGAGGTGATGGATTGCCTGAGGATGCGCCGTGCGCGCTGCTGATCTCCCGCTCCGATGCTGTGGGCCACCTGGACCGAAAAGCCCATGGTGACTGCCGAGCATATGCCCCAGAAGAGCCACAGGGATGTGGCCACGAGACCCACGGAGGCTGAATCGTCCGCACCTAAGCGACCCACCATGGCGGCATCGATATACTGCATCATGATACTCGACAACTGGGCCATCATGGCGGGCCATGAGAGCTTGGCAGTCAGACGCAGTTGCTGGCCGAATGTAAGGGGTGCCTGTGACCGGATGAGGGAGATATCTGCCACTATGCGAGTGATTTTATTACTTTAAATATGCGGTCGAGACCCTCAGCGAGGAGTGAGCGGGGACAGGCGATGTTGAGACGGATGAAACCGTCGCGACCATACATCACTCCGGAGTTGACCCACACCTGAGCCTTTTCAAGAAGAAGGTGTTCGAGACGGTCGGCGTCGATACCGAGCACCGAGATGTCTACCCATGGAAGATAAGTGGCTTCGAGACGGGCCACGGGACACTGAGGGAGCGACTCGCGCAGGCGCCCGAGGGTGTAGATCCAGTTGGAATGAAGATAATCGCGCAGCTCGTCAAGCCATTCGGCTCCTTCGGGGGAGTAGGCGGCGATAAGCGCTTCGACTCCGAAAGGATTGACGTCGCATACTTCATTGATATTGACGGCCTTGTCGATGAGGGCGCGGGTGGTTTCATCGGGAGTGACGATGTTGGCTATCTGGAGGCCGGCGGTATTGAAGGCTTTGGAGGGGGAGATGCAGACGATGGCCGCGGGGTCGATGGTGCCGTAGGGGGTATAGCGATAGCCGGGCATGGTGAGTTCGCAGTGGATCTCATCGCTCACCACCCTGACGCCGTGAGCTGCGGCGATGCGGGCCACCTTACGCAATTCCCCGTCGGTCCAGCAACGTCCGGCGGGATTGTGGGGATTGCAGAGGAGAAGGAGGGTGTTGGAGGGATCGGCGCAGAGAGCGTCAAGAGAATCAAAGTCCATTTCATAGGTGAACTCTCCGTCGCCGAGCTCCTTGCGCAACAGCGGATTCTCCACCACGCGACAACCGTTGTTGCGGATGGAGGAGAAGAAGCAGTTGTAGACAGGAGTGTGGACGATCACCCCTTCGCCGGGACGGACGAGGGCCTTTATGATTGCCGAGAGGGAGGGGACGACTCCGGGAGTGTAGATGACCTGAGAGCGGTCAAAGTGATAGCCGTGGCGGGAGGAGAACCATCCCGTGAGCGCGTCATAGTAGGAATCGCGGACGAGGGTGTAACCGAAAATACCATGGTCGACTCTGCGGCGCAGGGCGTCGATGATGCAGGGTGCGGTGGGGAAATCCATGTCGGCCACCCAGAGGGGGATCACTCCGGGCCGGGAGTCCCATTTGTAAGAACCGGTGCCTACACGGGAGGGAACGGTGTCAAAATCATACTTTGCCATCAGATTTCTTCGATTAGGCAGTCGGCCGGTGGGAGAATGTTCTTGTCAAGGATGAGCTCGCCGATCTTTCCGCATCTGATGTAACCTGAGCGGGGGTTCTTGATGGAGCGGACCGGAGAGGTGATGGTGGCGCGGACATCGGAGTCCTCGAATGCGAGATCGGCGTCATCGTCAAAAGTGCAGTCGATGAGGGTGAGATCTTCACAGTAGCAGAGGGGCTGGGTGCCGGAGATGTGGCAGCGGACGAGTTTGAGGCCGCGTGAATGCCATCCGAGGTATTCGCCGTCGAGCGACGAGTCTTCAACAGTCACGTTCTCTGTTCCCCAGAAAGCGTCCTTGGAGTGGATCTCGGCGTTGCGGATGGTGACGTTACGGCAATACTGGAAGGAGTAGTTGCCCTCCTGTCGGTAACGGTCGATGTCGATGTTGGCCGAGTGCATGAAAAGATAGTCGGCATTTTTGACCTCGACATCGCGGAGTCTCACGTCCGTGCAATGCCAGAGGGTCTCCTGTGCATCGGGGATGCGGACATTCTCGAGGTCAATTCCTTTCATCTCGCGGAACATCTTGGGAGCTTCGACAAGAGTGTCGCGCATGATGAGGTCGCTTGAGTACCAGAGCGCCGCACGTGCGCCGGGAGTGAAGACACAATCTGTTATCGCGAAACCTTTCACGTGCCAGAAGGGGTATTTACCCTCAAATCGGCAATGGCGGGCGATGATGTCGGAGCAACATTTCAGGGCTGATTCACCGGTGTGGATAGTGACGTTTTCAAGTTCAAGTCTATGAGAAGCGAATAGCGGGCGCTCACCGCCGAATTCTTTGTTGATGATCTTTTCCATGTGGTCTGTCTAATCCTATGTTCTAAATAATGTAGGGTGAAGGTAAGACACCCCCGATAAAAGAACAAGTCACAGCAATAAGAGTTTGCTATGACTTGAATTGATTTAGTGGCGGGAGCAGGACTCGAACCTGCGACCTTTGGGTTATGAGCCCAACGAGCTACCACTGCTCCATCCCGCGATGTTTTAGTGGTGCAAAGGTAGGGATTTTATCCGGAACAACAAATTTTTCGGAGTTAAAAAATGTGAATTGCCGAGATTGCCTTACGTATACTCGTGGAGATCAGAGGAATGGCTTAATGTCGAGAATCTTTGTTATAGTTTCTGCTCGGGCTTTCCCATAGACTCGGCTTCCTGGGCGAGAGCGCGGCGGGTCGTGTCGGTGACAGGAACGAGCGGCAGACGGAGCACTTCCTCGTAGGCAGGGAAGAGCTGATGGAGGAGAGCTTTGATGCCTGAGGGATTTCCATCCTTGAAAAGGAGTGAATAGAGTGCGGAGAAGCGCTGGTGCATCCGGGAAGCCTCATCGTGACGCTCGGGGTCGAGGCTGACGTGGATCATCTCTGTGAACAGTCGGGGATAGGCGTTGCCGAGCACGGAGATAACGCCGTCGCCACCCTCGCCGATCATTGTGTGGGCTAGGGAATCGTCTCCTGATAGGACAAGGAATCCCTCGGGACGGCGCGTGATGACATTACGGGCCTGCTCCATATTGCCGGATGCTTCCTTTATGCCGATGATGCGGCCGGGATTCTCCTGGGCAAGACGGATGATGGTGTCGGTGTTCATATTGACTCCCGAGCGACCGGGGATGTTATAGAGTATAACAGGGACGGGACTTGCGGCAGCGATGGCCGAGAAGTGACGGTACATCCCCTCCTGGGAGGGCTTATTATAATAAGGTACAACCGAGAGGATGGCATCAAACTCCTTGAGGCGGGGGAGGGAGTTCATCTCGCCGATGACGCCATTCGTGCAGTTACCTCCCATTCCTATCACGAGGGGGATGCGGCCACCGACGTAGTCAAGGATATGGTTTGCCAGCCGGTGCTTTTCACCGGGAGTGAGGGTAGGGGTCTCGGCGGTGGTGCCAAGAGCCACGATGAAGTCGGCGCCCTCGTTTATGAGGTAGTCGATGTGGGCGTCCAGGGCTTCAAAATCTATTGATTCGTCTTTCCGGAAGGGGGTTGTGAGCGCGACCCCCATGCCGCGCAATCTCTCGGTGGACATATCGGGAACTTAGGATAATACGAACATTATTCAAGGGACACCGGTCGAGGGTCCGCATGAAAATTCGCACAAAATTAATAAAAATCCCGTTTCCGTGCAATTTTGACATCACAAGTGAGAGAAAAATGAACGGATTGCAAGGAGAAGACTTGAAATTACGACAATCCGGTAAATCAGGTGGATAATGGCAGATTATACTCACAATACTCCCCCGACCTCAATATCTGACAAGAGGACGGGGGAGAAATTATCCGGCAACGGTCCGAATTTTTATGGGCGGAGGGTAAAACCTACCACAAAGGCTGCTTTCTGTGTGCTGGGATTGGTGTTTATTGCTGCGAAAACGGGGAGGGTGAAGGTGTCGGTGATTGTTATATCACGTGTGGCTGAAAGTGACACGTTTACCACCGCAAATCCGTTGGCTTCGGCGTAGAACGAAGTTGCGTAAGGGACAGCTCCAACTTTGGCTTCCCACGAGAGACCTCCGAGTTTAAACGGCGCGGAGGCTTCAACATAGGAAGAGTAGGCCCGATGACCCTTTTTGTCAACTCCATCATTGCCGGCGAAGTTGGTGTACCAGTTCAATGACGCTACCCCAAAATCATATCCGAGGTTCGCCTCAAATACGTGGGAGGTCTTATGGGCCGCATAAACGAAATACTTCGGATTGGGCACGTTGAACCAGTAGTCGGTGATGCCGATATTAAAATGTCCGGTCGTATAGCCGAGGGTCAGATCGAACTCCTTGGTATCATCGGGGTTTGAAATCCCGACATTGCCCCATGCCGAAAGCGAAAGTCCACGCCATGCGATACCGAGTGTGGGCTCCACCGAGAAATCTCCAAGATCCTGGCCGCGCCAGATGTACTGACTCACGAAGTCGGCCTTGATTTCTCCTGTGATTTCATTTTCCGCCCGAAGAACGGGTGTTGAAAGAGAGCTCGCGAAAAGCAATATTGTAATGAGAATATTCTTCATACCGTAAAAAGTGTTTAAGAAGTGAAACGTGATGATTCCGTGATTAAAAGTTAGTTGTAGCAGGATTCCCCGTGCTCGTAGATGTCAAGACCTTCTTCTTCCTCCCGACGTCCGCAGCGGAGTCCGGCGGTCTTGCTGATAAGCGTGAAAATGATCAAGCCTGCCACAAAGGCATAACCGACGATAGAGAAAGTGCCCAGAGCCTGTATGCCGAACGATACGCCTGCATCCTCAAACGCGAAAAGAGCCGTGAGAAGCGTTCCGATGATTCCACCGACACCATGCACGCTGACAGCGCCGACCGGATCGTCGACTTTCATCACCTTGTCGATAAATGCGACTGAAAAGCACATGATAACCGAAGTGATAAGTCCGATCAGCGGGGAGGCCCACACCGGTACACAGTCACATCCGGCTGTGATACCTACGAGGCCGGCAAGAACGCCGTTGCAGACCATCGAAAGGGAGGGCTTTCCATCCACGAGCCAGGTATATGCAAGAGCTGCAAGACCCCCGGCTGCAGCGGCCATATTGGTAGTGATGAAAACGTGGGATGCAATGAAGGCACCTTCACCGGTCAGTGACAGGGTGGAACAGGGATTGAAACCGAACCATCCAACCCAGAGGCAGAACACGCCGAGGGCGCAGAGCGTCAGGTTATGGCCGGGAATAGCACGGCTCTTCTCGTTTTTGTCGTATTTGCCGATGCGTGGGCCGAGAACCATAGCTCCCGCAAGGGCCAGCGCACCACCGCAGGCGTGGACGATAGTTGAACCTGCGAAATCGTGGAATCCCATTTCGGAGAGCCAGCCTCCACCCCAGCCCCAGTGGCCGGAGATGGGATAAATGAATGCGGAGATGAGCATGGAATAGACCATGTACATGGAGAATTTCGTGCGTTCGGCCATGGCGCCGCTCACAATGGTGGCCGTAGTGGCGCAGAACATCGTCTGGAAGATGAAGAAAGCTGCCGGAGGAATATTGGTGTTACCGAAATCGGATATGGCAAACAGGCCGTCCCAGCCGATGAAACCGTTGCCGGTCCCGAACATGATTGAAAAGCCGATGATCCAGAAGAGGATGCTTCCGCACATGAAGTCGCAGAAGTTT
>CAZOOY010000109.1:0-6437 GCA_964581555.1 uncultured Staphylococcus sp.
CCGAACGAATGACCCAGGAGGGAATATCGCTTGAGCCCGAGTGCATCTACAAGCTTTTCGATCAGGGAGGTATAACGCTCCACGCCCCACACCTCGGGAGGCTCGGGCGACGAACCGAAGCCGGGAAAATCCACATTGATCACACGGTACCCGCAATCAAGAGCTATCCTCTCGATGAGTGCCAGCGTGGTGTGGTCACATCCCCAGCCGTGCATGAGGATGACGGTTCTCTCCCCTTCGCCGTTGTCAGTATAGTGAAGTAGCTGTCCGTCAAGTGTTATATCCTTGTCCATATCTGTTTCAAACCGAGCTACAAAGGTAGAAAAAATCGCCGGGATACACAAAGCCACTCCCCAGGTTTTTTCCACTGTCGGAAGATAGTTACATCTTTTTTACCTACCTTTGCTCCCGCTAATACTCATCACTTCTGTCTCATATTTATGTTCACGCGTGAAAAATATGATCTTGACCGCACTGTAAGGCTGGTCATCAATTGTGTGGTTTTCGTCGGTATCATATGGCTTGTCAACTATCTGCGCGGCGTGCTGCTCCCGTTTCTCGTTGGATGCCTGATAGCTTATCTGTTCGAACCCTTCGTGCAGTACAACCGCTCGCTGCTTCGCCTCAAGAGTCGTGTCCCGGCAGTTTTCGTGACTCTTTTCGAGATGACGTTTTTCATCTTCCTGGTATGCTGGTTGGTGTTCCCGCTCATTGCCCGTGAGGCCGCTCAGATGGCAGAACTTCTCAAGCAGTATTCCTCCACCCGCTCCTCTATTCCATTTATCCCTGAGGAAGTCCACGAATTTCTGCGCCGCAATCTTGACTTTGAATTCCTCGCCTCCAAACTCACCCGCGACGAGTGGAAGCGCATGATCGAAGAAGGGCTATCCGCTTCATGGACTGTCGTCACAGGCTCCATTTCTCTTATCATGAGTGTATTGAGTTGGGCCATCGTAGTGCTATATGTGATCTTTGTCATGCTTGACTATGAGAGGATATCGCGCGGATTCAAACGCATTGTCCGTCCGAAATATCGCCCCATCGTCACTCGTATCGGCGACGATCTCAAAACCTCCATGAACCGCTATTTCCGCGGGCAGGCTCTCGTCTGTCTAATCGTCGGTATTCTTTTTTCAATAGGTTTCACCCTTATAGGTCTACCGATGGCCATTGTGTTAGGTCTGTTCATCGGCTTGCTCAACATGGTACCCTATCTGCAGCTCCTCTCCATCCCTATAGCCATCCTGCTCTGTCTTGTAAGCTCTGTGAGCGGAGGGGCACCTTTCTGGACACTCTTCTGGGAAGCAATGGCGGTGTATATTGTGGTGCAGATACTTCAGGACTTCATCATTACGCCCAAGGTCATCGGCAAGGCCATGAGTCTCAATCCGGCACTCATTTTCCTCTCACTCTCAATCTGGGGTTCACTCCTCGGCATGATCGGCCTGATTATCGCTATCCCACTAACCACTCTCCTTCTCTCCTACTATGACCGATATATAAGTCATGATCCTGATATTGAGGATAGAACCATCAAGGAATTTAGTTAGCGAAAAGCCTACAAATGTTAAAATAATGTTAAATCACAACAAAGATATTGCGGACTGATAAAAAGTCCCTACCTTTGCAGCGCAAAAGCAATAAAACGCTTTGCGAACACAAGTCCTAATCGGGGTGTAGCTCAGTTGGTTAGAGTACGCGTCTGGGGGGCGTGAGGTCGCTAGTTCGAGTCTAGTCACCCCGACTAATTAGGAAGAATCGCCTGTAAGTCATCGACTTACAGGCGATTTTCAATATATATCGGGAAGAATTCTGGACAGGTCGTGTCAAGGGGGGGATCAGCGGACAGGGGCGGTTGGTAGGGATCGACAGATTAGTGGCAGAACGCACTTGAATCGTTGGAAAATTCGGGATAAAATTGTTTTTCAGGCTTGTGGGGTGGTTTTGACGGTGTTACTGTTTCAGTTTCTCCAGTTCGAGATCCGGCAGATATTCGTGAATCATATCCGCGGGGATTGAGACGGAGCAATTGCCTGATGTGATTTCTAAGTTTACTTGCGGGGCGTTCATGAGCTGACCGTTGACGAACAATGCCAGTCTTTTACCTATGTTTTCTTTAGTTATTTCTTCCCATTTCCGAGCGTCATGAAATTTGAACGCTACCTGAATATTTCCTTCGTAGGACGGCATGTAATTTGCTTCAGTTACAGATACTTTCTCAGATAATATCGTTCCATTCTCGTAGGCTACGAGCCATATAGATCCATCGGCGCTTGGGATAGTCCAACCGAGGGTTAGGTTTTCAGGCTTTATTCCGAGAAGTTTTTGATTTATAGATGCGGTATCCGCAATAGTATATTTAGCATCGGTATCCACACCGGTCGTTGCGTCATGGAATGGCTCTGCTTTCCTGACGGTTACATCCCATTCCACACCTTCCACTTTTTCAGTCTTGGTGGTGCTTGTGTTGCCACATGAGGCTGTTGCTATTGAAACGGCGAGGGCCGTCAGGGCTGTGAATCTGATAAGTCTTGACATAATTATATGAGTGTTGTTTTCAGAATGTTTCGGAGGGGAATGACTGCCCAAATGTAGTCTTTTTAGAAGATGTAAGCAATAAAAATCATCAATTTTCCTTTTATTTAACTCATTGACCATTCTAAAAACGGCGAAGCTCCGGAGTCATTAAAGATTCAGGGGATAATTCTCTAAGGGATGCCGACAAATCATGGAGGGAGGATTCAGACAAAAGAATCGCGAGTGAGATGAAAGTCTTTTTGGTAGAGTGAGGGATTTGTCGTAACTTTGTGGCGATTAAGTGGCTCACCGTCGCTTCTCCTCCGCCGCGGGCCATCGCTTATCTCAGAATAATCATTCCAATCATTGACATAGATACTCATGGTCGTTTTTTTCAAGAAAGGCGCAAACCTGGTTTACGCCGTAGAGACTAACCACAAATTCACTCCCGAGGAGAGTGAGAAGCTCACATGGCTCTTTGCCGGAGCTGTCCCCATGACTTCCACTTCTCTCAAAGGCCGTTTCATCGGCCCGCGCAAGGAGATGATCACCCCCTGGAGCACCAATGCCGTGGAGATCACGCAGAATATGGGTCTTGAGGGGATCACCCGCATCGAAGAGTTCCACCGAGTTGCTCCCGGAGTTGAGGAGCCGGTGTTTGACAAGATGCTTTCCCGCCTCTACGACGGTCTTAATTCCAAGGTCTTCACTACTTCCAATGTCGCCGCTCCCATAGAGTACATTGATGATATCACGGAATACAACAAGCGTGAGGGTCTTGCCCTTTCGGTCGAGGAGGAAGATTATCTCCGCGGACTCGCAGAGCGCTTGGGCCGTCCCCTCACCGACAGTGAGGTATTCGGTTTCTCTCAGGTCAACAGTGAGCACTGCCGTCACAAGATTTTCAACGGTTCATTCGTGATCGACGGCGAGGAGAAACCCCTCTCGCTCTTCAAGCTCATCAAGAAGACATCTCAGGTCAACCCCAATAAGCTGGTTTCAGCTTACAAAGATAATGTGGCATTCGTGGAGGGTCCGACTGTGGCTCAGTTCTACCCGACCCACCCCGAAAGATCAGACTACTTCGAGGTGCGCGACCTCCCCACCGTGCTCTCGCTCAAGGCCGAGACCCACAACTTCCCCACCACCGTCGAGCCCTTCAACGGTGCAGCCACCGGAAGCGGCGGTGAGATCCGCGACCGTCTCGGCGGTGGCCGTGCATCCCTTCCGCTGGCAGGTACAGCCGTCTACATGACCTCTTATCCCCGTCTCGGCGGTCACCCCTGGGAACTGATGATGAATCCTCGCGTGTGGCTCTATCAGACCCCGGCCGAGATTCTCATCAAGGCATCCAACGGCGCCTCAGACTTCGGCAACAAATTCGGCCAGCCCCTCATCTGCGGCTCGCTCCTCACATTCGAGCATGACGAGAACGGCAAGATGTATGCCTATGACAAGGTGATCATGCTTGCCGGCGGTGTTGGTTATGCCGCTTCCAAGGATGCCATCAAGGGCGTACCCGAGGCAGGTGAGGCTGTCGTCGTTATGGGTGGCGACAACTATCGCATCGGTATGGGCGGTGGTGCTGTCTCGTCGGTCGAGACAGGCCAGTATGCTTCAGGTATCGAGCTCAACGCCGTGCAGCGCGCCAATCCCGAGATGCAGAAGCGTGTTTCCAACGTGATCCGCGCTCTGGCCGAAAATGACGACAACCCGATCGTCTCCATCCACGACCATGGTGCAGGCGGTCACCTCAACGCCCTCTCGGAGCTCGTCGAAGAGACCGGAGGCAAGATAGATATCGCCGCTCTCCCCGTAGGCGACAAGACCCTCTCCTCAAAGGAGATCATCGGCAACGAGAGTCAGGAGCGTATGGGCATGGTGCTCAAGAAAGAGGATCTTGAGTATGTCAAGGCGATTGCCGATCGCGAGCGTGCTCCGATGTATGTCGTCGGCGAGACCACCGGCGACCACCGTTTCGTTTTCGAGCAGAAAGATGGTGTGAAGCCCATCGACCTGGCCATGACGGATATGTTCGGCTCATCGCCCAAGACAACTCTTGTCGATAATACTGTAGAAACCGTCTACTCCGATCTCCATTATGATGAAAAGGAGATCGAAAAATACGTGGCCGATACTCTCGCACTCGAAGCCGTTGCATCCAAAGATTGGCTCACCAACAAGGTGGACCGTTCGGTGACAGGCAAGATAGCCCGTCAGCAGTGTCAGGGCGAGATCCAGCTTCCGCTCAGCGACTGCGGCGTGATGGCTCTCGACTATTCCGGCAAGCTCGGCATCGCCACCTCCATCGGCCATGCACCTCAGGTTGCTCTCGCCGACTCTGCCAAGGGTTCGGTGATGGCAGTGGCCGAGGCGCTCACCAATATCGTAGCCACTCCGCTCAGCGACGGCATCAAGTCCCTCTCGCTCAGCGCCAACTGGATGTGGCCCTGCAAGAATCCCGGCGAGGATGCTTCGCTCTACCGTGCTGTCGAGGCCTGCAGTGATTTCGCCTGCGCTCTCGGAGTCAACATCCCCACCGGCAAGGACTCCCTGTCGATGACTCAGAAATATGGTGCCGATAAGGTCTGTGCCCCCGGCACTGTCATCATCTCAGCCGCCGGTGAAGTGAGCGACGTCCGCAAGACCCTCTCCCCCGTTCTTCGCGACAAATCTTCTATACTTTATTATATAGACTTCTCGGCCGACGATCTCAAACTCGGCGGCTCGGCTTTCGCACAGTCGCTTGGCAAGATCGGTTCCCATGTCCCCACCGTGACTGATCCCGCCTATTTTGTCAAGGCATTCGAGGCCGTGCAGCAGCTCGTGAAAAAGAACATGCTCCTCGCCGCCCACGACGTCTCAGCCGGTGGACTCGTCACCACCCTGCTCGAGATGACATTCGGCAACACCAAGGGTGGTATTGAGCTTGATGCCAACGTGTTTGGCGAGAAAGATCTCGTGAAGATCCTCTTCGCTGAAAATCCCGCTCTCGTTGCACAGGTTGACGCCACTAAGATTGATAAGGTGGACGCCCTGCTCGCCAAGGCCGGCGTACGCTTCCATCATATCGGTGTCCCCACAGCCGAGCGCACACTCATTGTCAACCACCATAACACCCAGCGTCTGATGGGTATTGACCATCTCCGCGACGTCTGGATGCACACCAGCTATCTTCTCGACACTCTCCAGAGCGGTGAGAAGTGCGCCCGCGCCCGTTTCGAGAACTACAAGAAACAACCTATCCGTTACCGCTTCCCCGCCGGATTTGACGGCAAGCTCGAGAGCCGCGGCATCGCCCTACGCCGTGATGGTCACGGTGACGGCCGTCCCCGCGCAGCCATCATCCGAGAGAAGGGTGTCAACGGTGACCGCGAGATGGCCTACTCGCTTTATCTCGCCGGTTTTGACGTGAAGGATGTCCACATGACCGACCTCATGAGTGGTCGCGAGAATCTCGAGGATGTTAACATGATCGTGTTCTGCGGAGGATTCTCCAACAGCGACGTTCTCGGTTCGGCAAAGGGATGGGCCTCGGGCTTCCGCTACAACGAGAATGCCCGCCGCGCATTGGAGAACTTCTACAAGCGTGAGGACACCCTCTCGCTCGGCATATGTAACGGTTGCCAGCTCATGATCGAGCTCAACCTCATCAACCCCGAGCACCCGAAGAAAACCATGATGCTTCACAATGACTCTCACAAGTTTGAGTCACAGTTCCTCGGCCTCAACATCCCCGCCAACAATTCGGTGATGTTTGGTTCGCTCTCAGGTTCGAAGCTTGGCATCTGGGTGGCCCACGGCGAGGGTAAGTTCTATCTCCCCATGCCGCTTGACAACTATAACATCGTGGCTAAATATGCCTACAACAGTTATCCCGGCAACCCCAACGGCTCGCGTGCTGCCGTGGCCGGTATCTG